>NZ_JAKFEB010000128.1:0-7701 GCF_036677305.1 Brevundimonas sp. | reverse complement strand
GCTGGACGACGAGGCCCGCCGCGAGGAGATCGCGCGGATGCTGTCGGGCGCGGTGATCACCGACGAGGCGCGGGCGGCGGCGAAGTCGCTGATCGGGTAAGGGGAGCGACGAGACGGGTCGCTCAGGCGCAGCGAGCATGAGGCCTGACCTCAAGAAGTCGGATCCGCGCCGGGTATGGCGTTGCCGAGCTGCCATGGACCATTCTGGACCAGCGCGAACACGTCTGCTCCGAGGAAGGCCACATTATACGTGAGCACAAGGACGAACATGACGACGGCCCATTTTCCTCGGGGCAGCAGGATTGCTGCTAACAGAGCCGCGAAGACTGCCAGCATTGCCCCATCCCCTATGCCTGGCCGATAGCCCGACGCGAGAAACAGCCAATAGACGGCCGTCTGGTTCAATATATTAGCAGCAAGCACCATGCTGAAGATCATCCGCCTGTGCTTCCAGAAATGTTCCGTCAGGTCATAACCGTCTTCCGGATCGCGCGGGAAAACCAGAGAGGCGGCGATATAGAACAGACCCGCAGAGACCAGACCAAGCAAAAGCAAGGTGAAGCTGTAAGGGGCGTGCTGGTTCATCACCCATGACTGGCTCCAGAATGTCGCCACATCCAGCGCAAGGTAGATGGCGACAAGAGGGGTCAACCAGCCCACGCGGAACCGTCCTCCGCCATGTACGGTCCGGGCAATACCGGCGACCAGTTCAACGACCGACAGGCCCAGAACGAGGCCGTAGAACGTGAATGAAAACTCAAAAGCGCTCATGAGGCCCCCGCCCGACGCATCCTTGCCACTTTGGCTTGTGGGGACGCTACGAGGCCCGGGTCACCGAAGCAAACGCCTCGAAAGCATCCGTGGCATACTCCGGGTCAGCGCTCGCGCCGGTAGTGCATGGCGACCGCGCCGCAGCGGAGCGGCGTGGCCGAGATCAGCTCCAGCCGCCGCGTTCCCGGCAGCCCGCTTTGGTAGAGGGTCGGGCCGTGGCCGGCGATCCGGGGGTGGATCAGGAACCTGTACTCGTCGATCAGATCCAGCCGGTCCAGCTCGGTCGCCAGCTTGCCGCTGCCCAGCAGCACCCCGGCCGGGGTTGCGTCCTTGAGCCTCTGCACGGCCGTGCGCAGGTCGCCGGCGATGAGGCAGCTATTGGTCCAGGGGAAGTCCGTGCGCGTCGACGACGCCACATATTTCGGCTTGGCGTCCAGCTTGACCGCCCACTCGTATAGCGCCGGCGACGCAGCCGTCCAGGGTGACGTTGATGCTGAAGGTCAGGAGTCCCATGCGGCGAGCCTAATCCAGACTATGGGGAAGAGGTAGACTGGGCCGGCGGAGCGAACGGGGGGCTACGCCGCTGCCGCCTCCACGGGCGCGACAGGGCCGGCAAGAGCGCTCTCTATCGCCCGATGAAGCGCCTCGATGCGCACAGGTTTGGAGAGGTGGCTGTCGGCTCCGGCCGCCGCGCTGGCGGCGACGTGGTCCGGAAGAGCGTTCGCGGTGACCATGATGATCGGCGTCCGGGCGGACCCGCGGTTTTTCTCGAGCTGGCGGATTTCCCTGACCGCCGAAACACCGTCCATGACCGGCATCTGCATGTCCATCAGGATCACGTCGAAATTCTCCGCGAGGCAGGCGGCGACCGCCTCGGCGCCATCGGCGACCTGGACCAGTTCGCAGCCCGAAGGCGCCAGCATCATTTCGAGGACCTTGCGGTTCACCGGGTGATCGTCTGCGATGAGAATCCTCAGTCCCACCGCCTCGCCGGAGTTTGCCGGACTCTCGTCTGGCATGGACGGCGCCTCTGCTCGCGCGAGAGGCAATGTGGTCCAGAAGCGCGAACCCGCTCCGAGCGTGCTGGAGCAGCCAACCGTTCCGCCCATCAGGCCGGCGAGGTCCGCGCAAATGGCCAGGCCGAGGCCTGTGCCGCCATAGCGCCGGGTGATGGTGCCGTCCGCCTGCTGGAAGCGGCCGAAGATATCTGTCTGCGTGGCGTCGAACCCGATCCCCGTATCCTCGACCGCAAAGGTGAGCAGGCTCTCGCTCAGGCTCACGGTCACGCGCACCTCTCCGCGGGCCGTGAACTTGATCGCGTTGGATACGAAATTGCTGATGATCTGGCGAATGCGAACGGGATCGCCGAGGAAGTGTTCATCCGCTTCCGGGGCGATATCGACCGTCAGCAGGGTCCCCTTGTCGCACGCCTGCGCCTGATGGAGGGCGACGGCGGAACGGACCGTGTCGCCGATATGGAAGGGAATCTGCTCGACGGCGAGCTTGCCTGAATCAATGCGGGCCGCGTCGAGGATATCGGACAACAGCCTTTCCAGGCTTTCCCCCGACGAACGGATGGTCTGCACCATGTACGCCGCCTCCGGGTCCAGCGGCCGACGCGAGAGCGCGTCCGCCATCGCCACGACGCCATTTAGGGGCGTGCGAATTTCGTGCGACATGTTCGCGAGGAAGACGCTCTTGGCCCTGTTCGCGGCATCCGCCTGACGCTTCTGGTATTTGACCGCGGCCGAGGTCATGAACAGGCGCTGGTGGGTCACGACCGCGCTGACCGCGGTGGCCGCGCCAAAACCGACCACCACCACCATGGCGACCTGGCTTGCGATCAGTTCCGCGAGCGTGAGGGGAATGAACCACGGCGCCGCCAGAAGCGCCACGCCCGGCGGGAGACCGCAGGCGATCATGTGGATGGGGGTTCTGAAGCAGGATCCGATCGCATAGACGGCGACCCCGGCGACCAGGGCGACGCCCACCATGCTCGGAGCCAGCTGATGGGTGCCCACGAGCAGCAACGAACCGACGCACCAGCCGATCGCGGTAACGGCCGACGCCCCCATGCGCAGCGCGCGCGCGGTGTCTGGCTGACCCACCATGAATTTCGGGACGCAGGCGATCGTCAGCGCCGCCTCCGCCGCCAGCATCAGGAGGAGCCAGGCGCCGACCTGAGGCACGCTCAGAAATTGAAAAAGGACGCCCGAAATTACGATGCAGAGCGCCGTTCTCACCCAGAACTTCTTGCGACTTAGACGAGCGCTGCGATCGAGCCGCTCATCGAAACAAAGCCATTTCAAGATATTGCGCATTACGCCCCCTGGACGAACCAATGTCCGAGGCAACTTGAGATATTGTGAATTCCGTGCCGCGCCTCGCAAGGGGAAGCACAACGTCTCCCGGAATGGAGACTCTCGCCCCTTCCCGCCCGCCCTTCCGGGGACAGGAATCCGCTACTTCCGACCCTCCGGTGAGGGCGTCCAGGGCTCTGGAAACGGCCTGCGACCGTTTCTGACGCAGCCATGTGCGAGTGTGTGAAATGCCCGCAGGGCCTGGTCTTTGACAGTGTTGAACATGTCGGCTCCGCACCGCGAAGCTGCCTTCGCCGGCGGCGCCTGGTCGGCAGGGTACGCCGTCCCGCATTTTTTCGCGGGACTACGAGACTCTCTGCCCCTGGACGACGTCGCTGGAAGCCAGGAATTCCGTGCATCCCCGCCTTCGCGGGGATGCACGGTTTGTGTGGTCGGTTAGCCCCGCAGCACCTTCTGGATCTGCGGATGCAGCTCCGAGTTCGAGGCCAGGATCTGCGCGCCCGTCTCCGGACGGCCGTCGCCGTCGATGGTGGTGACGACGCCGCCCGCCTCGGTGACGAACAGGATGCCCGCGGCCACATCCCACGGGTTCAGGTTGCGCTCGTAGTAGGCGTCGTACCGGCCCGCCGCGACCCAGGCGAAGTCCAGCGCGGCCGAACCCAGACGGCGGATGCCGGCGACGCGCTGGCCGATGGCGTGAATGTCCTTGATCGACTGGGCGTGGCCGGTCTTGCCGATGAAGGGCAGGCCGGTGGCGATCAGGCTTTCCGACAGGTCGCGGCGGCCGGCGACGCGGATGCGCTGGTCGTTGAGGTAGCAGCCCTTGCCCTTCTCGGCCCAGAACAGCTCGTTCATGACCGGGTTGTAGGTCACGCCCGCCACGATCTCGGACGTCCCGTCCGGCGCCGTGCGCTGCAGGCCCACCGTGATGGCGAAGTGGGGCATGGCGTGCATGAAGTTGGTCGTGCCGTCGATCGGATCGACGATCCACATGTGGGACTTGTCGGTCCCCTCGATCATGCCGCGCTCCTCGCCCAGGAAGCCGTAGCCGGGGCGGGCCTTCATCAGCAGTTCGTACAGGGTGTCCTCGGCCTTGATGTCGGCGGCCGTGACGAAGTCGCCCGGGCCCTTGCGGGACACCTGCAGCTGGGCCACCTCGCCGAAGTCGCGCAGCATGGGCCGCGCGGTCTTGCGAACCGCGTCGATGATGACGGAAACGAGGGCTGAGGCGAGGGCCATGGGGATCTCCTGGTCCGACATGTCCTGAAAAGGCGCGTGGCCCGGAGATGCGGAGAAGTGGCGGCCCCCTGCGGGACCGAGTGGCTAGTGGCTAGTGGCTGGTGGCTAGTGATCCCGTTTGGGATCGCCGGCTGTGGTTGCGGGCGCGATGCCCACTAGCCACTAGCCACTAGCCACTAGCCACTTTTACTCGGCGCGGCGGACGTATTCGCCGGTCGTGGTGTCGACGACGATGCGTTCGCCGACGCCCATATAGGGCGGGATCATGATGCGCACGCCGTTGTTGGCGATGGCGGGCTTGTAGGACGACGAGGCGGTCTGGCCCTTCACGGTGGGCTCGGTCTCGACGACTTCCAGCGTGACCTGGTCGGGCAGGGTCAGGCCGATCGGACGGTCCTCGTGCATTTCGATGACGACCTTCATGCCGTCCTGCAGATAGGCGACGCGGTCCTCGCCGACCCAGTCCTTCTGCAGCTCGGTCTGTTCGTACGTGGCGTCGTCCATGAAGACCAGGGCGTCGCCCTGCTCGTACAGGAACGAGAAGTCCTTCTGCTCCAGCGTGACGCGCTCGACCTTGTCTTCCGACCGGAAGCGTTCGCTCAGCTTGTTGCCGGTTTCGAGGTTCTTGGCCTCGATGTTGGCGAAGGCGCCGCCCTTGCCGGGCTTGACGTGGCTGGCCTTGGTCACGACCCACAGGCCCTTGTTGTGCTCAAGGACCATGCCGGGCTTGATGTTGTTGCCGTTGATCTTCATCGGGTTCTCGGAAGGGATTGGGCGCAGCCCCGTGGCGCGCGCGAACGGGCGCAGTCCCTAGAGGATGCGGCGTGATCCGGCAAGGCGCGGGTCAGTGAACGGTCGGCGCCTGGGGTTGCGACTTGCCCTGGACCAGATTGGCCAGATGCACCGAACCGCCGCTGGGAGCGGCCAGCTTGCCCGCCCGGTTGTCCAGCTTGCGCGCCTCGTGGGCGAAGGCGGCCGCCAGTCCGGCGGAGGACATGGCGGCGGCGATCTGCAGGCTGCGGCTGGCCGGGCGCATGGCGATCCACACCGCGTTCAGCGCCTGGGCGGCGGCCCACAGGCTCATGGCGGTGGTGCGCTCGGGCCGGGCAGGGGCGTTCCAGACGCGCACCGCCGACAGGGTCGTGACCGAGAAGACCGCGGGCAGGATCAGGCTCAGCGGCCCGCGCGGCCGTTCGGTGATGGGCGCGTCGTCGTCGGCCAGATGCATGGGCCGCGGCCGGATCGTGGTCCGCGCCAGCAGGGTGGCGCCGAGGGCGAAGCCCACGGTCACCGCCACGCCGAGGATGACGTGGCCGATGTCGCGCTCATTGGCGTTCAGGAAGTCGCCGGCGGCGTCCCGGGCGTCGTCGAGGATGTCGTCGATATCGGTCACGCGCGGCTCTCCTGCGTCTGCGGACAGACAATGGCGGGGCGGCTTCGCGGTTCCGTCAGACCTCGTCGTCCTCGACCGGCGCCAGGTCGGCGGCGTCGAAGCCGTAGTCAAGCAGGTCGCCCGGCTTGCAGTCCAGCGCCGCGCACAGCCGGGCGAGGGTGCGGAAGCGGATGCCCTTCACCTTGCCCGAGCGGAACAGCGACAGCTGGGTCTCGCTGAGCCCCACCTCGGCGGCGAGATCGCGGGCCTTGAGCCCCTTCTTCACGATCAGGGCGTCGAGCGTCACGCGGACCGGCATCAGATCATCTCGTCCAGCTCGGCCTGGACCCGGCCGGCCTGATCCATCACCCGGCCCAGAAGGAACAGGGCGCCGCCGATCATGCCCAGGGTCATGCCGGCGACATCGAAATGCAGATAACCGCCCTGCGTGGCCCCGATCAGCCGTGAAAGGTTGGTGACCACGAATACGCTGATCACGCCCCCCAATCCCAACGACAGGCCCACGCGACGCAGGGCGCCGGACAGGGCCGGCTGGATCAGGCGGCCCTTCGCCACCTGGCCGAGGGCGCGACCGATCGACCATACGGCGAACAGATAGAAGACGGTCGGGGCGCGATAGAGCAGGCCATCCAGCACGCCGTCAGGCCAGACCCCGTCCCGCATCGCGACCAGGGCTGGAAAGACGAGGTGGAGCAGGGCCAGCAGTCCGCCGACGCTGATCACCATGAAGACCGCCAGCCAGCGGAACTGGCCGCACATGCGGCGGAAACGGACGAGATCGGTCTGGCTCACGCGGCGCTCCGGGGCGTGGGTTGATGTCTTATCTTTAATCTTGACTTAAAGACGCAAGGTTCGCAACTTTATCTCTCACTTAAACGAATACGAGCGCCGCCGTCATGATCGCCGCCATCGAAACCGAGGCCCTGACCCGCCGCTTCGGCCGCCGCCGGGCCGTCGACGCGGTGTCGATGACCGTGCCGGACCGGGCCGTCTACGGCTTCCTCGGCCGGAACGGCGCGGGCAAGACGACGACGCTGAAGATGCTGCTGGGCCTGATCCGCCCGACCTCGGGCTCGGCGCGGATCGCCGGCGTAGACGTCGCCCGCGACCGCATCGGCGCGGCCCGCAAGGTCGGGGCCCTGCTGGAGGCGCACGGCTTCTACGCCAATCTCACGGGCCGCCAGAACCTCGACCTGACCCGCACCCTGCTGGGCCTGCCTACGAGTGAGATCGACCGGGTGCTGGAGGTGGTCGAGATGACGGAGCACGGCCGCCGTCGGGTCTCGGACTATTCGCTGGGCATGCGCCAGCGACTGGGTCTGGCCCGCGCCATGCTGGGCGCGCCGCCGGTGCTGGTCCTCGACGAGCCGACCAACGGCCTGGACCCCGACGGCATCGCCGACATGCGGCGCTTCCTCAAGGATCTGCCCGCGCGGACGGGGGCGACGGTGCTGCTGTCCAGCCATCTGCTGGGCGAGATCGAGCAGATCGCCACCCACGTCGGCATCGTCCATGAGGGCAGGCTGGTGCTCGAAGGAGAACTGGCGAGGATCAAGGCGGACATCGCGCCCGAGATCGCCGTGCGGGTCGACGACGCGGGCCGGGCCTCCGCCGTGCTCAAGCCGTTCGACCTGGCGCTTTCTGTCGACGGGGGCGGTCTGGTCGTCCAGCTGGCTCCCGGAGACGATCCCGACGCCGCGGTCTCGGCCATGAACCGCGCCCTCGTCGAGGCCGGGGTCGCCGTCTTCTCCATCGGCGCCCGCGCTCGTTCGCTGGAAGGCATCTACCGCCGCGCGTCCGCCCCCGTTGTCACTGCACCCCAGCCGGAGTTGGTCTGATGCTCGCCGTCCTGTCCGTGGAAATCCGCAAGCTGAACCGCTCCCTGGCCGCCCTGTTGGCCATCGCCGCGCCGTCGCTGATCGCCATCTTCACCTTCTTCATGGTGCTGCGGGGCAAGGCGCCCCAGCCGTGGGACAT
>NZ_JAKFEB010000127.1:0-7356 GCF_036677305.1 Brevundimonas sp. | reverse complement strand
CGATGGGACACGTCTGGACCGCGCGCTGGCCCGGCTTCCTGACCGGCATGCGCAGCGTGGACGGCAGGGATCAGTATGCGGTGGCCTTCAACCAGGATCCGGCGGCGCCGCCGGTCGGGGCCGTGCTGGTCTCGTGCGACGGCCGTCCGGCGGAGGCTCTGGCGCAAGAGGTCATCGGCCGCGCCGCCGGGCGCTGGAACCTGACCACGCAGCGTGTGGCCTACGCCTCCACCCTCTTCATCGACCAGACCAACCCCTATGTCGCCATCCCGCAGCGGTGCGATTTCCGGGTCGACGGTCAGGCCCGCAGCTACGACCTGACATGGCGCGACCTGCCTGATGCGACGCGCGACGAGGGCTTCGCCGCGGCCCGCACCCCCCGCTTCACCACGCCCATCGGTCTGAGAAACTGGGATCGCGGCGTCTGGATCGGCCTGGGCGGCTTCAACGGCGATCCGGCCAGCGAGGACGGCCTGCAGTTGACGCCGCTGAAGGCGGAGATCGCCGCGCGGGTCGATGAAATCCGCGCCGCGCCCGTCGTCGTCTTCGACCTGCGCGGCAACAACGGCGGGTCTTCGGCCTGGATCACCGCCATGGCCACGACCCTGTGGGGAGAGGCCCGTGTCGAGGAGCGCCGGCCCCGGTCCACCGGCGTGGACTGGCGGACCTCGGACCTCAATCTGGAGACCATCGAGGGCTACAAGGTCCAGCTGGGCGGGAATCCGGACGTCCTGGCCTGGCTCAATGAAATCTCGACCGGCATGATCGCGGCCCGCGCCGAAGGGAAGGCCCTCTGGCGGCAGGCGGGCGGGGATGACCGGGCGGAGGGCGCGGCCCCGACCGAAAATCTGATGAAGGGTCGCGTCTATGTGCTGACGGACTACGGCTGCGGCTCGGCCTGCCTCGACGCGGTCGATCTGCTGACCGCGCTGGGCGCGGTGCAGGTGGGTCAGGAGACCACGGCGGACACCGTCTATATGGAAATCCGCCGCCAGCCCCTGTCCGGCGGCCGGGTCACGGCGCATGTGCCGATGAAGGTCTATCGCGGGCGCGCGCGGGGCAACAATGTCACCGCCGTTCCGGCCCATGAATGGACGGGCGCCCTGTCCGACACGGCGGGGCTGGAGACGTGGATCGCCGGGCTGGCCGAGGCCCGCTGACGCCTAGCTCTGGGCGTTGCGGATCGCCGCGGCCGCCGCGAAGGGCGTGACCACCGCTGCGAACAGGACATAGGCGAACAGGAAGGCGAGGGCCGGCGTCGGCGACAGGCCGTTCGCCGCCCGCTCCAGCGCGCCCGCGCCGAACACCACGGGCGGGATGAACAGCGGCAGGACCACGACGGCGATCAGCAGACCGCCGCGCCGGGCGCCGAGAGCCAATGCCGCGCCGAGGGCTCCGGTCAGGGCGAAGCCGAGGGCGCCGATCAGGGCGGAGAGGGCGACCAGGGGGGCGAGGTCCGGGGGCAGGCCCAGGGTGACGGCGGCGACGGGCGCGGTGAGGGCCAGGGGCGCGCCGACGGCCAGCCACTGGGCCTTGGCCTTGGCGAGGACGACCAGCTCCAGCGGGGCCGGGCCGAGGGCGATCAGGTCCAGGGCGCCGTCTTCGAGATCGCGCTCGAACAGCCGCTCCAGCGACAGGATCGACGACAGGGCCAGGGCCAGCCAGGCGATCCCGCCCGCGACGGGCTTCAGCCCCGCCGGATCGCCCCCGGCGGCCAGCGGGACCAGCACCGTCAGGCACAGGAAGAAGCCGCAGGCCAGCAGGGGGCCTCCGCCTCCGGCCCAGGCGAGGGCGACCTCGCGCCGCCACAGGACCATCAGCGGCTTCATCGTCCGGCTCCGATGTCGAGCGTCCTGGACGGAAGCGGCAGCGGGTCATGGACGGCGGCGATGATCCCGCCGCCCTTGTCCAGATGGGCCTGCATCAGCAGGCCGAGCGCCGAGCGCCAGCGGGCGTCCAGCGGGGCGAAGGGTTCGTCCAGCAGCCAGATGGGGCGCGGCGCCGCGATCAGCCGGGCGAAGGCGAGGCGGCGGCGCTGGCCGGCCGACAGCTTGCGCACCTCGAGATCCAGCAGGGGCTCCAGCGCCAGCACGTCCACGGCGGCGGCGATTCCGTCGGCGGTCGCGCCCGACCATTGCGCCTGGAAGGTCAGTTCCTCGCGGGCGCGGCGGCCGGTCTTCAGTCCGTCCAGATGGCCCAGCCAGTGGATGTGATTGGCCCGCGCCTCGGCCGGATCGATGTCGGCGAAGGCGACAGCGCCGGCGTCGGGGCGGATGAAGCCGGCGATCGTGCGCAGCAGGCTGGTCTTGCCCGCGCCATTGGCCCCGGTCAGGGCGAGGGCCTCGCCTGAGGCCAGCGACAGGGACAGGTCGCTGAACAGGACGCGGTCGCCGCGTGAGACGGTGAGGTCGGCGGCGGTGATCATGGCGTCTCCCTCCCCTGCAAGGGGAGGGGCGTCGGCGCGTAGCGTCGACGGGGTGGGAGCGGCTCGATGATGCCGCCCAGCCGTCCCCACCCGGTCGCTTCGCGACCACCCTCCCCCGGAGGGGGAGGGAGACTGTTGATGCGAACGTTTCTCAATGCCCCTACCGCTGACGCGGGTACATGGACGCCGCCCGGAACCCTCGCTATATCCGGCCTCGCCGCAGCAGGCGATCGTCGCGCGCGTCGGGGACCTGTGCGCCCCGCCGCAAGCCGCGCGTTCGTGCAACCGGATTGTCGGGCGGCGTTGACCAGAGGAAGCCTCTCCATGCCGTCGAACGACAGCCTCAAGACCCGTCAGGACCTTTCCGTCGGGCGCAAGAAATACGCCTATTACAGCCTTCCCGCCGCCGAGGAAGCCGGTCTGGCCGGGATTTCCCGTCTGCCGCGCTCGATGAAGGTGCTGCTGGAGAACCTGCTGCGCAACGAGGACGGGGTTTCCGTCACCGAAGCCGACCTGAAAGCCGTCGCCGCCTGGACCGAGAACAAGGGCTCGGTCGAGCACGAGATCGCCTTCCGTCCGGCCCGCGTGCTGATGCAGGACTTCACCGGCGTGCCCGCCGTCGTCGATCTGGCCGCCATGCGCGACGCCATGAGCGCGCTGGGCGCCGACGCCACCAAGATCAACCCGCTGAACCCCGTCGACCTGGTCATCGACCACTCGGTCATGGTCGACCATTTCGGCACGCCCGGCGCCTTCAACCAGAACGTCGAGCGCGAATATGAGCGCAACATCGAGCGCTACAAATTCCTGCGCTGGGGCTCGTCGGCCTTCAACAATTTCCGCGTCGTGCCCCCCGGCACCGGCATCTGCCACCAGGTGAACCTCGAGAACCTCGCCCAGACCGTCTGGACGCTGGAAGAGGGCAAGAAGACCGTCGCCTATCCCGACACCGTGGTCGGCACCGACAGCCACACGACCATGATCAACGGCCTGGCCGTTCTGGGCTGGGGCGTGGGCGGCATCGAGGCCGAGGCGGCCATGCTGGGCCAGCCGATCCCGATGCTGATCCCGGAAGTCATCGGCTTCAAACTGACCGGCGCCATGTCGGAAGGCACGACGGCCACCGATCTGGTGCTGACCGTCACCCAGATGCTGCGCAAGAAGGGCGTGGTCGGCAAGTTCGTCGAATTCTTTGGCCCCGGCGTGACCAGCCTGACCATCGAGGACCAGGCCACCATCGCCAACATGGCCCCGGAATACGGCGCCACCTGCGGCTTCTTCCCGGTGTCGCGCGCGACCATCGACTATCTGACCGCCACGGGCCGCGACAAGGCGCGCGTCGCCCTGGTGGAAGCCTATGCGAAGGCTCAGGGCCTGTGGATCGACGAGACCTCGGAAGACCCGATCTTCACCGACGTGCTGGAACTGGACATGGGCACGGTCGTGCCGTCGCTGGCCGGTCCCAAGCGTCCGCAGGACAAGGTCGAGCTGACCGTCGCCGCCCCGGCGTTCGAAACCGCCCTGGGCGAGGTCTTCAGCCGCCCGGTCGACGCCCCGCGCGTTCAGGTCGAGGGTGAGAAATTCGATCTCGGAGACGGCGACGTGGTCATCGCCGCCATCACCAGCTGCACCAACACCTCCAACCCGTCGGTCCTGATCGCCGCCGGTCTGGTGGCGCGCAAGGCCCACAAGCTGGGCATGAAGGTCAAGCCGTGGGTCAAGACCTCGCTGGCCCCCGGCTCGCAGGTGGTCACCGACTATCTGACCGCCGCCGGCCTGCAGGCCGATCTGGACGCCCTGGGCTTCAATCTGGTCGGCTACGGCTGCACGACCTGCATCGGCAACTCGGGCCCGCTGGCCGAGACCATCTCGAAGACGATCAACGACAACGGTCTGGTCGCCACGAGCGTGCTCTCGGGCAACCGCAATTTCGAAGGCCGGGTGAACCCCGACGTCCAGGCCAACTATCTGGCCTCGCCGCCGCTGGTCGTGGCCTACGCCCTGGCCGGTTCGATGCGGATCGACATCTCGAAGGATCCGATCGGCAAGGACAAGAAGGGCAAGGACGTCTTCCTGAAGGACATCTGGCCGACCTCGAAGGAGATCGCCGACATCCAGAAGAAGTCGGTCACCCCGGCCATGTTCGCCAAACGCTATGGCGACGTGTTCAAGGGCGACAAGCACTGGCAGGGCATCAAGGTCGAGGGCGGCCAGACCTACGCCTGGGACGAGGCCTCGACCTACGTCGCCAACCCGCCCTATTTCGAAGGCCTGTCGATGGAGCCGGCGCCGGTCGCCGACATCGTCGAGGCCCGCGTGCTGGCCATCTTCGGCGACTCGATCACCACCGACCACATCAGCCCGGCCGGTTCGATCAAGAAGACCTCGCCCGCCGGCGTCTATCTGTCCGGCCGGGGCGTGGATGCGCTGGACTTCAACAGCTACGGCGCGCGCCGCGGCCACCACGAAGTCATGATGCGCGGCACCTTCGCCAACATCCGCATCCGCAACAAGATCACGCCGGACATCGAGGGCGGCGTCACGCGCCACTTCCCGTCGCAGGACACGATGTCGATCTACGACGCGGCCATGCGCTACCAGTCCGAGGGCCGGCCGCTGGTCGTGTTCGCGGGCAAGGAATACGGCACGGGCTCGTCGCGCGACTGGGCGGCCAAGGGCACCAAGCTGCTGGGCGTCCGCGCGGTCATCGCCGAGAGCTATGAGCGCATCCACCGCTCCAACCTGGTCGGGATGGGCGTGGTGCCGCTGCAGTTCAAGGCCGAGGGCTGGCTGCGTCTGGGCCTGACCGGCGAGGAGATCGTCACCATCCGCGGCCTGACCGACGCCAACGTCGGACGCCTGCGTCCGCGTCAGGACCTGTGGGTCGAGCTGTTCCGCCCGTCGGACGGCAAGATGGCCCGCTTCCCGGTCCGCTGCCGCATCGATAACCAGACCGAGCTGGACTACTTCAAGGCCGGCGGCGTGATGCCTTACGTGCTGCGCAATCTGGCGCGCGGTACGGCGGAATAGGCTTCGGCTTCAGACGAAACGGGAAGGGCCGGCGGGGTGATCCGCCGGCCCTTTTCATGTTCTGGCGCTCATCTTTCCGATCCACGATCGGACGGCCCGCCAGATCGTGAGATGGAAATGGAAGGCGACCCAACACCCGGCGACGCAAAGGCCAATCAGGGGCGCTTTCCAGACCCAGAAGGTTTTCTGATCAACGATCGCAATCCAGCAGCCGATGAGCAGGCCCCAACCCAGATGGAGGGCGAGGACAATTTGATAGAGGAGCGAGCGCTTCACGCCCCGACCCCTATCACGAAGGCTTCGCGACGGAGGGTCATCAGCCCTGCGTCGCGTTGTGCGGGCCGCGGTCGCGAGGGTTGCGGCCGAAGGCCTGGTCGCAGATGGCGCGCCCGAACTCTTCCGAGACCATCATCTGGCGGTCGCCGAGCAGGCCGCCGAGGCGGCCCTGGGCGCTGGTCGCCACGGATACGGGGAAGCGGCCGACGACGCGGTTGTCGCGGGCGGGATCGACGAACTCGACCGTGCCCGAGAGGGTGTGGACGCCGTCGCCGTTCAGCAGGACGCCCAGCCGGTCGGCGCGCTGCAACTCGTCGATGTGGATGCGGACGTTGATCGGCGCCGTGCCCCACATGCAGCGCTTCAGCTCCTCATGAACCTCGTCCGAGAAGGTTTCGGAGAAGTCGTCGGCCGAGTTCACCCAGTCGCTGGACATGGTGATGCTGCCGACCTGGGCCGTCTCCTGCAGGCCCGGCGGCAGGGCGATGGGCGGGCCGCCCTGGATGACGGGCGCGCAGGCGGCGGACGCGAGCAGGGCGGCGGCGAGGACGGCGGTCGTGGCGGACTTCATTTCAGGCTCCCGATTACGCGCCAAGCTTTAGCGTAGCAGTCGGTGAACGCCGGATGAACCGCGTTCTGCGGGAGATTAATTCGGCGTAAGGCGCGGCGTCAGCGGCCGAACACCTCGACCCCGATCTGACCGTCCGTCGTCAGCCAGGCGCGCTTCATGCCCTGGCTGTTGAAGGGGTGGGCGATGTTTCCGTGGCGATCGAGGGCGATCAGGCCGCCGTCGCCGCCCAGGCCGCCGATCTCGTCGATGACGCCCTGCGTCGCCTCGGCCAGCGACTGGCCGGCGGCGACCCGCCAGCTGACCTGGGCCGTCGCGGCCACGCGCATGAAATACTCGCCCTGTCCGGTGCCCGAGGCGGCGATCCGGTCGTCGGCCCAGGTGCCGGCGGCGGGGATGGGGGTGTCGCCGACGCGGCCGGGCATCTTGCCGAACACGCCGGCCGTCGAGGTCGCCGCCGCCAGCCGTCCCTGATCGTCCAGGGCGCAGCAGCCGACCGTGCCGTGGCTGAGCGTTCCGGGCGGATGGTTGTCCTCGCCCTGACCGGCGCGGGTGAACCAGGCCTCCGGGTCCTCAACGCGGTTCAGTCCCTGAGCCGCGCAGAAGGCGCCGGCGCCCTCGCCGACCAGCATGACGTGCGGGGTGTGATCCAGCACGGCGCGGGCGGCGCGGATGGGGTTGCGAAAGCCCTGAAGGGCGGCCACGGCGCCCGGGCGGCGGCCGTCGCCGTCCATCAGGCTCGCGTCCAGCTCATAGGCGCCGGCCAGATTGGGCGAGGCGCCGCGTCCGGCGACATAGAGGCCGGAGTCCTCCAGCATCACAACCGCTTCCACGACCACGTCCAGGGCCGATGCGCCCGCGTCCAGCCGCGCCTTCATGGCCTCGACCACCTCGCGCATGTGCACGGTCTCGCGGTCGTAGTTGCGTTCGCGCCGGGCGCCCGCGCCGCCGTGGAGGATGAGGGCCGTCATGAAGGGTCGTCTCCTGATCGCCTCTTTCAAACGGGCGTGGCGCTGATTAGCCTCAAGCCGACGCGCGCGCCACCGGGGCGGGACGC
>NZ_JAKFEB010000126.1:0-11359 GCF_036677305.1 Brevundimonas sp. | reverse complement strand
GCGCTCCAGGCGTCGCGATGGATGCGCCGTTCGAGGATGAAACCGCGCGACAGATAGGCCGCCGACACGCGCCGCTCCTGCGTCCGCAGCAGGCCCGACAGGATGGCCACGCCGCCCAGGCTCAGCGCCTCCTTGATGTCCTGCGACAGGCTCACCAGCGGCGGGGCCAGGATGTTGGCGAAGACCAGGTCATAGGGCCCCTGCCCCCGCACCTTGCGGTCGTTCAGGCCGAAGGCGTGGACAAAGCGGGCGTTGGCCTGGTTCAGCTTGGCGTTCTCGTTGGCGATGCGCACCGAAGGCTGGTCGATGTCGGTGCCGACCGCGACCTTCGATCCGGTCTTGGCCGCGGCGATGGCCAGCACGCCCGTGCCGCAGCCGACGTCCAGCACCCGCTCGAACCGTTCCTTCTTCAGCAGTTCGTCGAAGGCGATCAGGCAGCCGACGGTCGTGCCGTGGTGTCCGGTGCCGAAGGCGGCGCCGGCGTCGATCTTCAGGTTCACGGTGTTCTTCGGAACGATGCCCTGATCGTGGGCGCCGTAGACGAAGAACCGTCCGGCGCGCACGGGCGGCAGGCCCGACAGCGACATGGCCAGCCAGTCGGCGTCGGCCAGTTTCTCGACCACGACCGTCAGGCCGTCGTGCGCCTTCAGCCGCGCCTCGATGCCCTTTGCGTCGTCGGCGTCATTGGGAAAGGCGTCGATGCGCCAGATGCCCTTGTCCTCGTCTTCCTCGAGAATCGAATAGGTCGCGCCTTCCAGCAGCGGATCGGAATCCAGCGATGCGGCGGCGGCTTCGGCGATGTCGCGGGGACCGCGTGCGATTATTTGAACTGCGGACTCGGACATTTCTCAAACACCGCTATCATATCGAATCGAGACGCACGCTGGTGCGCTCTCCTGCGCCAGCATCAACCAACTAATCCGAGGGGTCGGGGAATTCATGGCTAAAGCACCATCCAAGTCGAGTACGGCTGCGAAACCGAAGCCGGCCGCCGCCGCTTCCAAGCCGAAACCGGCGACAAAGTCGAGCGCTGCGCCGAAAGCCGCTGCGAAACCCGCCGCCAAGGCCGCCGCGCCCAAGGCCGCTGTGAAGCCCGCCGTGAAGAAGGCCGCGCCGAAAGCCGCCGCCAAACCTGCGGTCAAGACCGTCGCCCCGGCCAAGGCCGCCGCGCCCAAGGCCGCGGTGAAAAAGCCGGCCGCCAAGGCCGCGCCGAAAGCCGCCGCCAAGCCCGCTGTGAAGAAGGCTGCTCCGAAGGCGGCCGCCAGGCCCGCCGCGAAGAAGCCGGTCGCCAAGAAGGCCGCCTCCAAACCCGCGACTGCGCCTAAGCCCGCCGCCGCGAAACCGGCCGTCGCTCCGGCCGCTGCTCCGAAGCCCGTCGCCGCGCCGGCGCCGAAGCCGGTCGCCGCCGCTCCGGCTCCGGCTCCCGCTCCGAAGCCGGCCGCCAAGCCTGCCGAAAGCAAGGGCTTCCTGTCCGGCCTGCTCGACGCGATCTTCGGCAAGAAGTAGATCGCGACGCCTGAACGACGAAGCGCCGGTGGATCGCTCCACCGGCGCTTTTTCGTGCCCGGCCCCCTCGTTCAGATTTGGGCCGGAGAACTCAGTCCTGCGGCAGGTCTTCCGCCAGGATCGCCATCTCGAACATGAAGCTGCCGGCCTCGTCCTCGTCCTCGAAGACGACGCCGATGAATTCGTCCCCGACATAGACCTCGCACGAGTCATTGGGCTTGCCGCGCGGCTTCAGGATGATGCCGCCCGTGTTGAAGGTGCGCTTCAGGTGCGTCTCGACGCGCTTCATGTCGGCGGTGTTCATGGTCGGCCTCGGTGGTCACTCGTGAAGCCGCGGACCCTAGAGAAACCCGCCCGGCAGGGAAACCCTCGCCTGAAAATCTCCTCCCCATTCATGGGGAGGAGCGGGGCTAGATGACGAAGTCGTAGACGATGTCGGCCAGCGTATGATCCATCGTCCGCGCCGGGGTCGCCTCGGTCGGGCAGTTGACCAGACGCGCGGGCACGCCGGCGACGGTGCATCCCGCGGGCACGTTCTTCAGCACCACCGAGCCCGAGGCCACCTTGGCGTAGTCGCCGACGGTGATGTTGCCCAGCACCTTGGCCCCCGCCCCCAGCAGCACGCCCTTGCCGATCTTGGGATGGCGGTCGCCCCGGTCGGCGCCCGTTCCGCCCAGGGTCACGGCGTGCAGCATGGAGACCTCGTCCCCCACCACCGCCGTCTCGCCGATGACGATGCCCGTGCCGTGATCGAGGAACAGGCCCGAGCCCATGCGGGCGGCGGGATGGATGTCGACCTGGAACAGTTCCGAGATACGGCTCTGGAAATGGAAGGCCAGCGCCTCGCGTCCCTGCTTCCACAGCCAGTGCGCCACCCGGTGCGCCTGCAGCGCCTGGAAGCCCTTGAAGTAGAGGAACGGCTGCAACAGCGTCTTGATCGCCGGATCCCGCTCGGCGACCGCCTGCAGGTCGGCCTCGGCCGCGGCCACGATCTTCGGATCGGCGTCAAAGGCGTCGCGGCAGATCTCCCGCACCGACATGGGCCCCAGTTCGCCGTCGCCCAGCTTGCGCGCGATCTGGAAGCTGAGGGCCGAGGCCAGGTCGTCGTGCGACAGGATCACGGCGTTCAGCTGCGACGCCAGATGCGGCTCGGCGCGGATCGTCTCCTCGGCCGCGGCGCGCAGCAGCGACCAGGGTTCGTTGCGCCCGGCGACGACTTCCAGCTTGGGCATCGGAGTCTCCATGGCGGACATCATACGCTCGCCAGCATGGCCTTCGCCAGTTCGGGCGGCAGTTCGCCTTCCCGCGCCATATGGTAGGCCCTCAGCGCCGTCGCCAGCGTAAACATGTCCCGGATCGCCCCCGTCCCGATCTCGCGCAGCAGGTCGCCGAACGGCACGCGGACGACGCGGATGATCTCCGTCGGATCGGGCGCGACCGGAACCGGCGTCAGCCCCCAGGCGATCCAGGCCATGGCCCGCTCGTCGGTGATCGAGTTGCTCATCTCGGCCTTGCAGGCGGGCAGCCAGTGCGCCGCCTCCAGCCCCGCCTCTTCCGCCAGTTCGCGGCGCGCGCCCTCGATCGGGTCCTCGTCGAACGGCGCGCCGCCTTCGGGCATCTCCCACGACCAGTTCATCAGGGCGAAGCGCTGCTGTCCGACCAGCGTCACGGTGCCGTCGTCGTGCACGGGCAGCACCCCGACCGACATATTGCGCGGCCGCATGACGGCGTAGTCCGCCTTGAAGCCTGTCGGCGCCGTCGCATCGTGCCGCACCAGACGCAGCCAGGGGCTTTCGAACAGGACGCTGGAGCCATGGTCCCGCCAGGCCGGCGGCCGGTCGCTTCCGTCGTCCCAGGCAGGCAGAGGGCGGTCGGCGTCGAAGTCGGTGCGGGAATCGGTCATGGGGTGCGTATGGCGATGCCGCGCGCCTGCCGCAACGGCGCTCGCGGTTTGACCTCTCGCCCCGCCGACGCCATGTGAGCGGCATGACACGTCCCGCCCTGCCGCGCTTCGCCCTCGGCGATCCCCTGCCCGCCCCGACCGCGTCGGACGAACTGCGCCTCAGGCTGGCGACCCGCCGCTCGGCCTCCGCCCAGGTCCTCGCGGCGCCCGGCCCGTCGCCGGAAGAGATCGAGGACATCCTCACGCTCGGCCTTCGCAGCCCCGACCACGGCAAGCTGTTTCCCTGGCGTCTCGTGGTCCTCGGCCCCCGCTCCCGCGCCGAACTGGCCGAAGCCCTGACCCCGCTGGCCGCCATCCAGCCCGACCCGAACAAGGCGAAGGCCGTTCTGGCCAAGCTGACCGCCCCGCCGGCGACCATCATGGTGATCTCGGCCCCCGTCCCCGGCCACAAGGTGCCCGAGTGGGAGCAGCAGCTGTCCGCCGGCGCCGTCTGCATGAACCTCGAACACGCCGCCAACGCCCTCGGCTACGCCTCCAGCTGGATCACCGACTGGTACAGCTACGACCCGCAGGCGCAGGACATCCTCGACGTGGCGGGCGGCGAGCGGGTGGCGGGCTTCATCCACATCGGGACCCTGGCCGAGCCGCCGCTGGAACGCCCCCGGCCCGCCCTTGCGGACAAGGTGGCCTACAGGCCCTGACCGAACAGGTTCGCGGTCAGCAGCACCGTCGCCCCGCCCATCAGCAGGGTCGTCGCGACCAGGGCGGCGATCAGCAGGCGTTCGATGGCGTCAGGGCGTCGGCTCATGCCCGCAGCATACAGGGATTCGACTACCGCCGCTCGCCCGCGACATAGGTCCGCTCCAGCAGCGGCTTGCCCAGCCAGTAGGCCAGCTCGGCCGGCCGCGTGATGTCCCACACCGCCAGATCCGCCGCCTTGCCCGCCTCCAGCGTGCCGATCTCGTCCGACAGCCCCAGCGCCCGCGCCGCATGCCGCGTCGCCCCCGCCAGCGCCTCCTCGGGCGTCAGCCGGAACTGGACGCAGGCCAGGGTGATCGCCGCCGTCATCGAGGCCACCGGCGAGGTGCCCGGATTGCAGTCCGTCGCCACCGCCATCGCCACCCCGTGCGCCCGGAACAGGTCGATCGGCGGCGGGGTCGTCTCGCGCAGCATCAGATAGGCCCCGGGCAGCAGCACCGCGACCACCCCGCCCTCGGCCATGGCCCGCACCCCCGCCTCGGTCGTGTGCTCGACATGGTCCGCCGACAACGCGCCATACCGCCCCGCCAGCGCCGCCCCGCCGCCGTCCGACAGCTGGTCCGCATGCAGCTTCACCGGCAGGCCCAGCGCCCGCGCCCGGTCGAACAGCCGGGCCGTCTCCTCGACCGTGAAGGCGATGGGCTCGCAATAGGCGTCGACGGCGTCGACCAGCCCCTCGGCATGGGCCGTCGGCAGGATGTCGTCGATGGCCAGATCGACATAGGCGGCCCGGTCCGCCCGATGCTCCGGCGGCACGGCGTGCAGGCCCAGATAGCTGGTCCGCACCCGCACCCCCGCCTCGCGCCCGATCCGCCGCGCCACGCGCAGCATCTTCAGCTCGCTGTCCCGGTCCAGCCCGTAGCCGGACTTGATCTCGACCGTGGTGACGCCCGTCGCCTTCAGCCCCGCCAGCCGCGCCCGTGCGCTGGCGTACAGGTCGTCCTCCGACGCCGCCCGCGTCGCCGCCATGGTCGAGACGATGCCGCCCCCGGCCCGCGCGATCTCCTCGTATGTCGCGCCGTTCAGCCGCTGCTCGAACTCGCCCGAGCGGTCGCCGCCGAACACCAGATGCGTATGGCAGTCGATCAGCCCCGGCGTGACCCAGCGCCCGTCCAGCCGGTCCGTTTCAGTCGCCGTATGTTCGGGCAGAGCGCCGCGCGAACCGATCCATACGATGCGCCCCTCGCGGATCAGGATCGCCCCGTCCCCGATCGCGCCATAGGCCTCGCCGCCCTCGGTCATGGTCGCGAGGCGGCAATCGGTGATGAGGCGGTCGACCTTCATTTCCGTGCATCCCCGCGAAGGCGGGGACCCAGTGCTTTGGGTGTTGCAGCCTGCAAGGCTGGGCGCGATCGCTGTCCGGAGACACCGGCGTCAAGCTGGACAGAACTGGGTCCCCGCCTTCGCAGGGATGCACGGAGTTTGAAAGTCATCGCGTCTCAAACCCCGCCAGCAGCTCGCAGAACCACCGCCCCGCCGTCAGCGAGCCGAGGTCGCCGATCTCCAGCGAGGGATCGTATTCGGTCAGGTCCACCGCCTTCACCTTCGGATGCGCCCCGATCACCCGCGTCGCGTCGAAGAAGTCCTGCGCCGAAACCCCGCCCGGCCGCGCGCCCGGCGAGGCGGGCCACTGGCTGCGGTCGATCACATCGATGTCGAAATCCACGTAGATGACCTCGCACAGCTGCGACAGCCGCCACAGCTCCTGCCCGACGACGACGGCCAGCCCTTCGTCGCGGCACTCCCGCGCCGTCCGCACCGAAATGCCCGCCCGTTTCGCCTTCTCGTGCGCCCGCTTCGTATTGGCGAAGGGCGCCAGCCCGACCTGGCTGATCCGCCGCCCGTCCAGCCCGTCCTCGAGCAGCGCCTGGATCGGATTGCCGTTGGTCAGGCCCTGGTCCGTGTCGCGCAGGTCGAAATGGGCGTCCAGCGTCAGCACCCCGACCCGGTCCAGCCCCAGCGCATGCACGCCCGGCCGGGTGACGGCGTTGTTGCCCCCGACCAGAACCATCAGCGCACGCTGCGCCTGCCCCGCCGCCGCATCCCGCACCGGGACGAAGGCGTCCGCCGGCGACACGCCCTTCAGCGCCACGTCGCCCGCGTCATGCACCCGCGTCGACAGCTCCCCGCCGGTCTCGACGTCATAGGTCGAAAACCGCGGCAGAACGGCGCGAAACGCCTTCGGCCCCAGATCGCACCGCCCCGGCGTCAGCGAGCGCTCGTTCAGCCCGGCGCCGATCAGGGCGACGGGGGCCTCCGGGTGGTTTCCGACAAGGTCGGCGACAGAGCGCCAGGAGAGGGCTTCGGATTCGGTCATCCATCCACATAACCCCTTCTCCCCTCGGGGGTCGAGGAAGGCGGCGGAGCCGCCGCCGAGGGGTGGCCCGTCAGGGTCGGATGAGGGGGCTCGTCGCACAGGCAGACTGTCAGGCGATAAGCATGAGACCACCGGCCCCATCATCCGTCTCGCTCCGCGAGCCACATTCTCCCCCGAGGGGAGAAGGCGCTAGAAGGCCTCATGACGACTCAACAGACCCCGAACACCCGAGTCATCCGCAGCCCCCGCGGCATGGAGATGACGGCGAAGACCTGGGCCGCCGAGGCCGCCCTGCGCATGCTGATGAACAACCTCGATCCCGAGGTGGCCGAACGGCCCGAGGATCTCGTGGTCTACGGCGGCATCGGCAAGGCCGCGCGCGACTGGCCGTCGTTCGACCGCATCGTCCACGAGCTGCGTGAGCTCGAGGCCGACCAGACCCTGCTGGTCCAGTCGGGCAAGCCGGTCGGCGTCTTCCGCACCCACGCCGACGCCCCGCGCGTCCTGATCGCCAACTCCAACCTGGTGCCGAAATGGGCGACCTGGGAGCATTTCAACGAACTCGATCGCAAGGGCCTCATGATGTACGGCCAGATGACGGCCGGCTCGTGGATCTACATCGGCACCCAGGGCATCGTTCAGGGCACCTACGAGACCTTCATGGAGGCCGGACGCCAGCACTATGGCGGCGACTGGTCGGGCAAATGGATCCTGACCGCCGGCCTCGGCGGCATGGGCGGCGCCCAGCCCCTGGCCGCGACCATGGCCGGCGCCTCCTGCCTCGCCGTCGAATGCCAGCTGAGCCGCATCTACATGCGCCTGAAGACCCGCTATCTCGACGTCATGGCCGAGACCCTCGACGAGGCCCTGGCCCTGCTGGAAAAGGCGAAGGTCGACAGAAAACCCATATCCGTCGGCCTGTTGGGCAATGCGGCTGATGTTCTGCCTGAACTGGTGAAGCGCGGCGTCCGCCCCGATCTGGTCACCGACCAGACCAGCGCCCACGACCTCGTCAACGGCTACCTCCCGCAGGGCTGGACCGTGGCGGAGTGGGAGGACAGGCGCCTCTCCGACCCCGAGGCCGTGAAGGCGGCGGCCGCCGCCTCCTGTGCGGTCCACGTCCAGGCCATGCTGGACTTCCAGAAGATGGGCGTCCCGGTCACCGACTACGGCAACAACATCCGCCAGGTGGCCTTCGATCAGGGCGTCGCCAACGCCTTCGACTTCCCCGGCTTCGTCCCCGCCTACATCCGCCCCCTGTTCTGCCGCGGGATCGGCCCCTTCCGCTGGGCCAGCCTGACCGGCGATCCGGACGATATCCGCAAGACCGACGCGGCGATGAAGACGCTGTTCCCCGACAACGCTGGCCTGCACCGCTGGCTGGACATGGCGGGCGAGCGCATCGCCTTCCAGGGCCTGCCCGCCCGCATCTGCTGGATCGGCCTCGGCGACCGCCACCGCGCGGGCCTGATGTTCAACGACATGGTCGCCTCGGGCGAGCTTTCCGGCCCGATCGTCATCGGCCGCGACCACCTCGACTCCGGCTCGGTCGCCAGCCCGAACCGCGAGACGGAATCAATGATTGACGGATCAGACGCCGTCTCCGACTGGCCCCTGCTGAACGCCCTGCTGAACACGGCCTCGGGCGCCAGCTGGGTGTCGCTGCACCACGGCGGCGGCGTCGGCATGGGCTACAGCCAGCACTCGGGCGTCGTCATCGTCGCCGACGGCACGCCCGAGGCCGCCAGACGCCTCGAACGCGTCCTCTGGAACGACCCCGCCACCGGCGTCATGCGCCATGCCGACGCCGGCTATGAGATCGCGAAAGAAGCCGCGCGCGAGAACGGCCTCAACCTGCCGGGCGTGACGTGAACGCCCTTCTCCGTCATCCCGGGGCTTCGCACAGCGAAGAACCCGGGACCCAGGAGTTCAGGCCCATGCCTCCAACGCCGCCCCGAACGCCGGCGGCGCACTCCTGGGTCCCGGGTTCGCTCTGCGAGCGCCCCGGGATGACGACTGTTTTCGACTTCGGAACGACTTCATGACCCTCACCATCGGCCCATCCCCCCTCACCCTCGCCCAGCTGCGCGCCGTCCTCCACGGTCCGTGCACCGTCGCGCTCGCCCCGACCGCCTGGGCCGCCGTCGACAAGGGCGCGGCCGTGGTCGCCGCCATCCTCGCCGAGGGCCGCACCGTCTACGGCATCAACACGGGCTTCGGCCTGCTGGCCAACACCTCGATCGCCACCGACGATCTGGAAACCCTCCAGAAGAACCTCGTCCTCAGCCACGCCTGCGGCGTCGGCGCCTTGCTCGACGACCGCGTCACCCGGCTGCTGATGGTGCTCAAGATCGCCAGCCTGTCGAAGGGCGCTTCCGGCATCCGCCGCGCGACGCTCGAGGCCCTGATCGCCATGGTCAACGCCGACGTCCTGCCCTGCATCCCCTCCAAGGGATCGGTCGGCGCCTCCGGCGACCTGGCCCCTCTGGCCCATATGTCCTGCGTCCTGATCGGCGTCGGCGAGGCCCGCCACAACGGCGAGACCCTGTCGGCCGAGGACGCCCTGGCCCGCATCGGCCTCAAGCCGCTGGTTCTGGGTCCCAAGGAAGGCCTCGCCCTTCTCAACGGCACCCAGTGCTCGACCGCCCTGGCCCTCGCCGGCCTGTTCGCCGCCGAGGCCGTCTTCGCCGCCGGGATCGCCGCGGGCGCCCTGTCCGTCGACGCGCTCAAGGGCTCCGACGCCCCGTTCGATCCCCGCATCCACGCCCTGCGCGGCCAGCCCGGCCAGATCGCCGTCGCCGCCGCCCTGCGCGGCCTGATGAGCGGCTCGGCCATCCGCGACAGCCACCGCGAGCACTGCCACAAGGTTCAGGATCCCTACTCCCTGCGCTGCCAGCCCCAGGTCATGGGCGCCGTGCTGGACGTGCTGCGCAACGCCGCCGCCACGCTGGAGCTTGAGGCCAACGCCGTCACCGACAATCCGCTGGTCTTCATCGACGACGGCGACGTCATCTCGGGCGGCAATTTCCACGCCGAGCCGGTGGCCTTCGCCGCCGACATGATCGCCATGGCCCTGTGCGAGATCGGCAACATCTCCGAGCGCCGCACCTCCATCCTCGTCGATCCGAAGATGAGCGAACTGCCGGCCTTTCTCGTCAAGGAAAGCGGGCTGAACTCCGGCTTCATGATCGCCCAGGTCACCGCCGCCGCCCTCGTCGCCGAGAACCGGATGGTGGCCCACCCCTGCAGCATCGACACCGTCCCGACCTCGGCCAACCAGGAAGACCACGTCTCCATGGCCACCCACGGCGCCCGCCGCCTGCTCGACATGGCCGAGAACACCGCCGCCGTGATCGGCATCGAACTGCTGGCCGCCGCCCAGGGGCTCGAATTCCACCGCCCGCTCAAATCCTCGCCCCAGCTGGAAAAGGTCTGGGCCATCGTCCGCGAGGCGGCCGCCGCCTACGGCTCCGACCACTATTTCGCGCCGGACATCGCCCGGGCGACGGACGGCGTCCGCGCGGGCCGCTACCGGGCCTTTGCGGGGGAGCTGCTGCCGTCGGCGTAGTTTTCGTCATCCTCCGGCAAGCCGCGCCTTCGCGGCGCAGACCGGGGGACCCAGCGGCGCCGAAGGCGACCTGTTCAGCCGCGCTCCCGGCGGGTTCGCGCTCACGCGCGCCGCTGGGTCCCCCGGTCTCGCTCCGCTCGCCGGAGGATGACGAAAGAGGGGAAGCGCGATGGAGACTCTCGCTACTCCCGACCCGCTACTCTCGCCCCCGGAATCCGCTACTTCCGCCCCTCCCGAAACGGGGTCAGCGCGGTCCCGGAACGCCTGCGACCGTTTCTGACGCACACACGTGCTCTATGGCTCCAACGCCCGCCGGGCGGGGTCTTTGACAGCATCCGCCACACGCCGCGCCGCCTCGTCAGGCCCGGCTTCCGTCCCGACGGCCGGGTCAGCCGCGACTGCAGATTTGCGCAGAATTTTTTGCGGGAAATACGGGACTCTCGCCCCTTCGCTCAGCCCTGAAGCGGCGCCTTGCGCAAGGCGGTGAGGTTGGCCGAGCCGGTGCAGAAACAGACCGTCCGCATCTGGCGGATCACCGTCTGGAAATGCTCGACCACGGCCTCGGTCGAGATGGTCGCGGCGTTCAGCACGCCCGCCGCCTGGCCGACCATGTCGGCCCCCAGCCGGATCGCCCTGGCGGCATCGACTCCGTCGCGGATCCCGCCCGAGCCGATGATCAGGGCCTTCGGGCAGGCCGCCCGGACCTCGGCGATGGAGCGCGCCGTGGGGATGCCCCAGTCGGCGAAGGCGGCCGCATGGGCCTTGTCCGCCTGCCCCTCCGACCGTTCGCCCTCGACCGTGGCCCAGTTGGAGCCGCCGGCCCCGGCGACATCGACCGCCGCCACGCCCATGGCCAGCAGCCGCTTCGCCGTCGCCGCGGACATGCCGGCCCCGGTCTCCTTGACCACTACCGGCGCGTCCAGCGCCTTGACCAGGGCCTCCAGCGCCGCGCCGACGCCCCACCAGTCGCGGTCGCCCTCGGGCTGGCAGGCCTCCTGCAGCGGGTTCAGATGCACGATCAGGGCGTCGGCGGCGATCATGTCCAGCACCCGCCGCGCCTCGTCGACGCCGAAGCCCCGCGTCAGCTGGGCCGCGCCGATATTGGCCAGGATCGGCGTGTCGGGCGCCTTGAGCCTCAGGGCCATGTCCAGCCCCGGCGCCCCGTCGCTCTCCAGCGCCGCCCGCTGCGAGCCGACGGCCAGGCCGATGCCCAGATGCTGCGCCGCCTCGGCCAGCCGGGCGTTGATCGCCTCGGCCCGCGCCGGTCCGCCGGTCATGGAGCTGATCAGCAGCGGCGCCTTGAGCC
>NZ_JAKFEB010000125.1:0-6849 GCF_036677305.1 Brevundimonas sp. | reverse complement strand
AGGGGGATGACCCCGGTCAGCAGGCGGTCGACCGGCAGCCGTCCCTGCCGGAACAGGGCGACGTAGCGGGGAATGTCGCGGCTCGGCACGCAGGTCCCGATATAGCTGCCCTTCAGCGTGCGTTCCTCGGCGACGAGGGAGACCACATTGACGGCCAGCGCCGCCTCGGGCGGCGGCAGGCCGGCGGTGACGGTGGTCCCGCCGCGCCGGGTCATGCGCCATGCGGCGTCGAGGGCCCTGACCGAGCCGGCCATCTCGAACACGAAATCGGCCCCGCCGCCGGTCAGGGCCCGGACCTGTTCGACGGAGTCGGCGTCGGCGGCGTTGACCGTCCGCACCGGGCCGAGGGTGCGGGCCAGCGCCAGCTTGTCCTCGGACAGATCGACCGCGATCACCGGCGAGGCGCCGGCGGCGAGGGCGCCCAGCACCGACGACAGGCCGACTCCGCCCAGTCCGACCACGACCACGCTCTGGCCGGCCCGGACGCCGGCGGTGTTCACCACCGCGCCGACGCCGGTCAGGACGGCGCAGCCGAACAGGGCGGCGTGTTCGAACGGCAGGTCGGCGTCCACCTTGACCAGCGAGCGGCGCGAGACGACGGCGTGACTGGCGAAGGCCGAGCAGCCGAGGTGGTGGTTCAGGTCGCCGGCGGCGTCATGGAGGCGGCGGCCGCCGGTCAGAAGTTCGCCCTTGCCGTTGGCGGCGGCTCCGGGCTCGCACAGGGCGGGGCGGCCCCCGGCGCACGGGCTGCAGTGGCCGCAGGACGGCATGAAGATCATGACGACATGGTCGCCGACGGCCAGATCCGCGACGCCGTCGCCCAGCGCCTCGACCACGCCGGCGGCCTCGTGGCCCAGGGCCATGGGCAGGGGGCGGGGCCGGTCGCCGTTGATGACGCTGAGGTCGGAGTGGCACAGGCCGGCGGCCTTGATGGCGACCCGCACCTCTCCGGGTCCGGGCGCGTCGAGGGTCACGGTCTCGATCGAGAGGGGACGGCTGTCCGCATAGGGACGGGCGGCGCCCATGGTGCGGAGTACGGCGGCTGTGGTCTGCATGCGGGCAGGCTAGGCGCTTGACGCCGCGTCCGCCAAGTCCGGCGCCTCAGAAGCCTTCGTTGAGGGGCTTGTTGAAGCTGAAGCCGAAGATGGTCATGCCCTCGCGGAAATAGAAGCGGTGGGCGCGGGCGCGCCAGGTCCCGGATTCCAGGTCGAGGCGGTGCGCGCCCCGGCGTCGCCCCTCGGCCTCGCACCAGTCCAGAAGCAGGCGGCCGTGTCCCGAACTGCGTTCCGTTTCGTCGACCACGAGGTCGTCGACGTAGAGACGCCGGCCGAAGGTCGAGATCAGCAGCCTGTAGACCGCTATGCCCACGACGCGGTCGCCGACGGCCGCCACGGCCATCTCGCCGCCGTTGGCGAGGACGGCGTCCATATAGTCCCGATAGGCCCCGGGAATGTGGGGCCGGAAGTCGCGGTGCAGGGCCTCCGCGCGATCGAGCCACAGGGGCCGGTCGGCGGATCCCGCCGCCAGTTCGATCACTTCGGCCCTGCTCATGGCGGTCTCCCGGTTCGAGGTCGTCGCGCACCCTAGGCGGGACGAACCGCCTGATGGAATGGCCGCGACGGAGAATCTGCCGGGAACCCGGGCGTGCGCGCCACGAGACGGCTTGACGGTGGGGCGGGGAGGCTAAAGGCTCGATCTGACGAACGACGCCGAACGGCGCGGGTTGGAAACACAGGGAGTGCGTGCGTGACCGGTACGATCGAACGGACGAAGCGGGGCGACTATCGCCGGTTCCAGGCCATCTCCACGCGGTGGATGGACAATGACGTCTACGGCCACGTGAACAACGTCGTCTATTATTCGTGGTTCGACACGGCGGTGAACCGGCTGCTGGTCGTCAACGGCGTGCTGGACATCCACAAGGGTCCGGTGATCGGACTGGTCGCCGAAACGGGGTGCCGCTACTTCGCGCCGACCGCCTTCCCGGACGAGATCCAGGCCGGGGTTCGGGTGGCGCATGTGGGCGCCAGCTCCGTCCGCTACGAGATCGGCCTGTTCCGCAACAACGAGGACGACGCGGCGGCGGTCGGTCATTTCGTCCACGTCTATGTCGACCGCGAAACCAAGCGGCCCGTGCCGGTCGACGACAAGATGCGGGGGTTCCTCGAGAGTCTGAAGACCTAGTCGTCCAGCCGTCCCATCAGCGCCAGCGCGCCCACGGCCGTCAGAACGCCCAGGGTGAAGGCGCCGACGATCGATCCCACGGCGACGGGGGTCGAGACGGTGAGGGGTCGGGTCTCGTACCATTCGACGATGTCGGCCTCGTCGAGATCGCCGTCGTGGTACAGGTCAGCGTCGTAGATGACGTCTTCGGCGGTCATGGATACGGCTCCGTTGGGACGCAGGAAGAATGTCCGGAGGCGCGGGCGGTTCCTGTGTCGTGACAGCGCACGCGGCTTCGGCTAGATGCGCTGGCTCCATCCTCGCCGTCCGCGCTCATGCAGTGAGCCGCCGCGCGGCGAACGATAGCGCCCACTTCAAGAGAGCTTCATGGCCGGCCATTCCAAGTTCAAGAACATCATGCACCGCAAGGGGCGCGCCGATGCGCAGCGCTCCAAGCTGTTCTCCAAACTGTCGCGCGACATCACCGTGGCCGCCAAGCTGGGCATGCCCGATCCGGCCATGAACCCGCGCCTGCGTCTGGCGGTCAACAACGCCAAGGCCGAAAGCCTGCCGCGTGATGTGATCCAGCGCGCCATCAACAAGGCCGCGGGCGGCGACGTCGATACGATGGAAGAGGTCCGCTACGAGGGCCGCGGCCCCGGCGGCGTGGGCATCATCGTCGAGGCCCTGACCGACAACCGCAACCGCGCGGCCTCCAACATCGGCGCGGCGTTCAAGAAGAACGGCGGGCAGTTGAGCGAGATGAACTCGGTCGCCTTCATGTGGAACCGCGTGGGCCGGATCATCTACCCGGCCGAGGCGGGCACCGAGGACGCGGTCATGGAGGCCGCCATCGAGGCCGGCGCCCAGGACGTCGAGAGCGATCTGGTCAAGCCGGACATCTACGAGGACGCGCCGGGCCACACCATCTGGACGACCTTTGAGGACCTGAACGAGGTGGCCGAGGCCCTGTCGAAAATCCTCGGCGACGCGAAATCCACGGCCCTGGTCTGGCGTCCGCAGAACGAGGTGACGGTCACCGGCGAGGCGGTCGGCACGCTGATGAAGCTGCTGGACGCGCTGGACGCCGAGGACGACGTGCAGAACGTCTATTCGAACGAGGACATCCCGGACGAGGACCTGGCGAAATACGCGGGCTGAGTCCCGGTGGCCGCCGATGACGAGCTTCGGAGGGTCGGATGGCTGGTCGTCTGGACGCTGTTGGGCGTCGGAGCGGCCGTGCTGATCCTTGTGGTCATCCTGTCGATGAGAGTGGAACGCACGAAATACATTGAGGAGAAGCGCGAGAGGTCCGCTTCGGCGGTCCCCGCCGATCTTGACGTCTGAAGCGCCGAAACCCTTCAGGCGAAGCTGCGAAGCTCGTCCGTGACCCAGCCGTCAGGATGACGGATCGGCCGGCCGGGCCGGCGCAGGCGCATGATGACGTGCATGGCGTCCGTGAGGTCGAGCAGCTGATCGTCGGACAGTTCGACCGCAGCGCGCAGCACCTCGGCCTTCAGGGCGGCGAAGCTTTCGTCGTCGAGACGACGGTCGGTCGGGCCGTGCATCGCCCACTCCTGTTGCGTGGCCTTCTTTCGGAACGGCACGCGCCGTAACGTCGGGTTGCGGACACAGGTTCCCGAAACCGGCGTTGCGACGCGCGGGCGCAGGCGCGGAACGGTGCGACATGCCGACCGTTGCCGCAGCATGGACATGACTGACCTGCCCGGTTTCGCCCTGCCCCTGCTGGCCGCCGTTCTGGCGGGCGGGCTGATCGGCTTCGAGCGCGAATGGCGGGGCAGGGCGGCCGGGTTCCGCACCCACATTCTGGTCTGCCTGGCCTCGGCCCTGCTGATGGAGGCGGCGGTCTCGCAGGGCGCCTGGCGCTTCCTGCCGATGGCGGGAACCGAGATCGTCAGCGATCCGACCCGGATGGCCCACGGCGTGCTGACCGGCATCGGCTTCCTGTGCGCCGGGGTGATCTTCCGGTCGGGCTTCTCGATCCACGGGCTGACGACGGCGGCGTCGCTCTGGATCACCGCCTCGCTCGGACTGCTGTTCGGGGCGGGCCTGTTCGCGCTGGGCGTGACCGGGACCGTCCTGACCCTCGCGATCCTGGTGGCCCTGAGGCTGGTCAGCCTGAAGCTGCCGCAGAAGTCGGTGGTCGACGCCGAAGTGGTCTGGGCGCGCGGCGATCTGGAGGCCGAGGCGCGGATCGAGGCGGCGCTGGAGACCGTCGACCGCGCCCGGCGCGCGGACCGATTCGAACTGATCGACGGCGGCGAGCGCCTGCGCCGCAGCTTCCGCCTCAAGCTGGAGAACGAGGCGGCGTTGAAGGATCTGGCCCAACGCCTGCGCACTATTGAGGGCGTGACGGCCTACAAGCTGGATCCCCGCGACGACTGACGGTCCGCTTGATCGCGAACGACTCCCGGTACTAGGCTGGAGATTCGTCAGTTTGCGGAGCGATTTACACAGATGTACCAGGATCTGGTCTGGCCCGTCGCGGCGGCCATGACAGCCGGGGGGCTGATCGGAATAGAACGTACCTACCACGGGCATCCGGCGGGGTTCCGGACCCATATTCTGGTGTGTCTGACCTCCTGCCTGCTGATGCTGGCGGCCATGCACCAGGCGACATGGGCCTTCACCGCCCTGCCCGGACAGACGGTGGTGATCGATCCGACGCGGATGTCGCACGGCCTGCTGACCGGTATCGGCTTCCTCTGCGCGGGCGTCATCTTCCGCGAGGGGTTTTCGGTTCATGGCCTGACCACCGCGGCGTCGCTGTGGGTCACCTCGGCGATCGGGGTGCTGTTCGGCGTCGGCATGCTGGACCTGGCCCTGATCGGGTCGGGCGCGACCCTGGCCGTTCTGGCGGTGCTGCGCCTGCTGGACGCCAAGCTGCCGCACATCGGGGTGATGGACGTGACCCTGCGCTGGAAGCGCGGCGCGGCGCCGGCCGAGAAGGCCCTGCGCCATCTGCTCAACGGTTCCGGCATGAAGGCGGTCCGCGTCGGCCACGTCATCTGCCAGTCGGGGGCCCAGCACGAGCACCACATCAAGGTGAAGGGCCAGATGCCGATGGACATCGACGGACTGGTCACCCGGCTGTCGGCCGAGAAGGGTCTGGCCGAGTTCTCGGTCATGCCGCGCGACGAATAGGCCGGTCATTGTTCGTCAACCTCGTTTGAGGCATGAATGGAACGAATGACGAACACCCTGATTCCTGGCGGGTCGACCCGCATCCTGGGACTGGACCCCGGCCTTCGCCGCACCGGATGGGGCGTCGTGGTGGCCGAGGGGTCGCGTCTGCGCTGGGTCGCGCACGGGGTGATCGCTCCGCCCGAGGCCGCGCCGTTCAGCGAGCGGCTGCTGTTTCTGCTGGAAGCGGTGGGCGAGGTCTGCGCCGCCCACAGCTGCGACGAGGCGGCGATCGAGGAGGTGTTCGTCAACATGAACCCGTCGTCGACGCTGAAGCTGGGCCACGCCCGGGCGGCGGTCATGCTGGCGCCGGCGCGCTGCGGCCTGCCGGTGGCGGAGTATTCGCCGAACCTGATCAAGAAGGCCGTCGTCGGCGCCGGCCACGCCGACAAGAGCCAGATCGCCTTCATGGTGAAGCGGCTGCTGCCCTCGGCCGGCGACGTGAAGGCCGATGCGGCGGACGCCCTGGCCGTCGCCATCACCCACGCCCAGCTGCGCAAGCGGGCCCTGTTGACCACCTTGAGGGGCGCCGCGTGATCGGGCGTCTGAGAGGCCTGCTGGCCGAGGTCGAGCAGGACCACTGCCTGATCGACTGCGCCGGCGTGGGCTATGTCGTGGCCTGCGGGGCGCGGACCCTGCAGCGGCTCCCGGCGCCGGGCGACGAGGCGACCCTGCATATCGAATCCAGCTGGTCGGCCGAAAACGGGCCGCGGCTGTACGGCTTCCTGACCCGCGACGAGCGCAGGGCCTTCACCACCCTGACCGGCATCCAGGGCGTGGGGCCCAAGGCGGCCCTGTCGGTGCTGGACGTCCTGCCGCCGGGCGAGCTGGCGGCGGCGGTGGCGCGCGACGACAAGGCGGCCGTGGCGCGGGCCAACGGCGTCGGGCCCAAGCTGGCGCTGCGCATCGTCACCGAACTGAAGGGCAAGCCGCTGGGCGATGTGTCGTTCACGCCGAGCGCGACGGGCATGCACGCCGAGGCCGCCGCCCCGGTTCCCAGCGTTACGGGCGAGGCCGTCTCGGCCCTGCTGGGTCTGGGCGTGGCCGAGATCAACGCCCGCCGCGCCGTGGATCAGGCGCTGATCCGCCTCGGCGAGGACGCCGAACTGTCGGCCGTCATCCGCGCGGCCCTGCAGGAGCTGGGGCGGTGATCCTCCTTTCCTCCCCCGTCATCCTCGGGCTTGACCCGAGGATCAGACCGTCCGGTGCTCGGGGGCTGATGCGTGGTTACGCTCGCCGGGCCGCCCCGGACGCACAGCCCGGCCTTGCCTCTGATCCTCGGGTCAAGCCCGAGGATGACGACAGAGGGGGGAACGTGGCCAGATGACCGACGACCGCATCGTCTCCGGCGCGCCCGTCCCCGGCGAGGTCCACGATCGCGCCCTGCGGCCGCAGACCCTGTCCGAGTTCGTCGGTCAGGAGCAGGCCAAGGGCAATCTGAAGGTCTTCATCGACGCCGCGCGCGGCCGGGGCGAGGCGCTG
>NZ_JAKFEB010000124.1:0-2721 GCF_036677305.1 Brevundimonas sp. | reverse complement strand
TCAGCCCGTCGGCTTCGTCCGGGGCCGGCTGCGGCGTCCAGCGATTCATGCGGGAACACTGCGGCGCTTGCCGGGACCGCACAAGGCGACTTTACGCCGCCGCCACCGCCTCGATCTCGACCAGCCAGGACTCGTCGAAGATGCCGGTGACGATCACGGTCAGGGCCGGCTGGCGGCCGGCCAGCCGGCGGATGCGGACCTCGCGGTTCTCGAGCGCATACGCCCGGTCCGACAGGAAGGTCGTGACCTTGACCAGATTGTCCAGCGTCATGCCGGCGGCCGTCAGCTGGGTCTCGATATTGGTCCAGACCTGGTCGCACTGGCCGGTGAAGTCGGCGGCCAGCGAGCCGTCGGGCGCGACCGGGATCTGGCCCGACAGATACAGCCAGCGCGTCGGCGCCGCGACCTCGACCGCCTGCGGATACGAACCCTCGACGGGCGGCGACCCGTCTCCGGTCAGCGGTCGGATGATCGCGGCCACGGCCTGGCGTCCTACTGCCGCGCAGCGTCCGAGCGGGCGCGCACGACGGCGAACTCCGACGTCGGCTTCCAGCCCGGCCAGTCGCTGCTGTTCGCGAGGTCCAGGCCCAGGCGATACAGCAGGGTCAGGTTCTCGACCGCCGAGGTCAGGTCCCAGTCCGCCGACCATTCATCCGACGGCTTGTGATAGTCGGCCGCGAATTTGGCGCGCCAGGCGGCCTCGCCCGCCGCGCGTCCGCCGTCGACCCAGTCCCAGCCGTGCCAGGGCATGATCGCCGGCACGCCCATGCGGGCGAACGGGAAGTGGTCCGAGCGATAATAGAAGCCTTCCTCGGGCATGCCGTCGTCCGAGACATAGCGACCCAGCGGTTCGGCCAGGGCCTGCAGCCGGTCCTCCAGATCGTTCTGCCCCTTGCCGAAGATCGGCACGTCGCGGGTCGGTCCCGACAGCGGCAGCATGTCGATGTTGATGTCGGCCACCGTCGTCTCCAGCGGCCAGACCGGGTTGGCGGCGTAGCCATAGGCGCCCAGAAGGCCCATTTCCTCGGCGGCCATGTGGGCGAAGACGACCGAGCGTTTCGGCGCGGGGCCCGCCTTGAACTGGCGCGCCATCTCCAGCACGCCGATGGTGCCCGAGGCGTTGTCCCAGGCGCCGTTCCAGATCTGGTCGCCGGTCACGGTCGGGTGCTGGGCGGCGCCGCCGACGTGGTCCCAGTGGGCCGAATAGATGATGGTCTCTTCCGGGTGCTCGGTCCCGGGAATCCGGGCCAGCAGGTTGTGCGTCACCAGGGTCTCGATCGTCTCGGAGACGTCGACCGACAGGGCGACGCCCGGCAGGGCGACGGCCTTGAACGAACCGTCGGCGATGTTCGGCAGCTTGCTGATGTCCAGCCCCGCGGCGACGGCCCAGGCGGCGGCCGTGTCGTGCGGCATGGCGCCCGAGAATTCCAGATCGGCCGCGCCCGGCGTCAGGGTGCGGGTGCGGGCCCCGCCCCGGATCGCACCCTGCCACATCGGCGACGAAGCGGCCTGGGGGACGAGGGTGATGACGCCGACCGCGCCGCGGCGGAAGGCCTCGTCGGCCTTGTAGGCGCCGGACTGGTAGTTGGTGGCGTATTCGCCGTTGAAGCGCTCGCCGTCGGGCTCGCCGCCGACCACGACGACGACCTTGCCGCGCACATCGAGGTCGCCGTAGTCGTCCCACTGGCGTTCGGGGGCGTAGATGCCGTGGCCGGCGAAGACGACGCCCGCGTCGCGGATCGAGGCGCGCCCGTCATTGGTCGCGGCCCGCAGGACGATGTCGGTTCCGGGCGTCAGGGCGTGGACGGCGCCGTCCGGACCCGTCCAGCTGGCGGTCGCGCCGGCGACGGGGGTGTAGCGTTTCAGCTCGACGGGCTGCAGCCACTGGCCGTTGGGCCCGCCCGGCTCGAAACCCATGGCCTCGTACTGGGCCTGCAGCCAGGACAGCACCATCCGCTCGCCCTCGGTGCCGGGATAGCGGCCCTGGTATTCGTCGGCGCTGATGGTGCGGATATTTTCGCTGATCCGCGCGGCCGAGAAGTCCTGGGCCGAAGCCATGCCGGCGGCCAGCAGCACGGCGGCGACGGCGACGCCGCCCATCATCTTGCGAAACATTGGTGGACTCCATCCCCGGATCTGATGGCGCGCACTCTAGGGCGGCCGCCCGGACGGCGTCCCTTAAGTTTTCGTCATGTCGCGGCGGCACGTCCTCTCCCTCCCCTTCATGGGGAGGGAGAATGCGACGTGTTACCGACGCTGGCTCGCGCTCGGCGCGCGCGCCGGGCCGAATTCCGAACCCGGCATCCACTCAGGCCAGTCGCGGCTGTTGGCGAGGTCGCGGCCGATGTTGAAGATCAGCTCCAGATCCTCGACCTGGCCGCGCAGGTCCCAGTCGGCCGACCATTCGTCGTCGGCCTGATGGTAGCGGCGCGCTCCATATTCCGAACGGGCCGCCTCGCGTGCGGCGACGGGCTCGTCGCGGAAGGCGCCGCCGCCGTCGACATAGGCCATCGGCACGCCGCGCTTGGCCAGCGGGAAGTGGTCCGAGCGGAAATAGCTGCCCGAGGCCGGGTTGCCGTCCGGCTTGGCGTTGCGCCCCTGACGGACCGCTTCGGCCGTGACCCGGGCGTCCAGGTTCGACTGGCCCGAGCCGATGATGTCCACGTCGGCGACCCGGCCATAGACGTTCATGGCGTCGATGTTGAAGCCCGCCACCGTCGT
>NZ_JAKFEB010000123.1:0-3888 GCF_036677305.1 Brevundimonas sp. | reverse complement strand
GACGGCGACTTCGACCAGGTCATGGAGAACAGCGGCGCCAACGATGGCTTTGTCTTCCACAGTCGATACCAGTTCCGGGCCATCGGCCATGATGAACGCGTGCGCGACACCGTCACCTGGCAGGCCAACGCCGTGCCCGCGGAGCCGGACCGGTTCGCCGAAAAGCTCGTGATCCGGTACGACGGCCCGTCTTCCGGCCGCGTGCAGCCCGACGGACGACTGGCTGACGGCGAAGTCAGCTTTGATCTGCTGACCGGCGCGGGCGTCGCCGTCTCGCCCACGCCGAGACGCGGCAACGCCCTGTTGCGTGTCATACCGGGCCCGCCCGACGACGGCCTGACCGAAATCGACAGACTGGTCGTGAAGCTGGACTCAGAGGGCCGCGGGCGCCTGTCCGATGCGCGGGGTATCGTCCTGGAGGTCGACAGGGTCGATGTCGACGGATCGGCCGAGGTCCGGTTGATCTCCGGGGTGACCCAGGGCGAGACGCTCCTGTTTCCTCCGCCGACCCGCGAGACCTTCCTGGAGATGATTCAGGCGATCAGGGATGAGCTGACCAGCAGGACCCCGTCGACGCCCTGACAAGGTCCGGGATCTGGCGTCCGGTCTCTATTTCTTCCCGCCCTCGGCCCAGCGGAACAGCGGATACAGGGGCACGCCCCAGCCGATGCCGGCGACGGCGTAGACCAGCAGGTCGATCATCGGCGACGGCGGCAGCAGGCCGCGGATGGCGATCGCGCCCCAGATCCAGACGGCCAGGAAGACGATCACGCCCAGCATGGCGACGAACCGGCGCGTGCGCGGACCCATGGTCAGCGCTTGCTGCGGAACAGGAAGAAGCCGCCCAGCGCCAGGGCCGAGGCGGCCAGGGACCAGACGACCCAGTCCCATTCGTCCATCGTGCCGACGGCGAAGACGCGGATGGCGAGGAACCAGCCGGCGACGGCGGCGACGCCCGACACCAGCGAGGTGGCGAACAGGCCGCGCCGGCCGGTGAACAGGTCGGCCAGCCAGGCCAGGGCGAAGGCCCCCAGAACGGCGGCGGCGATGTCGGCGTACTGCAAGGACCTCTCCTGACGTGTGGCGATGCGACGCCGAAAAGCGACTCGATCTCGCCGCACCGGGCGGGCATACCGCTCAGTCCGGCGTCGGACCAGCGACGCGCCGGCACTGTAACGAGCGGGACGGCAGGCGTCGAATGAAGCGTTTCATCGGGGGGGATCAGAGCCGGGCCGTCGCCATCTGGCTGTTCGCCTGCGCCGCGCTGGTGTTCGCCATGGTGGTGGTCGGGGGCGTGACCCGCCTGACCGGCTCGGGTCTGTCGATCACCGAATGGAAGCCGATCATGGGGGCTCTGCCGCCGATGAACGCCGCCGACTGGAACGCCGCCTTCGAGAAATACCGCGCCATTCCGCAATACGCCCAGGTCAACGCCGGCATGAGCATGGGCGAGTTCCAGGGCATCTTCTGGTGGGAGTGGGCGCACCGGCTTCTGGGACGGCTGATCGGGGCGGCCTTCTTCGTGCCGTTCGTCGTCTTCCTGATCCTGCGCCGGATTCCGCGGCGGCTGATCGTGCGCTGCGCCGTTCTGCTGGCGCTGGGCGGGCTGCAGGGGTTCATCGGCTGGTGGATGGTGTCCAGCGGCCTGTCGGAACGGGTGGATGTGGCGCCCGAACGGCTGGCGACGCATCTGGGCCTGGCGTTGGCGATCTTCATGGGTCTGGTCTGGACCGGGCTGGAGGCCTGGAACGGCGAGGCGCACTCGCGGGCTCCGCAGGGCTGGAGCCGGGGCGCGGCGATCCTGCTGGGCGCGGTCTTCGCGCAATGCCTGCTGGGCGGGCTGGTGGCGGGGGCCAAGGCGGGCTTCGTCTATACCGACTGGCCGATGATGAACGGGGCGGCGCTGGCCCCGGTCGACTGGGGCAAGGGGGCGCTGGCCTTCCTGCACGACCAGGCGTTGGTGCAGTTCAATCACCGGATCCTGGCCTACGCCCTGCTGGCCGGAGGGACGGTCTATGCGGTGCAGGCGTGGCGCTGGCGGCTGGCAGAGGGGCTGGGCCTCTCGGCCTTCGTGGTGGCGGCGGTCCTGTGGCTGCAGGCCGTGCTGGGGATCGTGACGCTGATCCACGCCGTGCCTCTGTGGCTCGGCGCCCTGCATCAGGCGGGAGCGGTTCTGGTGCTGACGGCGGCGACGGTGAACCTGTGGCTGGTGCGTCGCTCGCAGGCGAGGCTGTTTACGTCCGGACCGCGCTCCAGGGGCCTGTGATCGCGAAGGTCAGCCCCGGGTAGTAGAGGTTGACGAACAGCACCGAGCCGTCGGGCGAGAAGACCCCGCCGGCGAACTCGCTGTTGCCGGTGAAGACGTTGCGGGCGATGGCGTAGACCTTGCCGTCCGGGGTGACGCCCTTCACGTGGTTGCGGCTGTCGGTCGAATAGTTGTCCTCGCAGACGACCAGATGCCCCCAGGGCGCGACGCAGATGTTGTCGGCCATGTTGAGGGTGCGCGGATCGGCGCTTTCCACGAACAGCTGGACGCGGCCCGGGCGGCGGCGCTCGCCGGCCTCGCCCTCGTCGCGCGACGGCACGTAGCGCAGGATCTGGCCGCGCTTGAGCGGACCGCCCGAGGTGGCGGTCATGAACAGTTCGGTCCCGGCCCAGAAGACGCCTTCGCCGCGCGCGACCCGGACGGCCCCGGCGGCATGGCCGCGCAGGCGCAGGTCGGCGTTGGGGTTTTCGACGTCCTCCATGTCGATCCAGACGACCTCGCGCCAGTCGCCGGGCGACCATTCGCGGGCGTCGTGATTGGTGGAATCGGCGCCGGGCTGGCCCTTGAAGGCCATGGCCTGAAGACGGCCGCCGTCGATCAGCTTGCCCGGCGTCGTCGGGATGAAGCGGTAGAAGAGGCCGTCGACCTTGTCCTCGGTCAGATAGACGATGCCGGTGCGGGGATCGACGCAGACGGCCTCGTGGTCGAACCGGCCCATGGCCTTCAGCGGCACGGCCTCGACCAGACCCGTGGCGGCCGCGGGAACCTCGAAGACGAAGCCGTGCGGCTTGCCGACGTCGTGGGTCCCGGGGGCTTCCTCGGTTTCCTCGCAGGTCAGCCAGCTGCCCCAGGGGGTGTGGCCGCCGCAGCAGTTCGTCGAGGTGCCGGTGAGGCTGAGGTGCTGGCTGACGGTGCGGCCGGTGGCGAGGTCGTAGACGAGGGTGGTCGTGCCGCCCGGGATGACGCGGCCGTCGGCGGCGACGTCATAGGCGCGCGAGGCGTCGATCAGGCCGGCGCGTTCCTGATGGAAGCCGGCGGGGCCCCAGTTGCGGTGGGTCGCGCGGGAAGCCTTGAGTTCATGGTTGCGGACGAGGGCGACCCTGGTTCCCTCCAGCGGGAAACAGCCCATGCCGTCGAAATTCTGCGGCACCAGCAGGCCGTCGCTCATGGTCTCGCCGCCCTGGGAGATGATCCGGTACGAGAAGCCTTCCGGCAGGTCGAGGACGCCGTTGGGGTCCGGCTTCAGCGGGCCGTAGCCCTCGACGTCGTTGACGTAGGTTTCGGCCGGAGGAGTCTGGGTCTGGGCGAGGGCGTGCCGGGCGAAGCCGGAGAAGGCGAGGGCGGCGGCGGAACCCGCGAACAACTCACGACGATGGGGGCGCATGCAGGACTCCGGATTCGATGGTGTCGCTTATGGCGGGACCGTGCGTCGCGGTCATCATGGTTCTGTGACGTGCGGGCATGCGTCATCGCTCTCCGGCATCGCTGCCTGAAAATTCGGGGAGGGCGCGGGGCGACCGGGCTCGCCCGGTGCTGTTGTAGTTTTACCGTTTCGACGAGACAGACCGCCCCGCGTCGTCGTTTTCCACGCGCGTGCCGGCCGCCGGCCCTGTTCGGGCCTT
>NZ_JAKFEB010000122.1:0-18813 GCF_036677305.1 Brevundimonas sp. | reverse complement strand
AGGCTTATTCAGACTTGCAAAGACAACCCGACCGGCATCCGGCCCCACTTCAGGATCCGCCCGGGTCCATGCGGCCAAGGCGCTCTAGATGCTGTAGATGATGTTCACCGTCGTCACCTGGGAGCCGTCGGAGTATTCGGTGACACAGACCTTGTAGCCGACGACCTGGGTCGCCCAGTAGGTCTGGCAGGCCAGCGAGACGGGGACCGCCTCCTCGGCCATTATCTCCATGTCCTGAGCAACGGCAGGCCCTCCGAGGAGTAGCGCTGTCGCGGCAAGTCCAATACGCAGTCCGGCTGTTATCGAGTGCATTCCAACCTCCCGTAGTTGATACCTGCGGTTGATACGCAAACAATCGGGAGTCAACTACCCCGGACCGGGAAGTACACTCTGAGCTTGAGACTCCTACTCGGCGGTCAGTTCCACGACAAGGGGCGCGGGACCACGCGCGGTCCCCACCAGCAGCAGCACCTTCTCCCGCCCCGATCGGCGGGCCGCGGCGACTGCGGAGCGCGCTTCTGAAACCGAAGACACTGGCGTGCTGTTGACCGCGAGAATGAGCATTCCCGGCACGACACCGGCATCGGACGCAGCGGAAGGCGCCACGGCGACGACAACTGGTCCTCGATAGCGATCGGCAACCTCGCCTGATTGCCTGAGAGCTTCGCTGGAATCGGCGAGCGAAAGGCCGAGAATCGATTCTCCGAGGCTTCTCAATCCTCTGAGCGTCGTACGCTCAAAACTGGCTTTGCCTTGAGCCGCCTCGAGCTCGGTCTGGCTTGGGCGCCGGGTCGGGGACAGAGTAACGGCTGACACTCGACCATCCCTGAACACGGTGAGACGCGCGCGGGTCCCCGGACGAACCGTCGCGATGTGACGGGTCAGCTCGGTGCTGGTCGCGACCGGTTTGCCATCAATCTCCGTGACAACATCGCCGAACCGGAGACCGGCGCGCTGGGCCGGAGCATCGGGCGTCCAGTCAACGACGAGGGCGCCTCTCGGGTCGGGTAGGCCAAGCGCCTCCGCGATGTCGGCGCTGATCGGCGCGATCGTTACGCCGACGTATCCGCGCTCGACGCTTTCCCCACGCATCAGTTGATCGGTGATTGGCTTGGCGACGGTGGCCGGAATGGCGAAACCGATGCCGACCGAACCACCCGTCGGCGAATAGATGGCCGAGTTCACGCCGATGACGCGGCCGTAGATGTCGAAGGTCGGACCGCCCGAATTGCCGCGGTTGATGGCGGCGTCGATCTGAAGATAGTCGGTGTAGGGGGTGCTGCTGTCGATGTCGCCGCGGCCGCTGGCCGAGACGATGCCCGCCGTGGCGGTGCCGCCCAGACCGAACGGGTTGCCGACGGCGATGACCCAGTCGCCTACGCGGGGCTGGGCCGTCTCCTCGAAATTGACGAACGGGAAGTCGGTCCCCTCGACCTTGATCACAGCCAGGTCGGTGCTTTCGTCGCGGCCCACCAGACGAGCCTCGAGCTCGCGTCCGTCGGCCAGCTTGACCATGATCTCGGTCGCGTCGGCGACGACATGGTTGTTGGTGACGATGTAGCCGTTGGCGGCGATGAAGAAGCCCGAACCCGCGCCGACGGCGGTCGCGCCGCCCTCGCCCTCGGCCCCGTCCTCGCCTTCCGGAGCGCCGCCGCCGTTGGGGTTGGGGATGGCGAAGGGCATGCCGGGAATCTGGATCATGCCGGGCTGGCGGGCGATCCGCGTCTTGACGTCGATCTGCACCACGGCGGGCGCGACCTGCTGGAAGATGTCGGCGAAGCTGAGGGGCGCGCCCTGCGGCGGGGCGAAGGCCAGACCGGCTCCGCCGGCGCTGGGAGCCAGACGGCCGCTGACGCCCGCGACGGGGCCCGCCTCGGCGGTCGGCCAGTCGATCACCCCGCCCGCCGTGGCGGCGGCGGCGAAGGCCAGGCCGGCGACGGCCCCGAGCATGAATTCCTTGCGTTTCATCATGGAGTTCTTTGCGATCCTTTTCGGGCGTGGGGGACGCCCGTTTCGACTATGAATACAGGACGGTGAACCTTTTCACCAACGCACCGCGCGATGAATGGTCCCGCCGCACGTCAGTCGTCAGACGGCTTTGCGTCAGGATCACGGCGATCCGCCCCGGAGGCGAGAATATCCGCCAGACGCGCCTCTTCCCCGGCCGAAAGCGCCGGCGTTTCGTCGCGGCGGCGGCGCGAAAGGGTCAGCAGGCCGAACCCGACGGCCAGCAGCGCCGCCAGAGGCCCGAACCACAGCAGCCAGGTCCCGACGCGCACAGGCGGCCTGAACAGGACGAAGTCGCCATAGCGGCGCACCAGGTCCTCGCGGACCTGGGCGTCGGTGCGGCCGGCGGCGATCTCCTCGCGGACCAGCCGGCGCATGTCGGCGGCGATGCCGGCGGGACTGTCGGCGATGGCCTCGTGCTGACAGACGACGCAGCGGATGTCGGCGAACAGGGCTTTCGCCCGGGCCTCCTGGGCCGCATCCGGCAGGGGCCGGTCGGGCGCGGGCGGCGGTTCGGCGGCCATCAGGCCGACGGCGGCGATGGCGATGAGCAGGGCGCGCTTCATGCCGTCGCCTTCCGCTTGCCGACGCCCAGCCTCAGCCGGCGATCGAGCAGGGACAGCACCCCGGCCAGCGCCATGATGGCGGGGCCGAGGAAGATCAGCCGCGCCCACGGATTCCACCAGACGCGCACGCTCCAGGCCGGGGCGCCGGCGGCGGTCTGGCCGCGCTCGCCCAGCACGACATAGACGTCGTCCAGACCCCGGAAATCCAGCCCGACCTCGGTGGTGGTCTGGCCGCCCGCGGGGAAGAAGCGGCGCTCGGCCGTGACGACGCGCGGCGCGGCGCCGTCACGCAGGGAGACCGTCAGCCTGCCCTGCTCGGCCAGATAGTTGGGTCCCTCGACGATGCGCACGTCGTCCAGCCGCACGCTGTAGCGACCGGCGGTCACGGTTTCTCCGACAGCCACGGTCCGCGCCGCCTCAACGCGGTAGCCGGTCTCGACCACGGCCCCGAGCACGAACACCCCCAGTCCCGCGTGGGCCAGCACCGTGCCCCAGGCGCCCAGAGGAAGGCCCCCCGCGCGGCGCAGGCTCTCGGGCAGGCCGACGCGGAACAGCCGGATTCGTTCGGCGATCTCGGCCAGGGCGCCCAGGATCAGCCAGCCGCCCAGGCCGATCCCGGCCGCCGACAGGGCCTTGCGCGGTTCGAACGCCATCCAGCCGGCGAGGGCGACCAGAAGGGCCAGTCCGGCGGCGACGGCCAGACGCTGGCCCACGCCCTTCAGGTCTCCCCGCTTCCACGCCAGCAGCGGGCCGGCGGGCAGGATCAGGAAGGCCACCGCCATCAGGGGGACGAAGGTCAGGGCGAAATAGGGCGGACCGACCGAAATGGTCGCGCCGTTCATGGCCTCGAGGACCAGCGGATAGAGGGTGCCCAGCAGCACGGTGGCGCAGGCGGCGGTCAGGAACAGGTTGTTCAGCACCAGGGCGCCCTCGCGGCTGACCGGGGCGAACTGGCCGCCGCCCTTCAGCTGCGGCGCGCGCCAGGCGAACAGGGCGAAGGCCGCGCCCGCCGTGACGCCGAGGATGGCCAGCAGCATCAGGCCGCGCTCGGGATCGACGGCGAAGGCGTGGACGCTGGTCAGCACGCCGGAGCGCACGAGGAAGGCCCCCAGCATCGAGAAGGTGAAGGCCAGAAGCGCCAGGAAGGTCGTCCAGCCCGCCAGCGCGCCGCGCCGCTCGGTGACCACCGCGCTGTGCAGCAGGGCGGCGCCCGCCAGCCAGGGCATGAAGCTGGCGTTCTCGACCGGATCCCAGAACCACCAGCCGCCCCAGCCCAGCTCATAATAGGCCCAGAAGGCGCCGAGGGTGATGCCGACGGTCAGGAAGGCCCAGCTGGCCAGGGCCCACGGCCGGACCCAGCGGCCCCATGCGGGCCAGAAGCTGGCGTTGGCGCGGCCCTCGATCAGGGCGGCCACGGCCAGCGAGAAACAGACCGAAAACCCGACGTAGCCGCAGTAGAGCAGCGGGGGATGGAAGGCGAGCGCCGGGTCCTGCAGCAGCGGGTTCAGCGACGCGCCCTGGAACGGGGCGGGGTTCAGCCGGTCGAAGGGGTTGGAGGTGAAGACGGCGAAGGCGAGGAACAGCACGCCCAGCAGCCCTTGCGTGGCCATGGCCGAGGTCTTGAGCCCGAACGGCAGGTTGCGGGCCCGCGCGAGCGCCGCGCCGAACACGGTCAGGACCAGGCACCACAGGACCAGCGAACCCTCGTGGCTGCCCCAGGCGGCCGCCACCTTGTAGAGCATCGGCTTGTCGGTGTGGCTGTTGGCGGCGACGTTGGCGACCGAGAAGTCAGACACCGCGAAGGCGAAGATCAGCGCGCCGAAGGCGACGGCGACGGCCCCCGCTGCGGCGATGCCCGCGCCGATGGCGGCGCCCGCCAGCACCGGGCTGCGCCGCATCCGTCCGGCCGCGGCCATGACGGTCTGCAGCACCGACAGCACCAGCGCCAGGACGAGGGCGAAGGCGCCCAGTTCGACGATCATGAGCGCGGCGTCCCGCCGGCGGACGCGCCCTCGGGCCGCCATTCGCCCTTGGCTTTCAGACGGTCGGCCACTTCGCGCGGCATGTAGTTCTCGTCGTGCTTGGCCAGCACCTGGGTGGCGCGGAACGAGCGGTCCGGCAGGAAGGCGCCCTGGGCCACAACCCCCTGCCCTTCGCGGAACAGGTCGGGCAGGTCGCCCTGGTAGACCACGCGGGTCGCGGCGACATTGTCGGTGACCGAGAAGACGACCTCGCCTTCGGCCCCGCGCTTGACGCTGCCGGCCTCGACGAGGCCGCCGAGACGGACGACGCGGCCCGCCGGAGCCTTGGCTTCGGTGGCTTCGGACGGGGAGAAGAAGAAGGTCACGCTGTCGCGCATGGCGTACAGCGACAGGCCGACGGCGAGGGCCAGCACCGGCGCGACCGCGGCGAACACCCACAGACGCCGCCGCGCCTTGGGCGATTTCGGCAGCCAGCTCATGCGCCTGCCCCCATGGTCGTCAGTCTCCGCTCGAGATCGATCCGGCGCGGATCGGCGGGATCGAGCATCGCGATCAGGGGGCTCCACATGGCGCGGACCGTCGCGCCGTCGCCGCGCGCCATGGCCGCCTCGCCGAGGAAATAGCGCGCGCCCAGCTGACCGGGATCGCGGCGAAGGGCCTGGGCGAAGGCCGCCTCGGCGTCGCCGTCGACCTTGCCGCCGTTGGCCCGGACCAGGCTTTCGCCCAGCCGCGCCCAGCTCTGGGCGTCATCCGGCCGCAGGACCAGGGCCCGACGGAAGGCGGAGGCCGCGCCGATCGGGTCGCCGGCCTCGAAGCGCGCCGCGCCCAGCATGGTGAGGGCCTGATGATCCTCCGGCCTTTCGCGCACGATCCGCGCCGCGACGGCGGCGATCTGCGGCGCCTCGAGCCGGTCGAGGTCGGTCATCCACTCGTCGACGCGGCGCTCATAGGCCTGGTCCGGCAGGCCGGGGGTTCCGGCGACGGCGTAGAGGCCGAGCGACGCCGCCGCCGCGACCCCGATCCCCGCCAGCACCAGGAAGCGGTCCCGCGGGCCCGCCCGGACGGGACGCGTCTCGCGCTCTGCCGACAGAATGCGGCGCCCGGCCTCGGCGCGGGCGGCCGTCCAGCCGGCCTCGTCCAGCAGGCCGCGCGCCTTCAGCCGGTCCAGCTCGGCCAGTTCGGCGGCCGCGGTCAGGCCGGCGAGATGTTCGCCCTCGTCCGCGCCGCGCCGGGCGCCGGCCAGCACCAGAAGGCCGGCGAGCGCGGTGACCAGGGCCGTCATGATCCAGAAAACCGTCATCGGCCAGCGCTGTAGCCGATCAGGCGGCCCGCGACGAGGCCCCGCCCGCGCCCGAGGGCCCTGCGGCGACCGCGGCCCGACGCCGCACCGTGCGGGCGGCGTCCGTCGCGGCGATCAGATCCAGGCACTGGGCCGCGAACGCCATGATCTTCATGGCCCGGGCCTCATCGGGCGCCTCGCCGTCGTGGATCATGCGCAGAACCTGCTCGGAATAGTCGGTCAGGCGAGCGGTCAGGGCCTCGACCAGAGCCTTGCGGTCGGCCTCGCAGCCGAAGGTCGAAGCCGGCCCCCGGGCCGAGCCGACGAGGCGCAGCAGGCTGCGCGCGGCCAGGACGGTGTCGCCGTCGATCGGCGCATCCAGCTGGGGGGCGTTGCGGGTCATGCGGCCCGTCGTCTGGACCCGTTCCCAGGGCAGGGCCTGGTCCACGGCCTTGTCGGCGGCGCGCAGCAGGCCGGACAGCCGCCCTGCGATCAGCACGCGGCCGTCCCGCACCGACTTGCCCCAGACGCTTTGCGGATTGAGCGTGAGCGTCACGTCCAGTTCCGCCAGCACATTGGCGCACCAGGTCAGGTCCGCGATCACGTCCTTGACCCTCGCCATGTCCGCCGCCGGCTTGAAAGCGGCGATCCGGGCCGCGCGCAGGTCGACGCCGGCGATCAGCCGGTCGACGAAACCCGACAATTCGGACGCGCTGAGGAAGTCCTCCTGCTCGACCGCACACGAGCTCTGGGTGAGTATGCGCAGGATCAGGACCGCGTCCTCCAGATGGGAGAACAGGATTTCCAGCACCCGCTGGCTGCCGTCCGGCCGGATGCCGGCGCAATCCTTGAGCAGCAGCCGAAGCTCGGCGATCTGGTCGCCGTCCGGGCGCTTCAGCCAGACCTCCAGCGACGGCAGGGCGCGCCGCGCCATGTGGGACAGGTCAAGGCAGGCGGCCAGGTCCTCCAGACCGGTCAGCCGCCCCGGCTCGCCGCCGTCCGGCCAGACCAGATCCGGCTTGTCGCGCACGATGGCGGCGGCGGCCAGGCAGATGCGATCGGCGACCATCACCGAAGGCTCGGAGCCGTCCAGCCGGGGGAGCAATTCAGGCTCGCGGGCGCTGGCGGCCTTCCACAGGCGCGCGAGCACCGCCGGGGGGAAGGTCAGGGCCTGAACGCCGTCGGCGCGCGCCCGGAACATCGGAACAAGGGGCGCCATGACGAATTGCCGTCGCGCGCGATCGCGCTGTTCATCCTCCAGCATCACGCGCAGTTCCGCCGCCCGCCCGCCCGGAAGGGGTGCGACCGCGGAGCCCACGGTCCTGAGCATGGCGTCCGGGCACCGCTCCAGCATGGCGGCGAGCGCGACCTTGTGGGCGACAGTCAGCCCCGACATTCCACAATCCCTGGGCCGGAGAACGCCGACCGTCTCCGACAGTGCACGGGCAGGGTTAACAAGCGTTATCCAACGGCCCGCGATCAGGCCTCGGCGGCGGGCAATTCCAGCAGCACCTTCAGCCCGCCCATGTCGCTGTCGGCGAGGGTGATGCGGCCGCCGTAGGCCCGCGTCAGTTCCACCACGATGGACAGGCCCAGACCCGAGCCCGGGGTGCTCTCATCCATCCGCGCGCCGCGTTCCAGGGCGGCCTCGCGCTGTTCCGCGGGCAGGCCGGGACCGTCGTCCTCGACCACCACCACCATCTGGCCCAGCCCCGTGGGACCGGCCGAGATGCGCACGCGCCGTTTCGACCATTTGCAGGCGTTCTCGATGAGATTGCCGAGGATTTCCTGCAGGTCCTGCCGCTCGCCGCGGAAGCCGAGCTCGTCGGGCGCGCGCCAGTCGATCTCGACGCCCTTCTCCTCGAACACCCGCTCCAGCATGACCGCCATCTCGTCCAGCACCTCGGCGATGGGCGTGCGCTCGCCCAGCAGCTGGGCGCGGGCGGCGGCGCGGGCGCGGCGCAGATGGTGGTCGACCTGCGCCTTCATCACTTCGGTCTGTTTGCGCACCAGATCGGGCAAGGGCCCCGTCTGCGTCCCCGCCTCGGCCAGCATGACAGACAGCGGGGTCTTCAGCGCATGGGCCAGATTGCCGACATGGGTCCGCTGCCGTTCGACGGTTTCCTGATTGTGGTCCAGCAGACGGTTGACCTGTTCGGCCAGGGGCTGGATCTCGAGGGGATAGTTGCGGGCGACGCGCGCGATCCGGCCCTTGCGGACGTCGGCGATCTCGTTGCGCAGGGCGAACAGGGGACGCAGGCCGATCTGGACCTGAAGGAAGACGGCGATCACCAGACCCGCGCCGAGGATCAGCAGGGCGCTCCAGGTGACCGTCGCGAACTGGCGCGTGTCGTCCTCGATATTGGTCTGGTCCACCGCCGCCATGAAGACCAGCGGCTCGCTGCGTCCGGGCAGGGATTTCAGGCTGGCCGCGACCCGGAGCGGTTGGCGCAGCGGGGGGTGCAGGAAGCCCGGATCAGGGTAGCTGATGATGGCGCCTGTAGAGGCGCGAAGCCGGTCCGGAAGGTCGTGCGGGACCGCCAACTGTTCGCCCGCCAGCGAGGGCGATCCGGCGATGAAGCGCAGGCCGTTGTCGCCATCCAGCTCTGCGACGGCCCAGTATTCGCCGGACAGGGCGCGGTTCGACTTGGCGTCCCTGATTTCCCCGACCACGACGCCGTCCGGCGTGACGTTGGTGGCGACCACGACCTCGTCGATGGTGTCGGCCAGCATGTTGCCCAGCCGGCGGAGCGCGGATTCCTTGTACTGGGTGGTCAGGGCCCAGCCGGTCAGCAGAAGAGCCAGAACGATCCAGGCCGAGGCCAGCCAGATCAGACGGCGCGTCAGACTCTTCCCCGGGCGGCCGAACCAGCGGCCCCAGGTCCGGGCGGCTTCCGGAGCCGCGTCGCCCCCCGCCCCTTCGGTCACGCCGCCTCGGACTCCCCGGCCAGCGGCGTCAGGCGATAGCCGAGGCCGCGCACCGTCTCGATACGATCCGAACCGATCTTCTTCCGCAGCCGTCCGACGAACACCTCGATCGTGTTGGAGTCGCGGTCGAAGTCCTGGTCGTACAGGTGCTCGACCAGTTCGGTGCGGCTGATGACCCGGCCCTGATGCATCATCAGATAGTGCAGCAGCCGGTATTCCAGCGAGGTCAGCCGCAGGGGCTCGCCATTGACGGTGGCCCGGGCCGCACGCGGGTCGAGCCTGAGGCCGCCGCACGACAGGGTCGCCGAGGCGATGCCGGCCGAACGCCGCAGCAGGGCGCGCAGGCGCGCCAGCAGCTCCTCGGTGTGGAAGGGCTTGGTCAGATAGTCGTCGGCGCCGGCGTCAAAGCCCGACACCTTGTCCGACCAGGCGCCGCGCGCGGTCAGGATCAGCACCGGCGTGGTCTTGCCGTCCCGGCGCCAGCGCTCCAGCACCGAGACGCCGTCGATCTTGGGCAGGCCGAGGTCCAGCACCACCACGTCATAGGGTTCGGTGTCGCCGAGGAAATGCGCTTCCTCGCCGTCCGCCGCGTGATCGACGGCATAGCCGGCGTCGCCGAGCGCGAGCTTCAGCTGGCGCGACAGATCAACGTCGTCCTCGACAAGCAGCACGCGCATTCAGCGTTCTCCAACGACGCGGCCGGTGCGGCCGTCAACCATGATGTCGGCAATCCGGCCGCCGGGATACTCCCACCGCACCACGATGGTCCCGCCGCGATCGCTGGCGCCCAGGAAACGGCCCGGACGGCCCGACGAGGCGCGCTGCACGGCGTCCCCCACGCTGACACGGGGACGCTCGTCCCGCTGAGGACGTTCGTCTTGCTGCTGCTGTTGCTGCTGCTGCCGATCGGCGCGCGGACCACGCTCCTGCGCCGCCGCCTGCGACAGGGGCGCGGCGGCGATCAGGGCGGCGAGTCCTATGGCGGAAAAGCGGATCATGGCTCGAGGTTTAGGCTCCAGCCTCTGAACGCGGGCTGAACGGGCAGCATAGACATGTTTTACGATTCCGCGCGGCCCTCTCGCGCGCAGGGGGCCTTATGCGTGTCCGCGGGGGCCGATGTCGCGTTACGGCGATTTCACGGCGATGAACGGTAGCTGACCCGGCCCGTTCAGACGGGGCTCACTTGGTAAATGGTCTGTTCGTCTCAACGCCGGCCACCCGGTCCGCGTGAACCGCCAAGGAGACGACAGATGAAAAAGTTCCTCATCCCCGCCATCGCCCTGGCCGCGGCCTCCGTCGCGGTCCCCGCCATGGCCCAGAACTACGGCTCGCAGGATCGCGGCCGTTACGAGCAAGACCACCGCGGCGATCGCGGCGACCGGTACGAGCGCGACAACCGCGGCGGCTGGCAGTCGATCTCCCAGCGTAAATACCAGCTGGATCGCCGCATCGACGTCGGCCTGCGCAACGGCCAGCTAAGCCGCCGCGAAGGCATGCGTCTCAAGACCGAGCTGAATGCGCTCGTCCGTCTCGAGTACAGCTACCAGCGCGGCGGCCTGTCGGCCCGCGAACGCCAGGAGCTGGATCGTCGCTACGACCGTCTGTCGGCGCAGGTCCGCGCCGAACGCCGCGACCGCGACGACCGCCGCGACAACGGCCGCCGCTACTAGAGCCTGACCTTCTTTCAGAGGTCCGGGGGCGCGATCCGAAAGGGTCGCGCCCCTTTCCTATGGGGCGAGCCTCAGACGGCTCTCGATCACCGTGACGGCCTGTCCCCGGATCAGGACCCGGTTTGCGCGCACCTCGGTCTCGATGTCGCCGCCGCGCCCCGGGAACACCTGCCGGAAACGCACGGTGGGGCGGGCCAGCCTGTCGGCGTACAGCGGCCCCAGGATGCAGTGCGCCGACCCCGTGGCCGGATCCTCGTCGATGCCGCAGCCCGGCGCGAAGAACCGGTCAACCACGTCCACGTCGTCGGACGCGTCCGCCAGGGCGCAGACGATCACCTGCCCCGTCTCGCCGGCGTCCCCCTGGACGAAGGCGAGCGCCCGGATGTCAGGCGAGACGGCGTGTACGGCCGCCGCATCCGCGAGCACCGCGACCAGATAGCGGCCGGCCCAGACCTCGACCGGCTCGACGCCGAGCGCCGCGGCCAGACCGGCGGGCGCCGTCGCGCAGCGGCGCGGCGGATCGGCGGGGAAGTCCATCTCGTACCCCGGGCCTGAACGGCTGACGACCAGCGGCCCCGAGCGGGTGTCGAAAGTCACCGTCGCGGCGTCGACGCCCGTTTCGGTCAGCAGCACATGGGCCGAGGCCAGGGTGGCGTGGCCGCACAGGTCGACCTCCATGCCCGGCGTGAACCAGCGCAGGCCGAACCGCGCCGGATCGGCGGTGCGCAGCAGGAAGGCGGTCTCGGCCTGGTTGTTCTCCTTGGCCAGCGCCTGCATCCAGCCGTCGGACGGCCATTGGTCGAACGGCTCGACCACGCAGGCGGGATTGCCGCGGAAGGGAGCCGGGGCGAAGGCGTCGACGGTCCACTGGCGCATCAGCCGGCCTCCGGTTCGACGACCTGCAGTTCCGGCCAGCGCGCCCGCGCCCGCTCGATCACGCGCGCCCAGTCCCTGGCCACGCCCCGGTTCGGATTGGGTCGCAGCGTCAGGGCGAAGATGTCCTCCAGCCCGAGCGGCGCCGCCACGCTGATGGCGTCGTCCTTTTCCAGCCGCACCCCGACGGCGAAGGCCGGAGACACGAACCGCTCCAGCGCCTCGTCGGTGCCGGCCAGCGGATCATAGGGCTCGCCGAAATGGGCCGGGAACCAGATCGGCACCCGGGCCTGGTTGCGCACCTCGACGGTGCTGCGGAACGGCTCGTCGAACGCCGCCGCGACGCGTTTGATGACCAGGTCCTCGGCGTCCCAGCTGGTGTCGGGATCGTAGTAGCCGACGTCATAGTCGCGCACGCCATAGCCCGCCGGCCGGCCGGTCAGGGCGTTCCAGACGCTCTGATAGACGGCGCCGGAGAAAATCCGCCAGTCCGGCAGGTCCTGGTCCCGCACGCCCCTCAGGACATGCATCAGGCCGGGATCGGCGCGGACGATCTCGACCAGCCGCGCTTCCAGATCGCTCATGTGTCGCGCCTCATCGGCCAGCCATGATCCAAGGGCCCGTGCCCGGCGCCCAGGCCCGGCGCGCGGCGGATGGCCTCGGCGACATAGGCCCAGGCCTCGGCCACCGCGGCCTCCAGCGGCAGGCCCTTCGCCAGCCCCGCCGCGCACGCGCTGGCCAGGGTGCAGCCGGTGCCATGGGTGTGGCGGGTCTCGACGCGCGGCCCCTCCAGCAGGGTCTCCCCAGTCGGAGTCACGAGCACGTCCACAACGGTGTCGCCCGGGATGTGCCCGCCCTTCATCAGCACGGCCTGCGCGCCGAGACCAAGCAGGAACGCTCCGGCCCGGCGCTGGCCGTCCAGATCGACGACGTCGAGGCCGGTCAGGGCCTCGGCCTCGGGCGCATTGGGGGTCAGCAGGGCGGCGCGGGGGATCATCAGCGACTTGACCGCAGAGACGGCGTCCTCGGCCAGCAGGCTGTGTCCGCCCTTGGCGACCATCACCGGATCGACGACCGCAGGGACGGCCCAGCTGTCCAGAATGGCGGCGACGCGCTCGACCACCTCGCGCGATCCCAGCATCCCCGTCTTGATCGCATCGGCCCCGATGTCATCCAGAACGGCGCGCGCCTGGGCCTCGATCAGGTCCAGCGGCAGCGGGTGGACGCCGTGGACGCCGAGGGTGTTCTGGACCGTGATGGCGGTGATGGCGGTCGCCGCATAGCCGCCCATGGCGGTGACCGCCTTGATATCGGCCTGCACGCCCGCCCCGCCGCCCGAATCCGAGCCGGCGATGATCAGGACGCGTCCGAGGGGCGAGGTCATGGGCGCTGGATGACCAATCCGGGCCGAAACGGCAAGCCGGAACGTATATTGCATTTCAGCTATATTGCTGTTAGACGATTTATATGCACGCCGCCCTTCAAGCCCTGTCCGAACCGCACCGGATGTCGATCCTGTCGATGCTGGCCGACGGAGAGCGTCCCGCGGGCGACTTCGTCGACGCCCTGCCAATCAGCCAGCCGACGGTGTCGAAACATCTGTCGGTTCTGCGCGAGGCCGGACTGGTGACGGTGCGCAAGGACGCGCAGCGCCGGATCTACCGCCTCAACCCCGCGCCGCTGGCTGAACTGGACGTCTGGCTGTCCCGCTATCGCCGTCTGTGGAGCGACAGGCTCGACGCGCTGGAGGCCCATCTCGACAAGGAGTTTCCCCAATGACCGAAACGCTGAACCCTGTCCGGCTGGACGCCGACGCCGGAACCTGCCGCCGCATCGAGGGCGGCTGGGAGATACGCTTCGAGCGCCGCCTGCGACACTCCCCTGAACGTGTGTGGAAGGCCCTGACCACTGCCGACGGACTGGCCTGCTGGCTGGCCGAGGCCGACATCGAGGCGAAGCCCGGCGGGCGGATGGAGCTGAATTTCCGCCAGCCCGACCATGAATTCATGCCCGACACGCCCGAGAAGCGCCGGCAATCCAATGAGGTGCTGGTGGTCCAGCCCTTCACCCGGTTCGAGCACACCTTCGGCGGCAATCCGGAGTCGGTCGTGTCCTGGCGGCTGGAGCCGGACGGCGACGGCACGCATCTGACCCTTCTGCATCGGGTGCCGGAGTCCTGGGCCGACGCGCGCAGGAACGTCCTCGGCGGCTGGCATCATCACATGGAGGGTCTGGACGACGCCGTGCGCGGCGTGCGCCATCCGTGGTCCTGGGACCGCTGGTTCGCCCTGCGCGACGCCTATGCCGCGGGGCTGGAGGGCGCGGCGTGACCGCTCCGGTCGCCAGCGCCGGCATGCTGATCCGGCGACCCGTCGGCGAGGTGTTCAAGGCCTTCGCCGATCCGGCGATCACATCGCGGTTCTGGTTCACCCGGAGTTCCGGTCGCCTGGAAACCGGCGCGCGCGTCCGCTGGGAGTGGGAGATGTACGGCGTCGGCACGGATGTGACGGTCAAGGCGATCGAGCCGGGCCGCCGCATTCTGATCGACTGGGACACCGCCGACACGCCCACGGAAGTCGAATGGCTGTTCGAGGCCCGGGGCGACGCCGCCTTCGTCGCCGTCGAGAACCGCGGCTTCGACGACAGCCCGGAAGGCAGGGCCAAGGCGCTCGATTCCACAGGCGGCTTCAATCTTGTGTTGGCCGCCGCGAAATTCTGGCTCGAGCACGGGATCGATCCGCGCATCATCGAGGACGCCCACCCCGCCGGGCGGCGCCCGGAATGGAAGGGCCGCGCATGACAGCGCCCGCCGTCCGCGTCGAAAAGCGGTTCCGCCATCCGCGCGAGCGGGTGTTCAACGCCTTCCTCGACCCGGCCCGCGTCGGCCAATGGCTGTTTCACACGCCGGAGGGGGTGATGGAGCAGACCGACTACGATCCCGTCGTCGGCGGGTCGTTCGCCATCTTCGAGCGGCGCGGCGCCGACCTCGCGAGGCATTTCGGCCGCTTCGTCGAGATCGAGCCGCCCGAACGCATCGTGTTCGACTTCTGGGTCGACGAGTCGCCGGCGGAAGCCACCCGCGTCACCGTGATCTTCACGGAGACCGGCGACGGCTGCGTCGTCGTCCTGGGCCACGACCTGGCCCCCGCTTGGGCGGCCTATGCCGAGCGCAGCGCCGCGGGCTGGACCATGATCCTCGACAGCCTGGAGCAGGTCACAGGAGACGCCCCATGAGCACCACCGAATGACAACGACCAGTCACGACGCCTATATCGCCGCCGCGCCGGAGCCGCTTCGCCCCCTGCTGCATCAGTTGCGCGCCGGGCTGTCGCAGGCGCTGCCGGACGCCGCGGAAATCGTCATGTACGGCATGCCCGGGTTCCAGATCAGCGGCGAGATCGTCGCGGGCTACGCCGCCTTCAGCAAACAATGCGGCCTGTATGTCGATCCGGGCGCGATCGCCGCCCATGCCGACGAGATCGCATCCCTGAAACTGAAGGCGACGAAGACAGGCGTCACCTTCTCGCCCGGCAAGCCGATCACGGCCGAACTCATAGAGAAATTGGCCGTAAGCTCGCGAGGGGAAAAAGGGCTCTAGGGCCTGGAGGCGTCCGCCACCGCCGCCTGCACCTTCAGCGCCTGAACGGTCTCGCGTACGTCATGAACGCGGATGATGGCCGCGCCCCGCCGCGCCGCCTCCAGCGCCAGGGCCAGCGAGCCGCCGAGGCGATCGGCCGGGTCCGTGGCGGTGGGATCGACCGACAGGATCGTGCGCTTGCGGCTGGCCCCGTACAGCACCGGAAAACCCGTCGCCGCCAGCCGGTCCAGGTGGGCCGTCAGGGCCAGGTTGTGATCCGCCGTCTTGCCGAAGCCGATGCCCGGATCGAGCCAGATCCGCTCCCGCGCCACGCCGGCGGCCATTGCCTCCGTCGCCTGCCCGATCAGCCAGTCCACGACCTCGACGACCACGTCGGCATAGCGGGGGTCGGCCTGCATCCGCTGCGGCGTTCCCTGCATATGCATCAGCACCACGTCACAGCCGAGCTCGGCGGCGACGTCGGGCGCGTGGTCGGAGAAGCGCAGGGCGCTGACGTCGTTCCACATCGTCGCGCCCGCGGCGACGGCGGCGCGGGCGACCTCCGGCTTCATGGTGTCGATGCTGAGCGCGCCCCTCCAGCCGGCCGCGCGCAGGCCCTCGATGACCGGAACGGTTCGGGCGATTTCCTCGTCCGCAGCCACGGGCTCGGCGCCCGGCCGCGTGCTTTCTCCGCCGATGTCGAGAATGTCCGCGCCTTGCCCGACCAGCGACAACCCATGCGCCACCGCCGCCCCGACATCGGCCAGCCGGCCGCCGTCCGAGAAACTGTCGGGCGTGACGTTGACGATGCCCATGACGCGAGGACCGTTCATTCGTCCCTGCCCCCGATCAGACCGCCCAGGGCGTCGAGATAGGCGGAGAAGGCCTTGCGCCCCTCCCCCGTGATCGACACCCGGGTCAGGGGCTTGTTGTCCCTGAAGCTCTTGTCGATGGCGACGTATCCGGCCTTTTCGAGCGTCTTCAGATGCACCGACAGATTGCCCTGGGTCGCCTCCAGGACCGTCTTCAGTTCGGTGAAGTCGGCCGCGTCGGAGTCGGCCAGATAGACCATGATCCCCAGCCGCATGCGGCCGTGGATGACATCGTCGATCCGTCCGAGATCGGCCAGCCCCATGGATCAGACCGCCCTCGATCCGGCGCGGGCGTCGCGGAACATGATCCAGCCCGGCAGGGCGAACAGGGCGAACAGGGCCACGGTGCAGACGCCGAGGTACCACAGGGGCTCGCGCACCAGCACGCCCAGCGCCACCGCGGTGACCCAGCCGCCGAGGGCCGTGGCCAGCATCCAGCCCTTCCGCTTCAGCATCCAGGCCATGTACCAGGCGGCGGCCTGGAGGGCGAAGACGATGGCCGCATAATAGAGCCAGACCGCGAAGTCGTTGTCCCGGGCGGCGCCCACGGCGAAGATGATGATCACCGCCACATTGGCCATGCCCGTGGCGCTGAAGGCCGCGCTGAGCGTGCGGGCGGCCAGGGGTCCGCTCTGGGGCGTTCCGTCCTTGCGGTCCTTCAGGATGGCCCAGGTCAGGATGGACAGGAAGGCGATGCTGATCAGGGCGAGGAAGGACAGGGTGGCCGCGGGCGGCCAGCGGATGAGACCCGCCGCCTGACCGATGTGGAACAGGCACTGCAGGCCGTACAGCAGACCGCCGGCCAGGTAGGAAACGGCCAGCGTCACCGGCGGGCGCGCAGAGCCCTCGACGATGGAGCGCATGAAGGCGAGGTCTGCTTCGGGCGAGTGCGGTCTGGGCTTGGCGGGCATTGGGCGATTCTCCGGGGCCGGCTCGCCCATGGGGTGGACGAGCCGGCGGGGGTTGGCAAGCTATTCGGCGGGCGAGAGCGCGGGCTCCGGCGGACGGCGCCAGGGGACGCGGCGGCCGTTCAGCCAGCGGCCGACGAAGGTGTGGCGAACCAGCAGCTCGTAGGACAGGAGGCTGACCGCCAGGGTCCCGCCGATGACCGCGCCCAGCTTCACGAACCATGGCCAGGTCTCGTTGATCACCAGGATCTGGCCGACCATCACCAGCGGCAGATGGACGATGTAGATCCAGTAGGAGGCGTCGGCGAGATAACGGCGGACGGCGCTGTATCCCGAGGCGAAGCGCAGGGCCAGCGACAGGGCCGCGAAGGTCGATGCGAAGACGGCCAGGGCCATGACGGCCGCCAGCGGGGCCTTCAGGTTCGGATCGGTCACGGGCGCCAGGTCGGGAACCGGACCTCCGACCATGACCAGGGCCGCCGCGCCGACGCCGAGGGCGACGACCGTGAACACCGGCCACAGTCGTTCGATGCGGGCCAGCAGGTCGCGGCGGCGGTCCAGCAGGAAGCCGAGGCCGAAGGCGCTCCCGAAGGCGGTCAGGGCGACGGGGTTTGGGACCAGCCCCGTGTCCGGCGTCGGAATGCCGAAGAAGGGCGTCCAGTTCGGGGCCAGCCAGAAGGCGAGCGCCAGGGGCGCGGCCATCAGGGCGGGCGTCCACGGCCCGATCAGCGCGCCCGTGACCCGGTCGACGAACCGGCCCCAGCGACCGTCGCGGTCCGCCATGGCGAAGGGCGCGCGCATGACCAGCATGGCGGCGTAGAGGATCAGCAGCACATAGAGGAACCACAGATGGGTCAGGGGGAAGGTGCCGACGGTCAGCGGCGGCGGCGGCGGCCCGTCCGTGGGAATCGTCCCGCCGTTGCGGATGGCGGCCATCCAGACCAGCCCGGCGATGATCGCCGCCAGAACCGGCGTCCAGAAGGCCGCGAGCGGGCCGGCGATGCGGATCAGCCGGTCCCTGATGAAGCCCAGGGTTCCGCGCCGGCCCAGCATCATGTGGGCGAACAGACCGGCGATCAGGAAGAAGCTGGTCATCCGGAACAGATGGATGGCGAAGAAGATCGCGCTGGCGACCGGCGAGTTGTCGGTGTCGGGCACGATCCAGATCGTCACCGGAAAATAGGCCATGGACGCATGCAGGACGACGCCCAGCAGCAGGGCGGTCGCGCGCAGGGCGTCGAGGCCGTGCAGCCGGTCGGTTGGATGGATTTCAGATGGCGACATGACGCCCTCCCCTCGTTGGACGAACACCGTATCTCACAGACTGGTTTATAATGCAAACATGTCTGTCGCAATGACGCTGGCCCGGAAGACCTGATCTGACGGCTCCGACGAAAAAGGGCCGGGGACTGCTCCCCGGCCCTTTCGTATTCAAATGCGGCGCGGCGGTCAGTGAACCGTCTGCACCTCGACCGAGGTCCCGTCCGACACCGGGGTGATCGGCACCGAGACCGACGGGCCGGCGTTGGGGAAATTGCTCTCGTCGCGGTTCGGGGCCAGGCCCTTTTCCAGCAGGTCCTTGATCTCCTGACCCGACAGGGTCTCGTACTCGAGCAGGGCCTGGGCCAGGGTCTCCAGATCGGCGGCCTTGTCGGTCAGGATCTGACGCGCCTCGTCCCAGCCGGCGCCGACGATGCGCTTGACCTCGGAATCGATGATCCGGGCCGTCTCTTCCGAGACGTTCTGGCTGCGCGCGACCGAGTGGCCGAGGAAGACCTCCTGCTCGTTCTCGCCATAGGCCACGGTGCCGAGGATGTCCGAGAAGCCCCACTGGGTGACCATGCGGCGGGCCAGTTTCGAGGCCTGCTGGATGTCCGACGACGCGCCCGAGGTGATGTTCTCCTTGCCGAAGATCAGCTCCTCGGCCACGCGGCCGCCGGCCATGATGGCGATGCGGTCGACCATCTGCTGGTACTTCATGGAGTAGCGGTCGCCTTCCGGCAGCTGCATCACCATGCCCAGGGCCTGGCCGCGCGGGACGATGGTCGCCTTGTGCACGGGATCGGCCATCTTGACGTTCATGGCGACGATGGCGTGGCCGCCCTCGTGATAGGCGGTCAGGCGGCGCTCTTCCTCGTTCATGGCCATGGA
>NZ_JAKFEB010000121.1:0-2364 GCF_036677305.1 Brevundimonas sp. | reverse complement strand
GCGGCGGCGAGGGCGTAGTTGCCGCCCGATCCCACCGCGGCCACGCCGTGCTCGGGCTCCAGCACGTCGCCCACGCCGGTGACGGTGAAGATCGAGCTCTTGTCCGCGACCAGCAGCATGGCCTCGAGCCGGCGCAGATAGCGGTCGGTCCGCCAGTCCTTGGCCAGGTCGACGCAGGCGCGGGCCAGCTGGTCGGGATACTGCTCCAGCTTGGCTTCCAGCCGTTCGATCAGGGTGAAGGCGTCGGCGGTGGCGCCGGCGAAGCCCGCCAGCACCTTTCCGCCCGCCAGGACGCGCACCTTGCGCGCCGCGCCCTTGACGATGGTCGGGCCCATGGAGACCTGGCCGTCGCCCGCGATCACGGTGCGTCCGTCCTTGCGCACCGCCAGAATCGTGGTGCCGTGCCAGTCGGGGAAGTGAGATGTTTCGTTCGCCATCCGTCCCAGATGGAGACCGAAATGCGGCGCGGCAAGCAGGAAGGCGGGGAAATACAACGTCGGCGCCCGGCCATATTGTTACCAATGCAGCGCGTTACAAAGCCAAAATATGCCCCATATTCGGCCACATAAGGGAGACGCCGTGCTTCATCGCGTCATCTATGCCAGCGAAGCTGTCGGGGCGACCGGCGTGTCGATGCTGTCGATCGCCCAGATTCTGGGCAGTGCCGAAAGCAACAACCGCCGCGATCACATCACCAGCTGCGTGATGTTCCATCAGGGGCATATCCTCCAGGCCATCGAGGGCTCGCGGACCGATATCGACCGCCTGATCCGCCGCCTTCTGGGCGATCCGCGCCATTCGGGTCTGCGTATCCTGATCGACACGCCCATCGCCGCGCGCGTCCTGGCCGAACCGATGGAACTGTGCGGCGAGCCCGCGGGCATGCTCGAGAAACTGGGCCTTCCCTGCCTGTCCCGCATCACGCCGCAGGAAGCCCAGGCCATGTTCGAATACCGCAAGGCGGCGTGACGCGGATTCGTGACGGATCCCTCGTGACGCGGGACGGATCCCGGCCTAACGGAGACGGGTGAGCTTCTCCGACGACGAAATCGAACGCTACGCCCGCCACCTGGTCCTGGCCGAAGTCGGCGGACCCGGTCAGCAGCGGCTGAAGGCCGCCCGCGTCGGCCTCGTCGGCATGGGCGGGGTCGGCGGCCCCGCGGCGCTGTATCTGGCCGCGGCCGGCGTCGGGACCCTGCGGCTGATCGATGACGACGCCGTCGGCCTGTCCAACCTGCAGCGCCAGATCGCCTTCGCCACCGCCGATGTCGGCCGGTCCAAGGTCGAGGCCGGGGCCGAGGCCCTGGGCGCTCTCAACCCCCATGTCCGCATCGAACCGGCCGCCGAGCGGCTGGGTCCCGACAACGCCGCGCGACTGATCCAGGGCTGTGACGTCGTCCTCGACGGGACCGACGATTTCGCCGCCCGCTTCGCCGTCAACGCCGCCTGCGTCGCGGCGGGGATTCCCCTGGTCTCGGGCGCCCTGGGACGCTGGAGCGGCCAGGTCGGCGTCTTCACCGGCCGTCCCTGCTATCGTTGCCTCGTCGCCGATGGACCGCCCGACGCCGAGACCTGCGCCCGCGTCGGCGTGGTCGGGGCGCTGGCCGGGGTGGTCGGGTCGATGGCGGCGCTGGAGGCGATCAAGCTGATCACCGGCGCGGGCGAGCCGCTGACGGGCCGCCTGCTGATCTACGACGGCCTCGCCGGCGCGGCGCGCACGGTCACCGTCGGCGCCGACCCCGGCTGCCCGACGTGTTCACCCGGCTGATCAGGCGAATACGCGGCGGAACAGGTCGATATACTGACCCATCAGGTCCAGTTCGACGCTGTCCTCCCAGTCGGCGTGGCCGGCTCCGCGCACCTCGATGTAGTCGACGGGCTTGCCGGCGCGATCCAGCGCCTCCTTCATGCGGCGTGACTGGAATACCGGCACGATCACGTCGTCGACGCCGTGGACCAGCATGACCGGACAGCCGATCTCGGCGGCGCGGCGGCGCGGCGAGGCCCGTTCGAGGGCCGCCCGGTCCGTGTCGGGATCGCCGATCCGGGTCGACCAGAAGCGGTAGGCCTCGTTCTCGGGCGAATTGTCGCCGCGCTTCTCATTGTCCAGCAGTTCGGGGAGGTCGCTGTCGCCGCAGATGGCGATCGCCGCCTTGTACAGGTCAGGCCGCCGGACCGCTCCCATCAGGGCCGCATAGCCGCCGTAGCTGGCGCCCATGATGCCGACCTTGCCGGCGTCGAGCCCCTTCGTCCGGATCGCGTGGTCCACGGCGTCCTCGACGTCCTCCTGCATCCGGTCGCCCCAGCGCCCCCAGCCTTCGCCGGCGAAGGCGAGGCCATAGCCGCCGGAGCCCCGGAAATTGG
>NZ_JAKFEB010000120.1:0-41653 GCF_036677305.1 Brevundimonas sp. | reverse complement strand
GCGTTCATCGACAACGAAAGCCGGGTCAACAAGGACACGGTCTTCGACTTCACCTCGACCAACGACATCATCGGCGGCAACTCGGGCTCGCCCGTGATCAACGCCGACGGCGAGGTGATCGGCGCGGCCTTCGACGGCAACATCCACTCGCTGGGCGGATCATTCGGTTATGACGGCGAGCTGAACCGCACGGTGTCCGTGTCGACGGCGGCCATCACCGAGGCGCTGCGGAACATCTATCCGCAGCCGCGTCTGCTGGAAGAACTGGGCGTCCGGTAAGACCCATCAGGTCCCTTCTCCCCTTCGGGGGAGAAGGTGGCCGCCGGAGGCGGTCGGATGAGGGGGCTCCTTCCGCGCGCGCGTCGCCGGACCGGGGCCCTTCGTCCGACAACCCCCTCATCCGTCATGCTGCGCATGACACCTTCTCCCCCGAGGGGAGAAGGGTAAGGTGGCGCGACCGCGCCGTTCGGAGATCATCATGCGTCACTTCACCCCCGCCCTCGCCGCCGCCCTTCTGACCCTCGCCGCCGGCGCCGCCCGTGCGGAGGAAGGCATGTGGACCTTCGACAACTTCCCCATCGCCCGCGCCAATGCGACGCTGGGCACGAACATCGACCAGGCCTTCCTGGACCGGGTGCGGCTGAGCTCGGTCAAGTTCGGCGGCTGCTCGGCGGGCATCGTCTCGGGCGAGGGGCTGGTGATGACCAACAATCACTGCGTCGCCACCTGCGTGGCCAATCTGTCAACGCAGGCCGTGAACTACGCAGAGACCGGCTTCACCCCCCGCACCCGCGAGGAGGAGCTGAAATGCCCCGGCGGCACGGCCGAGATCCTGACGGACATCTCCGACGTCACCGAACGGATGCACGCGGCCGGCGCAGGGCTTGAGGGCCAGGCCTTCACCCGCGCCCGCGACGCCGAGGCGGGCCGGATCGAGCAGGAGGCCTGCGGCGCCGCGACGGACAGGCGCTGTCAGGTCGTGAGCCTGTACCGGGGCGGGCAGTTCAAGCTCTACACTTACAAGAAATATTCGGACGTCCGGCTGGCGTGGGCCCCCGAGGACCGGGCCGCGACCTTCGGCGGCGACCTCGACAATTTCAGCTTCCCCCGCTTCGCCATCGATGCCGCCTTCATCCGGCTGTACGAGAACGGCGCCCCGGCGGCGACGCCGACCCATTTCACCTGGAAGGCCGACAAGCCGGTCGAGGGCACGCCCGTCTTCGTGTCGGGCAGCCCCGGCGCGACCCAGCGCCTGCTGACGCAGGACCAGCTGTTCACGATCCGCGACGTGGTCCTGCCGATGGACCAGCTGATCGCCTCGGAACTGCGCGGACGGCTGATCCGGTTCTCGGAGGAGAGCGAGGAGAACGCCTTCATCGCCATGGATCCGATTGTCGGCCTCGAGAACACCTACAAGCGCGGCCTGGGCCGGATGCGGGCCCTGGTCGATCCGGGCTTCATGGCGACGCGGGCGGCCAATGAGGCCGACTTCCGCCAGCGCTACGCGGCGCGGACCGACACGAACGGCGCCGATCCCTGGGCCGAGCTGGCGGCGGTGCAGCCGATCATGCGCGAGACCTATGCGACCGTGGCCCTGCTGGAAGGCGGGACGGGCGCGGGCACGACCCCGGTCGCCGGCGGGTCGCAGCTGTTCAACTGGGCGCGGACCATCGTGCGCGGCGCGCAGGAGCGGGAGAAGCCCTCGGCCGAGCGCCTGCCCGAGTTCGCCGACAGCCGGCTGGCCGGGGTTCAGTCGGGCCTGTTCGCCGAGCGGCCCGTCTATCCGTCGCTGGACCAGGTCCGCATGGAATGGTGGCTGTCCAAGACCCGCGAGTGGCTGACCGTCGACAATCCGGCCGTCCGCGGCCTGCTGGGCAATGAGTCGCCGGAAGCGCTTTCGGCCCGTCTGGTCAGCGGCACCAAACTGGCCGACCCGGCCGTGCGCCGGGCGCTGTGGGAGGGCGGCCTGGCCGCCGTCGAGGCCTCGGACGACCCGATGATCCAGTATCTGCTGTCGATCCAGGACGAGACCCGAGCCGCCCGGTCGGACTGGGAGAACCGGGTCCAGGCGCCGACGGACCGCGCCTCGGAACGGCTGGCCGCCGCCCGCTTCGCCGCCTATGGCGACGCCGTCTATCCCGATGCGACGGGCACGCTGCGCCTGACCTACGGCAAGATCGAGGGCACGGATGTTCCGGGCCAGCGGTTCGGGCCGTTCACCACCTTCGACGGCCTGTGGGACCGGGCGACGGGCGCGGCGCCGTTCGACGTGGCGCCGAAGCTGCTGGCCGCGAAGGACCGGATCGACGGGGACACGGTGCTGAACATGGCGGTGTCCTCGGACACCATCGGCGGCTCGTCGGGCTCGCCCGTGGTGACGGCGGCGGGCGAGATCGTTGGAGCCAATTTCGACTCCACCGTCCTGACCCAGCGCAACGCCTATGGCTATGACCGCAACGTCAACCGCTCGGTGATCGTGACCACCGGCGCTGTGACGACGGCGCTGCGGGATGTGTACGGGATGGACGGGCTGGTGCGGGAACTGGGGGTTCGGTGAAGGGATGAGGGACGAGGGACGAGGGATGAAGCTCCGGCTCGGAAACATAATCCCTCATCCCTCATCCCTCACATCTGATCCTAGATCTGGCTCATCTTCTGCTGGGCCTTCGAGAAATACTGCCAGCCGGTCCACAGGGTGACGAGGGCGGCGATCCAGATCAGGATGTAGGCGAAGGTCTGGAAATGCGGCTGCCATTCCAGCGGCAGGCCGAAGCCGTCCCACAGCAGGGCGATCTGCAGGGCGCCGAGCGCGATCATCTGCAGCACGGTCTTCCACTTGGCCAGCAGGGTGACCGGCAGCTTGACCTTGCCGGCCACGGTTTCGCGCAGGGCCGAGACGGCGAACTCGCGGAACAGGATCAGGCCGCAGGGGATGGCGATCTGCGGCAGGGCGCCCCAGGCCAGGACGCCGAGGACGGCTCCCGTGACCAGAATCTTGTCGGCGATGGGATCGAGGATGGCGCCCCAGCGGGTCGTGGCGTGCCAGCGCCGCGCCAGATAGCCGTCGACCCAGTCGGTCGAGGCGGCGACCACGAAGATGACGAAGGCGGTGCGGCCGAAGCGGAACTGGTCGTCGGGGCTCAGATACTCGGACAGGAAGGGAATGCCCTGCGGCGCGGCGCCCGCCAGGATCAGGAACATGATGACCCCCGCGATCAGGCGCAGGCCGGTCAGGATGTTCGGAATGGGATTGGCGTGGGGTGTGGGTGTCATAAGGGCGCTCCGATACCTCAACGCGATCTGCCACGCTTCGCTGCATGAAGCGAGGCGTCTGGTCCCGCCGACCTAGTCCAGCACCTCGAACCGGGCCCCGCGCAGGGAGCGCAGGATGCCGTCGGCGATGCCGAAATGGACGCCGCTGAGCGCCAGCGTTCCCGCCGCCTCGCGCTCGGCGATCCAGGGGAAGGTGCGCAGATTGTCCAGCGACAGCCGGACCACCGCCTCCTCGGCCATCTGCATCAGGTCCTCGGGAGGGCATGTCTCGCAGACGTAACGGACGGCTTCCCGGCCCTGCGCCACCCAAGGGGCCACGAAGTCCTGACAGTCGGCGGGGGCGCCGTGGATCATGGCGTTCACCCCGCCGCAAAAGGCGTGGCCCATGACCATGATGCGCGAGACGTTCAGCACCTTGACCCCGAACTCCAGCGCCGCCGAGACGCCGTGCAGGTGGCCGTCCGGCTCGTAGGGCGGGACCAGATTGGCGACGTTGCGGACCACAAACAGCTGGCCCGGCGCCGCGTCGAAAATCAGGGCCGGATCCGCGCGGCTGTCCGAACAGGCGACGACGAGGGTATGGGGTCGCTGCCCCTTGGCGAGCGCCTCATACTCGGCCCGGGCCTCGGGCCAATGGTCTTCGCGAAAGCGGCGGTAACCGGAGAGCAGGGCGTCGCGGGATTCGTCGGTCATGGACGCCGGTATAGGCAATCTCCGGCCCTTGGGGGAGAGGCTGCGAACAACCGCCCGCCGGGTCACCAGCCGGATTCGTAGTATCCGAGAACCTCTTCGGTCAGCATCAGCGGGACCATGGCGCCGCGTGGCAGATAGGTGCCGACCCAGACGTCATAGTATCCGGACGCGGGCCTCAGGATCGTGATGTCGGCTTCGACCCCCTCGGCCTCGCTGTCGTCATTGCACAGCCATTGGCCGTCTGGAGTGCGGACGAGAAGCACGGTGTCGAGATCGTCCTCGGGGCGGGTGGCGAAGATGAGCGGATAGGTTCCGGCCTGGTAGTGCACCTGCAGGGTCGGCTCGTTCGATACGAAGCCGACGCAGTCGGACGGCAGTTGGGTCTTTTCGAGATCGATGGCCCCTCCGGCCGGCGCCTGGAAAACACGCGGATCCGGTGTGAAACCCGTCACGAGATCGATGTTGCCCAGGACGGGATAGGCGTTGTGATTCTGCGCCGCGGCGGGCCCCGCGACCGTCATGAGGGCGACAACGGCGGCGATCGCGCCGCCGAAGGCGCCGGCCGCTCCGCGCCGGCCTAGCATCGCCGCAGATCCGCGGTGCTTGCGGCGCGGAGAACGACGACGCCCTGGCCGATATTTCGTTTCTCGTGCGGGGCCAACCGGAACCAGGTCGGCGTCTGGCCTTCATAATTCATCCACGACGCGCATCGCGGCTCGGCCGTCGTGTTCTCGAGGAAATAGTAGGTGCCGGCGTTTTCCAGGCGTTCGCCGTAGAATATCACGCCCTCATTGAGGGGGGTGTAACGCACCACCTCCGGGGTTACGCAGCCCCCCAAAGCCATCAGGGCCACGAACAGTCCGGATTTCTTGTACGCCACGAAGCCCCCTCAGGTTTTCAATTGCCGGACCGAGGGTATGTGATGCTCCGGGGATGTCCACCCGCGACGGCGGACGGCCCCACCCGATGCGAGCGTCTCACCTCACCAGCTCGGGATGACGCGCTTCGAAGACGGCGAAATCATCCGCCACATCGATATCCTTTCCGCGGGCCCTGACGAGATCCTCCCGGCCGCCGTCGTCTCCGAGCGCCAGACGGGCCATGCCGAGTCCATAGATCGAGGCCGCCAGGTCGGGCATGCCGGCCAGGGCGCGTTCGTAGTCGGCCCTGGCCTCGGCGTAGCGTCCCATATGCAGCAGGACCATGGCGCGGCTGTCGATGTAGGCGGGCTCGCCGGCCGCGAGAGCCCGGTCGCAGTCAGCCAGCGCCCGTTCCAGGTCGAAGCCGGCGGTCGCCTGGGCCCAGCAGACGGAGTTGGCCATGTCCGGATCGTTCGGGTCGATGTCCCGCATGGCGGCGAAGTCGCTGCGCGCGCCCTCGCTGTCTCCGACGGATGCCCGAACCTGGCCGCGCAGGCTGGAGAGATAGGCCGCGCCCGGGGCCGCCGCGATGGCGCGATCAAGGGCCGGTAGAGTCTGCCCCGGCGCGCCGGCCTGCCTCTCCAGACGAACGAGGCCGTCGAGGGCCGTGGCGTCGGTCGGATCGGTCTCGAGCCGCGCGGTCATCAAGGCGCGGGCCTCGTCGACGCGGTTCAGCCGGATCAGGGCCAGCAACTCGCCATAGGCGGCGTAGGCGCTGTCAGGCGTCAAAACCTTGTACGCGCGATAGTCGGCGAGCGAGCGGTCCCAGCGACCCAGCTGGTAATAGGTTGCGGCGCGAGCCGACAGGGCCGTGCCGTCGGACGGGTCGAGCCGCAGCGCCACCGAGAAACTGACGATCGCTTCGCCGTATTTGCCCTGGCCGTATGCCGCCATGCCCTGACCGAGGGCCGCCGCCTTGTCAGCCGGGTCCAGATCCACCGCATGGTCATAGTCAGCCCGCGCGCCGTCGAAGTCGCGCATCGCGGTCCGGACGTCGCCGCGCGCCCGCACGACTTCCGGATTGTCGGGCTCCCGTTCGATGGCCGCATCGAGCAGCGCGAGGGCGCCATCCCGGTCGCCGCCGCTGCTCAGGCGTTCGGCGCGCTCTATCAGTTCGGCGGTGTCGCTCGCCCCCGGCTGCTGGCGGGCGGCGTCGCCGCTGGTCGCCGCATAGTCGGCGGGCGCCCGCAGGCGCAACGGCAGAGCGGATGAGTTTTCCGCGCGGGTTCGCGTCGCGGCCATTTCCGCCGCGGTGACCTCGCGTACCAGGCTGGTGGTGATCAGCGTGAACTCGGCGACGCCGTTCTCCAGTGCGCCGCGTCGCTCCACCCGATAGCCGCCGCCTTCCAGCACCTGGTCGCCGCCTTCCAGCTGGAAGCCGCGGCCGTTGTGAGGAAGGGTCACGCGGTAGGCCGAGCGGCTCATCATCGGATGGCTGATCGCATAGGGATGATCCTTGAAGCGCGCCAGGATGCCTTTGCGCTCCGCCATCGTCGGCAGCTCAAGGGCGGATTCCGGGAAGGCCATGAGCCGGCCCGCCGGGCCGTTGACCCAGCTCATCCGCGTCGTGCCGCGCATGATGAGGTGAATGACGTTGGCGGGCTCGTCGTAGAGGGTTTCCACGGTGTCGATCGTGGTCCCCGTTTGGGGCCCGCCCCACTGCGCCTTGAGCATGGTCTCAAGCTGATCAGGCGGAATGTTTCCGAGCTGGCGGCGCATCGACGTCGCATAGTCGCCGGTATAGGCGACATCGAGTATCAGGCCCGCGTCAGCGTCGATGCCGGCGGTCGCGTCGATGTTCACCACCACGTCGATGGTGGGAACGGTCAGCGGCGGCTGAACGATGGGCTCGAGGCCCGCGCCGTCCCGCCGCACCGGCAGGCCCCAGGAATACGGCGGCGGAACAAGACCCGCCAGACTGCGGTCTCCGATCCCGGTGCCGTCCATCCAGTAGTTCGCGCCGTCCACGGTCGCGCGGACAATGACATGGTCAAACCAGGCCATGAGCGGCAGCTGGGCGTCCAGCCCGTCGCCCCAATTGGTGCTGACAAGGGTCGCTTCGGCCTCGATGCCCAGACCCTTGAGCAGCGCCAGCAACAGCACGGTCTTGCCCTTGCAGTCGCCATAGCGGCTACGCCAGACCTCGTCAGCGGTCATCGGGACGTAGTTGCCCTCGCCCATGGACAGGGCGAGATAGCGGACCTGATCCTCGACCAGCCGCAGGGCGGCCATGGCGCGCGCCGCGTCGGTGTCGTTCGCCGCACGAATGCGTTCGATCTCGGCCAGCAGGGGCGAATCCGGCTCCAGCGTCGCGCCGGCTTCATAGAGAGGCGCCATCATCCGGGAGGCGTCGGCCCAGGACCCGAAATCAGTGAACTGGACGGTGCGGGAAAGGCTGAAACGCACAGGCAGATCATCAGGAACCCGCTCGGGCGTCAGGTTGCGGGCGTCAATCTCGTACAGCCAGTCACGTCCGTTCCGGCGCGGAAGGACGTCCGACCAGGGCGCGGAGGCGACGACCCGCATCGGATGCTCGTCCGACCAGCTGGCGCGCAGCCGATAGTGATCGACCGTCTGACCCGAACCGGATCCGTCGAAGGACTCCAGGTGGGGCGCCAGTACGCCGTTGGTGTCGTGAACGGTAAAGGCCAACTCCAGAATGTCGCCGACGCGAAGGTCGCGGGGCTGAAGGGTCGCCGTCAGCTGTCCGTCCATCATGGCGTCTTCAAGATTGTTCTCGCGGCGGATCGTCTCGAAACTCTGGCCAGCGAGAACATCGATCGTCTGGCCGTCGCGGACGATGTGCAGGGCATGGACCTGAACCGTCTCCCGCGGCGGACTCCACACCAGATTCACCGTGCCGACGCTGCCCAGCCCTTGCCGCGTCAGCACCTGAAAGCGCTGGAAGGTGTAGGTGTGGGTTCCTTCGGCGTCGAAACGAAGCTGATGGTCGATCACCAGGGTGCGCAAGGCGGCGTCGCCAGTGGCCGGAGCAGGCGCATCGGTCAGGGCCGGCTCGACCCAGTCCGGCGCCGGCGCGCGCACGACTTCCTGGGCGGACGCCACGTCCACGAGCATGGCAAACGACGCGGCGACCGCCGCGAACAGACTTCTAATCATTGATGCATCCCCCCACTGCTGTCCCGAATAGCACGGCAGGGTGGAATCGCCAGACTCGCGGGGGCTGTCAGGCCTTGCGGAAGAAGGCGTGGATGCGTTCGGCCATCGGCTGGTTGATGCCCTCCACCTTGACCAGATCGGCGACCGAGGCGCGGCCGACGCCCTTGGCGGAGCCGAAGGCGTGGAGCAGGGCCTTCTTGCGGCCGGGGCCGACGCCCTCGATCTCGTCGAGCGGGTTCTTCTTGATGTCCATCGAACGGCGCGTGCGGTGGGCGCCGTTGGCGAAGCGGTGCGCCTCGTCGCGTAGGCGCTGGATGTAGTAGAGCGCCGGCGACTTCAGCGGCAGCATGAAGGGCGGCTTGCCCGGCATGAAGAACCGCTCCAGCCCCGCGTCACGGTCGGGACCCTTGGCCACGCCGACGGCGGTGATGTCGTCCAGGCCCAGATCGGCCAGCACGGCCAGCACCTCGGCCAGCTGGCCCGCGCCGCCGTCGATCAGCAGCAGGTCGGGACGGACCACCTCCTCGCCCGCGTCCTCGTCCTTCACCAGACGCGAGAAGCGGCGGCGCATGACCTCGCGCATCATGCCGTAGTCGTCGCCGGGGGTCAGGTCCTCGCCGCGGATGTTGAACTTGCGGTACTGGGACTTCTGGAAGCCCTCGGGCCCGGCCACGACCATGCCGCCGACGGCGTTGGTCCCCTGGATGTGGGCGTTGTCGTAGATCTCGATCCGCTCGGGCCGGCTGTCCAGGCCGAAGGCCTCGCAGACCTCGTCGAGGATTTTGCCCTGGGCCGATCCCTCGGCCATCTTGCGGCCCAGCGCCTCGCGGGCGTTGGTCAGGGCGTGGTCGACGAGGCCGAGCTTTTCCCCGCGCCGGGGGTTGGCGATCTCGACCTTGCGTTCGGCCTTCATGGAGAAGGCCTCTTCCAGCAGCTCCAGCTCGTGCGGGCGGACGTTGGACAGGACCAGACGCGGGATCGGCTTGTCCTCGTAGAACTGGCCAAGGAAGGCGGCGAGGATTTCGGGGTCGGTGTCGGTCCGGTCGACGCGCGGGAAATAGGCCCGGCCGCCCCAGTTCTGGCCGCCGCGATAGAAGAAGACCTGGACGCAGGCCTGGCCGCCCTCGGAGAACAGGGCGAAGACGTCGGCCTCGGCCACGCTGTCGGCGCTGACGGAATTCTCCATCGAGATGGCGGACAGGGCGCGGATGCGGTCGCGGACGCGGGCGGCCTGTTCGTAGTCCATCGCCTCGGCGGCGGCGCTCATCTCGTCGGACAGCCGACCGATGACCGCCCGCGACTTGCCCTTCAGAAAGGCCGAGGCCTCGTCGACCAGAACGCCGTAGTCCTCGAGCGAGATAAGGCCGGTGCAGGGCGCCGAGCAGCGCTTGATCTGGTGCAGCATGCAGGGGCGGGTGCGGGTTTCGTAGACGCTGTCCGAGCAGGACCGCAGCAGGAAGGCCTTCTGCAGGGTGTTCAGGGTCCGGTTCACGGCCCAGGTCGAGGCGAAGGGGCCGAAATAGTCGCCGGGGGTTGTGTGCGCGCCGCGATGCTTGCGGACCTGCGGGGCGCGGTGGTCCTTGCGGATCATCAGCTCGGCGAAGGACTTGTCGTCGCGCAGCACCACGTTGAAGCGCGGCTTCAGCTGTTTGATGTAGCTGGATTCCAGCAACAGGGCCTCGGTCTCGGAGGCGGTGATGACCAGCTCCATCGACCGGGTGAGGGACACCATCAGGCCGATGCGCTGGGTGTGGAAACGGCCCTGGGCGTACTGGAGGATGCGCTTCTTGATGGACCGCGCCTTGCCGACATAGAGGCAGGTCCCGTCCTCGCCATACATCCGGTAGACGCCCGGCTTGTCCGGCGCCCGCCGCGCCTCGTCGCGGATCAGGTCGGCGGCGACCAGGGCGGTCGGCGGCGAATCGGTCGGGAGGGTCTCCTCGGTCATCGGGACCGATATAGGCCTAGAAGCGGCGGACCATAAGGACGCCGACGAACACCAGGACCACGCCGGCGGCGCGGCCGGGGCTGATCGGCTGCTGCGGCATGCCGAAGGCGCCGAAATGGTCGAGGATCAGGCCGACCAGCAGCTGGCCGGCCACCATCAGGGTGATGGTCATGGCGACGCCGAGCCGCGGCACGCCCCAGGCCGCCGAGACCACGAAGATCGCGCCGTACAGGCCGCCCACCCAGGCGTACCAGGGCAGGCCCCGCGCCGCCTCCACGTCCGGCTTTGTCTGCAGGATCATGGCGACGATCCCCAGCGCCGCCGTGCCGACGGCGAAGGAGACGAAGGCGGCGTTCACCGGCGAGCCCATGGCGCCCATCAGTTTGGCGTTCGTCGGAGCCTGGAGAGCGGTGGCGCCGCCCGCGAGGACGACGGCGATCATGGAAAGAAGGGCGGGGTTCATCCGTCGGCTGTATCACCCCGGTCCCGGACGGAGAAGATTTCCGTCCCGTGCGACGATCCGCGACCGGCCGTCCTTGAACAGCGGGGCGCGGGGCTTTATTGCGGCGTCAACCAAGGAGCGTTTCATGCTGGCCCTCTACATCATCCTCGGCTTCGTCGCCGTTCTGGCCGCCATCAACTTCATCGAGTTCGGCCGGGTTGACTGACCGTCCGGCCCGTTCCGGCGCCGCGCTGGTCACCGGCGGCGGCAAGCGGATCGGGCGCGCGATCGTCCTTGAGCTGGCGCGCGCCGGCTTCGACGTCGTCATCCACTATCGCTCATCGCCGGGCGCGGCCGAGGCCGTGGCCGACGAGGCGCGCGCCCTGGGCCGCAAGGCCGTGACCGTAAAGGCCGATCTGGCTGTCGAGGCGCAGGTGCGGACCCTGGTCCCCGACGCCGCGCAGGCCATCGGCGGACCGCTGGCCGTGCTGGTCAACAACGCCTCGGTGTTCGAGGACGACCGCGTCGGATCGCTGGGCCGCGACACCTGGGACGCCCATATCGAGACCAATCTGCGCGCGCCGATCGTGCTGGCCGAGACCTTCGCGGGCCAGGCGCCGGACGGATCGGCGATCGTCAACCTGCTGGACCAGCGGGTGCTGAAGCCCGATCCGCGCTTCATCTCCTACGCCCTGTCCCGCAACGGCCTGTGGTGGGCGACGCGGACGCTGGCGCAGGCGCTGGCGCCGCGCATCCGGGTCAACGGCGTCGGGCCGGGTCCGACCCTGCCGTCCGTGCATCAGAGCGCGGCCGATTTCGAGGCCGAGGCGCGCGCCGTGCCCCTGCAACGCGCCGGCAGTCCCGAGGCGGTGGCCTCGGCCGTTCGCTGGCTGGTGGACGCGGACCTGGTGACGGGCCAGATGATCGCCGTCGACGGGGGCCAGCATCTGGCCTGGCGGACCCCGGACATCGTGGAGTAGGCCGTGAGCGTGACCCCCCTGCCCTTTACCGGCGCCGACGCCCCCCGTCTGGAGGGGCTGACGGTCTTCGTGCGCGGGCTGACGCTCGAGGCCGGGATCGGCATCCACGACCATGAGCTGGGACGGCTGCAGCGGCTGGTCATCGACGTGACGCTGGAACTGGCGCCCGCGCCGGTCGAACGGCTGGCCGACACGGTCAACTATGAGACCGTCGCCGCGGCGGCGCGCGCCATCGTCGCCGAAGGGCATGTCGGCCTGGTCGAAACCTTCGCCCAGCGGCTGGCGACGGCCTGTCTGGCCGACCCGCATGTGCGGCGCTGCGCCGTGCGCATCGAGAAGCCGGGGGCGCTGGAAGGCGCGGCCGCGCCGGGCTGCGAGGTCGTGCTCTCGCGCTGAACGCCATGGCGGCGCGCGGGGGCGGTTGCGCGGGGCGCGAGGGGCCGTCATTACTTGGGCAAGATGACAAGGACCCGTTGATGGCCGAACCGGGCGATCCCTCGAATGCAGACGACCATGACGACCTGATCGGCTTCGCCTCGCCGGCGTCGCTGCAGGGCCGCACGCGCGAGCCCGGGGCGGAACCGGTCGAGGTCCCCGAGCCCACGCCGTCGGTCGAGCCGGAGATTCAGCCCGAGGCCCCGCCGGAGATTCCGGCCGAACCGGAGCCCGCGCCCGAACCGGCGCCCGACCTGTTCGCGACGCGCACGGTGTGGACGTCCGCGGAGGTTCAGCCGGAACCGGAGCATGAGGTCGTCGCCCCGCAACCCGCGCCGGTCGCGACTCCCTCAATCTTCCAGCACACGCCGGAGACGCCCATGCAACGCCGTCGCCGCGATCCGGGCGCCGATCTGCCGGGCGGAGGCATGGGGCTGTACGCCGTCTACGCCCTGATCCTGTTCGCCGTGCCGACGATGGGGGTGTCCGCCGTGATCGGCCTGCTGGCGGTGACGGGCCGTTCGGGACCCGAGGACGCGCTGTCGCGATCGCATTTCATCTATCAGCAGCGGACCCTGTGGACCGCAGCCGTGGCGGCCGTGGCGGGCATCATCCTGCTGGCCGCGCCGTTCGCCCTGGGCGTGCCGATCCTGTTCCTTCTGGCGCTGTGGCTGGTGCTTCGCGGCGCCTCAGGCGTCTGGGCCCTCAAGTCCGGTCACGCGATCGCCGATCCGCGCGGCTGGTGGATCTGACGGAGAGACGAACCGATGGCTGATGCGAAGCCCGTCGAAGGCAAGGCGATCGAACCGCGCCCCGGCCATGAGTCCGAAGGCCGGCCCGCGGCGCTGATCGCCTGGGGCCTGTACATCCTGTCCCTGCCCAGCGCGAACCTGCTGGTCATCGTCGGCCTGATCGTCGCCTACGCCGGACGCAGCGGCGCCACGGGCGTGGCGAGAGACCATATCGAGGCCCAGATCGCCCTGTTCTGGTCGGTCTTCTGGTGGACGATCCTGCTGTGGATCGGGATCATCATCTGCGGCGTCAGCTTCTTCGCCGCGCCGGTGACCGGGATCGTGCTGGTGCCGCTGGCGCTGCTTCTGGGCCTGGCGCTGTTCTTCCTGACCGTCTGGTTCACGATCAAGAGCATCATCGGCCTGATCCATCTGGTCGGCGACAAGGCGCCCTGACAGGCGAGGCGCTGCGGCCACGCGCCGGGTGAAAAGCCGGATTTCCCCGTTCGTCCGGGAACGCCCCCGCGGTCGCCGTGTTGGCCCTCTGTCCGCTGGCAGACACGAGAGTATCGAGATGACGGAGTTCCGCGACGTTCGAGACGAACAGAGGTTCGAGCAGGGCTTCACCGATTCCGAGGGCCAGCTGCGGACCGTCTTCGCCGACTATGCGACCCAGGGATCGACGCGGATCATCCTGCACGTCGAGGCGGACCCCGCGCTGCGCGGTTCGGGCGCGGCGGGCCGGTTCATGCAGGCGCTGGCCGAGCATGCGCGGGCCGAAGAGCTGAAGCTGAGCCCGCGCTGCAGCTACGCCGTCGCCTGGCTGAAGCGCCACCGCGAGTTCGACGACGTCGTCGCCTGAGCCGAGGCGGCCTAGCCGCCGCCGTATCCCCCGATGATCGGCAGAACCTCGCCGGTGATGTAGCTCGACATCTGCGGCGAGGCGAGGAAGACGAAGGCGGGCGCGATCTCCTCCGGCTGGGCCGGGCGTTTCATCACCGTCTTCGAGCCGAATTTCGAGACCTTGTCCGCCTGCTGGTCGGCGGGGTTCAGCGGCGTCCAGACGGGTCCGGGCGCGACGACGTTCACGCGGATTCCCTTCTGCGCGAGGTGCGTGCCCAGCGAGCGGGCGAAGGCGTGGATGCCGCCCTTGGTCATCGAATAGTCGAGCAGGTTCTCATTGCCCATGATGCCGGTGACCGAGCCCGTCATGACGATGGACGCGCCGCGTTTCAGGTGCGGAACCGCGGCCTTCACGAGGTTGAAATAGCCGTAGAGATTGGTCTTCAGCGTGCGGTCGAAATGTTCGAGGGTCAGGTCCGCCAGCGCCTCCACATGTTCCTGGAAGGCGGCGTTGGGGACGACGACGTCGAGGCGGCCGAAGGCTTTCAGCGTCGCCTTGACGGCGGACGCGGAGAAGGCGGGATCGGCGACGTCCCCCTGGAGCACGATGGCCCTGCGGCCCTCGGCCTCGACGGCGGCGCGGGTGTCGTTGGCGTCCTTCTCCTCGTCGAGGTGGCAGATGGCGACGTCGCAGCCCTCGCGGGCGAACAGGACGGCGACGGCGCGACCGATGCCGCTGTCGCCGCCGGTGATGATGGCGGCCATGCCGTCCAGCTTGCCCGACCCCTTCCAGAACGGCGCGTCATACATGGGGGCGGGGTCGAGGGCGGCTTCGTCGCCCGGTTTCGTCTGGTGCTGCTTCGGGAAGGGCGGCTCGGGATATTTGCGCGCGCCGGCCTGAACGGCCTTTTCCGGCTTCTTCTTCGCCTTGCCCGCCCTGGCGTCGATCCCCTTCTGAATCTTGCGCTCCTGATCGGCGATCTTCTTCGCGCGGGATTTGGTCCTGGCGGCCACGGGAGCTCCTTCAGCGGTTCAATAGAAAAGCCGATGGAGCGGCGAGGCGTTCCCGCGCATTGTCATGTTCGACAAAACGGAGCCGCCCGACATGCCCGACCTCGACCTGTCTTCCGTCAGCGCCGCCGCGGGGCCGCTGCAGACCTGGGTGCTGCCCGCCCTGCTCGGGCTGGGTCTGGCGTCGGCCACAGGGCTCCGGACCTTCCTGCCGCTGCTGATGCTGGCGCTGGCGGCGCGGTTCGAGATGTTCGGCGTGCGGCTGATCGACCAGATGGACTGGCTGGTGTCCTGGCCCGCCATCGCGGCGCTTGGCACGGCCACGGCGGCGGAGTTCGCGGGCGACAAGGTGCCGGCCATCGACCATGCCCTGAACGCGATCGGCTATGTCACCCGACCCGTGGCGGGGGCGGTGGCGGCGGGCAGCGTCTTCTGGGGCGTGGACCCGGCGGCGGCGGCCATCGCCGGCATCATCGTCGGCGCGCCGGCGGCGCTGGCGTTCAACGCGGCGCAGACGGGCGTGCGGGTCGGATCGACCGCGACCACGGCGGGCTTCGGCAATCCCGTCGTATCGGTGATCGAGGACTTCCTCGCGTTCGTGACCGTGATGGTCGCCTTCCTGGCGCCGATCCTGATCCCGATCGTGATGGTGGTCTTCGCGGTGCTGGTGTTCCGGCTGGCGCGGCGTATCCGCGACCGCAACGAGCCCCGGCCGGCCTAGAGCGTGCGGCTGACGATGGCTTTCAGCGTCTGGGACTTGGCCGGCAGATCGGCGGCCAGACGGCCGGCCAGTTCGCGGGCCCCGACGGGATAGGCGTCGCCGCCCTGGGCGATTTCCTCGGCCATGGCGGAGGCCTGCATCAGCACCTTCTCCAGCGCCTCGACCTGTTCGACGGCCAGGGCGCGGGCTTCCATCTGCAGACGTTTGACGCGGTCCGAGGTCGTTTCGGGCGCCCGCATGAGATCGTAGATTTCCGACTCGGCGGCGACGAGGCGAAGGTCGGGCTTGGCGTTCGGCGTCTGGGTCATGGATGGTCTCCTGACCCAACCAATGCAAAGCGGCGCCGTGGCGTTCCGCCGTTAACGCCGTTGGCCGCGAGATCAGCCCGCCGTGTGACTCGATTGCATCAGGCGGCCCGGGAGGCCGTTTCGCGCCGGGCCTCGGCCTCGCGCACGGCCTCCAAGGCGTGGTCGACCACCTCCAGGCCCGCGCCGGGACGGATGGCCTCGACGGTCAGGATGCGGCGGAAGGCGCGGGCCCCGGCGCGGCCGTGCATGACGCCGAGCATGTGGCGCGTCATGGCCGCCAGATGCACGCCCTCGGCCAGACGGGCGGCCATGTAGGGGCGGTAGCGGTCGATGGCCGCGAAGGCGTCCACGTCGGGCGTGGACGCGCCATACAGCCGGCGGTCGGCCTCGCCGAGGATGGCGGGCTCGTGATAGGCGGCGCGGCCCAGCATGACGCCGTCCAGCTGCACGCCGTCGCTGTCGTCCAGATGCGCCTCGGCCTCGTCGAGATTGGCGATGCCGCCGTTGATCGAGACCGACAGATGCGGCCGCTCGCGCTTCAGACGGCGGACCAGCGCATAGTCCAGCGGCGGCACGTCGCGGTTTTCCTTGGGCGACAGCCCCTTGAGCCAGGCCATGCGGGCGTGGACGATGAAGGTGTCGATCCCGGCGGCGGCGCAGGCGTCGACGGTCTCGAACAGCGAGACCTGCGGATCCTGGTCGTCGACGCCGATGCGGCATTTGACCGTGGCGGGCACGGCGACGGCGCCCTTGATGGCGGCCATGCAGTCGGCGACCAGCTGAGGCTCGCGCATCAGGCAGGCGCCGAACCGGCCCGACTGGACCCGGTCGGAGGGGCAGCCGACGTTCAGATTGATCTCGTCATAGCCGAAGGCCTCGCCGATGCGGGCGGCCTCGGCCAGCTGGTCGGGATCGGAGCCGCCCAGTTGCAGCGCCACCGGATGTTCGACCGCGTCGAAGCCCAGCAGCCGCTGATGGTCGCCGTGCAGGATGGCCGGGGCCGTGACCATCTCGGTGTAGAGCAGGGCGCGGGTCGTCAGGGCGCGGTGGAACGCCCGGCAATGCCGGTCGGTCCAGTCCATCATGGGCGCGATCGAGAGGCGGCGGTTCATGGCGGGCGGCTTCTACACTGAAAGGACGGCCGCCACCAATGCCGGGGCCTCCCGGACCCCTAGGGTATCGCCCTATACCCCGCCCGGACCCGCAACATTAGCAATTGGCGACCGGAGGACGTCCGCACCGTGCCGACCCTGCCCCTCATTTCCAGCCTGAAAGGCTATCGCCCCGAATGGCTCCGCTACGACATCGCCGCGGGGCTGGCGATCGCGGCCGTCGGCCTGCCCAGTGCGATCGCCTATCCGGCGCTGGCCGGGCTGCCGCCCGAAGTGGGGCTGTACGCCAGCATCCTGGCCGTCCTCGGCTATGCGCTGTTCGGTTCGTCGCGACAGCTGATCACGGGGCCTGACGCCGGCACGGTGATGATGCTGGGCGCCGCCTTCATATCCCTGGGCGTGGTGTCGACGGGGGACCGGGTCGTGGTCTCGGCGGCCATCGCCCTGATCGTCGGCGTGCTGTGTTTCGCGGCCAGCCTGCTGCGTCTCGGCTTCATCGCCAACTTCCTGTCGCGGCCGATCCTGACCGGGTTCATGACCGGCATCTCGCTGACGATCCTGGTGGGCCAGATCGGGCGGTTCACCGGGATCAGGATCGAGAGCGACGGGCTGTTCAGGCCGCTGATCGAATTCGCCTCGAAGATCGGCGACATCCACTGGCCGTCGCTGGCCCTGGGCGTCGGGCTGTTCGTGCTGCTGCGGGTCATCGGCGCCTTCGCCCCGGCGCTTCCGGGTCCTCTGGTCGCCGTCGTTCTGGCCATCGCCCTGTCCTGGGGGTTCGACTTCCAGGGCATGGGCATCCGCGTCGTCGGCGAGGTCCCCTCCCAGTTGCCTTCCCCGATGCTGCCGATCCCGCAGGGCGCGCCGATCGGCGAGCTGATCCTCAGCGCCGCGGCGGTGCTGATCGTCAGTTTCGGCGCGGGCATCGTGACCGCACGCAGTTTCGGCGCGAAGAACAAGTATCCGGTGAACGCCAATCGCGAACTGGTCGGCTTCGGGGCCGCCAATATCGCATCCGGGCTGTTCGGCGGCTTTCCCGTCACGGCGTCGGACTCGCGCACCGCGATCAATGACTCGATGGGGGGCAAGACCCAGGTCGCGGGCCTCGTTTCGGCGGCCGCCCTGACCCTGTCGGTGCTGTTCCTTTCGGACGCCCTGGCCATCCTTCCGACGCCGGCCCTGGGCGCCGTCCTGGCCTCGGCCGCGGTCAGCCTCATCGATTTCCAGACCCTGCGCGAGTTGTGGCGGATCAGCCGCATCGAGTTCGCCTTCGCCTTCATCAGCATCGCCGGCGTCATCGTGCTCGGCGTCCTGAACGGCGTGATCGTCGCCGTCGGCGCCACCCTGCTGTATCTGCTGATGAAGAGCCTCAGTCCCCGCGACGCCATGCTGGGCCGCATTCCCGGACAAGAGGGCCTGTACAAGCTGCACCGCTACCCTGACGCCCGCCCCATCCCCGGCATGGCCGTCTATCTTCTGCAGGGCAGCCTGCTGTTCTTCAATGTGGAGCACGTCAAAGGCCGCCTGGAGGAGGTTCTGGCCGGCCTCGCCCCGGACACGCGATGGCTGATCTTCGACGCCGGCGCGACCGCCCAGATCGACAGCACGGCCGTGGTCATGTTCGAGGACATCCACGCCCTGGCGGAGGAACGCGGCGTGAAATTCGGCGTCGCGGACCTGCATCGCGACCCGCTCGACATGCTGGTGCGCTCGGGCGTGGCCGACCGGATCGGGCGCGACATGATCTTCGACGAGCCCGAGGATGCGATCACGGCCTTTGCGGCGTGGTCGCAGAAACAGCCGGCCTGAGCCGCGCGCCGTCTACCAGTGCAGATACAGGCCGACGTCGCCCGGCATGCCGTCGCGGAAGTCGATGATCTGGGCGCGCATGGTGAAGCCGAGCGGGCGTAGCTCCCGGACGAAATAGTCGAAGGCGGTCCTGGCGAAGCCGTCCAGCGAGTCCGGCCAGTCCTCCTCGCCGTTGTTGATCCGGCGCCCGCCGTCCGTGCAGAAGGAGGACGGAAACCGCAGCACCAGAACGTTGCGCTCCCCGCGCTCTGCGGCGGCGCGGATGACAAGGTTGATGCGGTCGGCCACATCGGGGGCCAGTTCGCGCGACTGGAAGGCGTGTTTGAGACTTTCCGCGGCGCGGTCGTCCTGCGCCTGTCTCGCCAGTTCCGCCTGGCGCTTCGCCGCCTGAAGATCGTCGGTGATCCTGTTGAGTTCAGATGCGCTCGGAATTTGCGTCACGACACGCCCTCCCTGTCCCGTTCGGTCAGTATTTTTCAGCGATCCAGCGCCGACGCTTCATCGGCGCGTCGTCGTCATAGGCGTTCTTTCTGGACCGCTCTGGAAGCTTCACCGCCTCGCGGGGCACCTTCTCGTAGGGGATGCGGGCCAGGAAATCGGCGATGCAGTTGAGCCTTGCGCGCCTCTTGTCGTCTGAACGGACGATATTCCAGGGCGAGACGGCGGTGTCGGTGGCGTCGAGCATGTCGTCGCGGGCGCGCGAATAGTCGTACCACTTGCGGCGAGCCGGGAGATCCATCGGCGACAGCTTCCATTGCCGCAGCGGGTCGTCGATGCGCGCCTCGAAGCGGCGCTTCTGTTCCTTGTTCCCCACCTCGAGCCAGTATTTGACCAGGATGGCGCCGTCATCGATGAAATTCTTCTCGATCAGCGGGGCGAGCTTGAGGAATTTCTTCAACTCTTCCGGGGTGCAGAAGCCCATCACCCGTTCGACGCCGGCGCGATTGTACCAGCTGCGGTCGAAGATCACGACTTCTCCCGCGGCGGGGAACCAGCGCAGGTAACGCTGGATGAAGGCCTGGCTCTTCTCGCGGTCCGAAGGCGCCGGCAGGGCCACGACCTGGAAGACGCGGGGGCTGACCCGTTCGGTGAAGGCGCGGATGAGGCCGCCCTTGCCCGCGGCGTCCCGCCCCTCGAGAACGATGATGATGCGCTGGCCGGTCTGTTTGACCCAGTCCTGCAGGATGCACAGCTCGGCCTGAAGCTTCCTCAGTTCCTTCAGATACGCCTTCGAGCCGAGCTTTTCGGGCGCGGCTTCCGGGGAAGGTTCTGCGACGGATGCCCTGCGGACCGTATTGCTCATGGCGCCTTGCCGGTTCGGGCGACCGATGCGCTCGCCCCGGGGCGAACGATAGGCGCGGGCCGGGAGGGAGCTACCCGTGCTTTCCCCGACTTCGGTCCGACAGACACCCGAGGCCGACGCTCACGCCATTTGCGATGCGAGCGGGGGCGCAAGACCTTTGGCCGACGGAACCTCGCCGCTGCGCCACAGGCCCTTCACGATCCCGGCGCTGCCATACCGCGGGTCAAGGGTGACCTCGGCGGAAACCCACCGGGGAAGCGCGAAGGGCTGATCGATCCGGTTCAGCTCGACCTCGGCGAGCACGAGGCCGGCCGCCGATCCCTGATAGACGTCGACCTCCCAGGTCATTCCGGCGTGCTCGACCCAGTGACGCACCTTTTCGATGATCGGGGTGACGCACAGCCTTTGCAGCATGTCGTCGGCGTCGGCCGGGGGGATGGCGTATTCGAACTCATAGCGCGCGACGCCCCGGTGCGGTCCCTTGATCGTGATGGTGGCCTGGTTTTCCGAGCGCCGCACCCGCACGCAGCTCTCGGGGGTGCGCGAGAGAAAGGCCTGGCGGTAGGCGCTGAAGGCGATGATCGCGTCGCGCCATTCGTCGCTGCAGACCAGAAATTTTCGCTCGATCTCGATCGGCATCGTCCAGCCTCGCATGTCACTGCGGACATGCTGCGGCGCCCCGGGTCGAAACACACTCCGGTGCAATCACTAGGGCGAAGGCCCGATAAGCCCCATTCCGCCGCTTCCGGCGGCGACGTCCTGTCCCGGCGCAGGCGTGGATCAGCGCCTCGGGTGAACACCCGACCGACGGCATGACCGCCGTTTGGTATCGTCCGGCATGCCAAAGACAGACGGTTCCAGGGCGACAGATCTCTGGTTGGGCCGGATCGGCGCCAACGAGCCCCTGCCTCCCCGGGAGCGGCAGGCCATCGAGCGCGCGCTCTCGCACGGGCAATGGCACAAGGCGGGCGAAACCATGGTCCGCGAGGGGGCCGACGAAACCTTCGCCGTGCTGGTGCTCGACGGCATCGCCGCCCGCACGAAGGAAACCCCGACCGGCGAGCGGCGAATTCTCTCGATCCTGCTGCCCGGCGATCTCTGCAGCGCCGGCCTCGGCCTCGTCCTTCCCGTCGACTACAATCTCGTGGCCCTGAGCGACTGTTGCGTCGGCCGGATTTCCGCCGCGCAGATCGTCAGTCTCCAGGCGGCCAACCCCGGCCTCATGCTTCGCCTCGTCCGGACCCTGGCCGAGGACGCCGCGGTCACGCGCGAGTGGGTCGCGGGTCTGGGGAGGGGAACCGGTCTTGCCCGCACAGGACGCCTGCTTTGCGAATTGGTCTGGAGGCTCGGGGCCGTCGGTCTCGCAAACGGCCCGTCGACCACCATCCCGATCCGGCAGACGGACATCGCCGACGCGGTCGGCCTCTCGTGCGTCCAGGTGAACCGGCTGCTGAAGGGATTCGAGAGATCCGGCCTGATCCGGATCGCGAGGGGCAGCATCACCATCCTGGACGAAGCACGTCTGGCGACGCTCTGCGAGTTCGATCCCGGGTACCTGGCGCGGCGAAGGACGCCGATGTCCGCGCTCGCCTGGAGCGGGCTTCACGTGGATCGCCCGGGCTCCTTATACCATTTTAAGGAGCGCCCGCCCGATACCCTCTAGATCGCCCGTCCCAATAGATCGGGACCGGCATGAAAAACTTCCGTGAGGCTATCCTGCTTGCCCAGCACCTGGTGCAGCACCTCGGCGACGAGGGGCTGGATCTCGTGAGGGCGCGCGTTGACGCGCTGCATCTCGCCGACGAGCCGGAGCAGGCGCGGTACTGGTCCGCCGCCGCCTACGCCATGGTCGTGATGGCGAACATGTCCGACGCAACGGCGCTCGGCTTCCCTCCCCCGGCCCCCCGGAGCTCGGATCCGGACTGGTGGCTGATGCAGCGGGTCGAGGCCTATCGTCACCTGGCCTGGGTGGCCGAGATGTCCCGCGACCCCAACACCGGGGAGTGGGGCTCCACGCAGCTGGATGCGGCGACCGGCTGGCGCGAACTCGCCGCCGATCTGCATCAACTGGCTTTGACGTCGATGAATTGAAACCGGCGCGGAGGAACAGCCCTCACGCCCCGGTTTTCTGCCGTTCCTCGTCGCCCTCCAGCGCCTCGGCGGCCTCCTCGTTGAGCGCCTGGCCCTCGCGGCGCGGCTTGACGTAGGGCGCCGGCTGCGGCGTCGTCAGATTGCCGCGCATCAGGCCGCGTCCGGCCTGGAGGCCTCCGGACAGCTGGAGGGTGAACCGCTCCTCGTCGCGGCGGCGCACGTCCTCGATGGTTTCGCGCGCCTGTTCGCCGCTGAAGCCGAGATCGATCAGCACCTGATAGCCGAACACCAGGGCGCTCTCGAAGGTCTCGCGCAGCTGGTACTCCACCCCGGCCTGGACGAGGCGCAGGGAATGGCCGCGGTCGTAGGCGCGGACGAACAGTTTGGTCAGGGGGAAGGCCTCCTTGACCACCGAGACGATCTGGTCGGCGACCTCGGGCTTGTCGACGCAGACGAGGATGGTCTCGGCCTTCTGGGCCCCGGACGCGCGCAGCACGTCCAGCCGCGAACCGTCGCCGTAATAGACCTTGAAGCCGAATTTGCCGGCGGCCTGGATCATCTCGATGTCGGTGTCGATGATGGAGACGTCGACGTCGCGGGCCAGCAGGGGCTGGGAGACGACCTGGGCGAAACGGCCGAAGCCGATGATCAGGACCCGCTCACGCAGGTTCTCGGCGTGGTCGACACCCTCGGCGTCGTCGGGCGACAGGGTCTCGGCCGGCATGAAGCGGCCGACCAGCAGACTGGTCAGGGGGGTCAGCGCCATGGACAGGATGACGATGGCCGTGGCCCTCGCCGAGACCCCGGCGTCGAACACCCCGACCGCAGCGGCCGCGGCGTAGAGCACGAAGGCGAATTCGCCGCCTTGGGCGAACAGGACCGCGCGCTCGACGGCTTCCCGCTCGCTGGCCCTGAACAGCCGGGCGACGGCGTAGATGGCGACGCCCTTGACCGCCATGAAGGCGATCACGCCGCCGACGATGATCTGCCAGTCGGCCAGCACCACGCCGAGATCGAGCGACATGCCGACGCTGAGGAAGAACAGGCCCAGCAGGATGGCGCGGAAGGGTTCGACGTCCGCCTCGAGCTGATGGCGGAAGGTGGATTCCGACAGCATCACCCCGGCGAGGAAGGCCCCCATGGCCATCGACAGTCCGCCCATGTCCATCAGCCAGGCCGCTCCGACCACGACCAGCAGGGCGGCGGCGGTCATGACCTCGCGGCCGCCGTAGCGGGCGAGGATGCGGAACACCGGGTTCATCAGATATTTGCCGGCCAGGAAGACGACGGCGATGGCGCCGATCGCCAGGCTGAGGGTTCGCCAGAGGGGCGGCTCCGCCTCCGCGCGCAGACCCATGGCCCCGGCGATGACCGCGACGACGGCCAGCAGGGGCACGATGGCCAGATCCTCGAACAGCAGGACCGATACGGCCCGCTGGCCGCGCGGCAGGGAGAGTTCGCCCCGCTCGTCGAGCATCTGCATGATGACGGCGGTGGAGCTGAGCACGAAGCCCATGGCGGCGATGAAGGCGACGGGAACCGACAGGCCGGCCGCCATGCCCGTGAGCGTCAGCAGCAGGCCTGAGACCGCGACCTGGGCCGCCCCGAGGCCGAAGATGTCCCTGCGCAGACCCCATAGCCGGGACGGGCGCATCTCGAGGCCGATGATGAAGAGGAAGATCACCACGCCGAATTCGGCGACGTGCAGGATGACCTCCGGCTCGCGGAACAGGCCGAAGCCGAACGGACCGATGGCCAGACCCGCGGCGAGATAGCCCAGCACCGAGCCGAGCTTCAGCCGCCGGAAGACGGGCACCGCGACCACGCCGGCGGCGAGCAGGGCGGCCATATGTCCGAGCTGAAGTCCGGTCGCCGCCTCGGCCATGTGCAATCCCTGTCAGCGTGGCCGTTCATAGTGGGGAGTGATGCGCGGTTGCGCCACCCCCCGACCCGTCGAACGCGGTCCGACGAACGCGCCACAGTTTCGCCCGAGACGGGTCGGCCTGATGCGAACCTGACAACCCGAGGGAGAAGCGCCGATGTCCGTCCTTCCGCTGAAACAGGCCCTGGTCGGGGTGATGAGCCTGACGCTGGCGTCGCCCGGCGCATCGGGCGCCGTCGCCCAGTCCGCGACGCGACCGGTCGATTCCGACAAGCCGTCGGACGGCGTCGTCTCGGCGGCGGCCTGCGCGCCGTTCGGCTTCGTCGTGCCGGATCGGACCCGGGTGGAGAATGTCGTCGTCACGGGAAGCCGCGTCTCGGGCGGACCGCCTCCGATGCCGATGCCGCCGCCGCCGCCTCCTCCGGCTCCCCCGCCTCCCCCGCCCGCGCCCGCCTATGTCCCGCCACCGACCGGGACCGTGGCGATCGCGCCGTCGCGCCGCGAGGATAGGGTCGCCTACGCCTCTCCCGTGATCGTCGGTCAGGCCCCGCGGCCCGATACCGAACGCTATCCCGACGCCACGCCCAATCCGGTCAGGCGCGTGGCCGACGAGCCGGTCTCGACCTTCTCGATCGACGTCGACACGGCGAGCTATTCCAATGTGCGGCGCTTCATCGACGACGGCCGCGCCCCGCCGGCGGACGCGGTGCGGGTCGAGGAGATGATCAATTATTTCGACTACGGCTATGACCGGCCGGCCTCGGCCACCCAGCCGTTCGCCATCACCACGGCGGTCGCGGCCTCGCCCTGGTCGCCCGGGCGTCAGATCGTGCATGTGGGACTGCAGGGCTATGAGCTGCCCGAGGGCGAGCGGCGGCCGCTGAACCTGACCTTCATGGTCGACGTCTCGGGCTCGATGCACACGCCCGACAAGCTGGCGCTGGCGAAGAAGTCGATGAACCTGATCATCGACCGGCTGCGGCCTGAGGACCGGGTGGCGGTGACCTTCTACGCCTCGGACGTGGGCACGGCCGTGGGCCCCACGCCGGGCGACCATAAGCTGAAGCTGCGCTGCGCCGTCGAGACGCTGAACGCGGGCGGCTCGACCGCCGGGGCGCAGGGCATGGTCAACGCCTACCAGCAGGCCGAGGCCGCCTTCGGACGCGACAAGGTCAACCGCATCCTGATGTTCACCGACGGCGACTTCAACGTCGGCGTCACCAATGACCAGCGGCTGGAGGACTATGTCGCCGCCAAGCGGGGCACGGGCATCTATCTGTCGGTCTACGGCTTCGGGCGCGGCAACTACCAGGACGCGCGGATGCAGGCGATCGCCCAGGCCGGGAACGGGACGGCTGCGTATGTCGACGACCTGAACGAGGCGCGGCGGCTGTTCGGCCCGGCCTTCGACCGGGGCGCCTTCCCCATCGCCGACGACGTCAAGATCCAGGTCGAGTTCAACCCGGCGCGCGTCAGCGAGTACCGGCTGATCGGCTATGAGACCCGGCTGCTCAATGAGGAGGACTTCAACAACGACCGCGTCGACGCCGGCGAGGTCGGGTCCGGCGCCTCGGTCACGGCCCTGTACGAGATCACCCCGGTGGGCGGGCCGAGCCAGATTCCGGAGCGGCGCTATGACCAGAACCGCCTCGGCGTAGGCGGCGGCGATCCGGACGGCGAGGTCGGCTTCGTCCAGGTGCGATACAAGCTGCCGGGCGAGCGGGACTCGCGGCTGATGCAGCATGTGCTGTCCAACGCGGGCGGGGCGCGGGTCAGCGCCCAACCGCCGGAGAGCACGCGCTGGGCGCTGGCCGTGGCCGCGTTCGGCCAGAAGCTGCGCGCCGATCCGTGGATGGCGGAAGGATACGGCTGGAACGACATCCTGGAGCAGGCGCAGGGCGCGCGCGGCGAGGATGCGTACGGCGAACGGGCCGAGTTCGTGCAGATGGTGCGGTCGGCGCAGGGCCTGCCGGCGCGGGCGGCGCCCTAGTTTCCCTTCTCCCCTTTGGGGGAGAAGGTGGGCCGCGTAGCGGCTCGGATGAGGGGGATGGTTCCGCTGCTCCCTGCCGAGTGGCTCATCGGCGGTCAGCCCCCTCATCCGTCAGGCTACGCCTGACACCTTCTCCCCCAAGGGGAGAAGGGCAGAGGGTCGCGCCGGCCATCGATCCCGCCTAGCTTCGCTCCGTGACCGAATCCATCAGCCTCAAGACCGCCCGCCGCATCGCCCTGGCCGCGCAGGGGTTCGGCCGGATCCGGCCCGCCGCGCCCGCACGGAGCCATGTCCGCGACGCCGCGCGACGGCTGGGCGTGATCCAGATCGACAGCGTCAATGTGGTGACGCGCACCCACTATCTGCCGGCCTTCTCGCGGCTGGGAGACTATCCGCGCGAGGCGCTGGAGGCCGAGGCCTGGGGGCCGCGGCGCAGCCTGTTCGAATACTGGGGGCATGAGGCGTCGCTGCTGCCGCTGGAGACCCAGCCGCTGTTCCGCTGGCGTATGGAGCGGGCGCGGGGCGGCGCCATGTGGACCGGCCTGTCGCGGTTCGGGCGTGAGAAGCGGGACTATATCGACGGGGTGCTGGCCGAGATCGAACGGCGCGGGCCGGTGACGGGCGGGGATTTCGCCGAGGGGCCGCGCGGGGCGCCTGGCTGGTGGTCGTGGTCGGACGGCAAGCGGGCGCTGGAGTGGCTGTTCTGGGCCGGGCTGATCACGACGAAGACGCGCAACGGCTTCGAGCGGGTCTATGACCTGACCGAACGCGCCCTGCCCGCCCGGATCATCGACCTGCCGACGCCGTACGAAGCCGATGCGCAGGGCGAACTGGTGCGCATCTCGGCGCGGGCCATGGGCGTCGCGACGGCGGCGGACCTGCGGGACTATTTCCGGCTGCCGCTGGCCGATGCGCGCGAGCGGATCGCGGAGCTGGTCGAGGCGGGGGAGCTGACGCCGGTTTCAGTGAAGGGCTGGCGGCAGCCGGCGTATCTGGCGGCCGGAGCGCGGTCGCCGCGCAAGGTGTCGGGCGCCGCCCTGCTGTCGCCGTTCGACAATCTGATCTGGGCGCGGGACCGGACCGAACGGCTGTTCGACGTGAAGGTGCGGCTGGAGATCTACACCCCCGCGCACAAGCGGGCCCACGGCTACTACGTCCTGCCCTTCCTCGAGGATGAGGCGATCACGGCGCGCGTCGATCTGAAGTCCGACCGCAAGGCCGGGACGCTGCTGGTTCAGGCGGCATGGCGCGAGCCGGATGCGACGGCGGAGACGGCCGCGCGGCTCGCGGAGGAGCTGAAGCGGATGGCCGGGTGGCTGGGGCTGGAACGGGTGGAAGTCGTCGGAAAGGGGGACCTCGCCGGGGCGCTGGAGTCGGCGATCAGTTCGTGACGATTTCGACTATGGAATCGCGGTGATTTCGGTCAGTCGGACGTGAAGAAAACTGAAGATCTGCGACGTTCTCCCTCCCCTTCGGGGGAGGGTGGTCGCGAAGCGACCGGGTGGGGACGGCCGGACGCCACATAACGCCGGCGCCCGCCTTGAGCAGCCGTTCCCACCCTGTCGTCGCTGCGCGCCGACATCCCTCCCCCCGAGGGGGAGGGAGAGGCCGCCCTAGACGTCGAACTTCACACCCTGGGCCAGCGGCAGGCTGGTCGAGAAATTCACCGTCTGGGTCTGGCGGCGCATATACGCCTTCCACGCGTCGGAGCCTGACTCGCGCCCGCCGCCTGTGTCTTTTTCGCCGCCGAAAGCCCCGCCGATCTCGGCGCCCGAGGGGCCGATGTTGACGTTGGCGATGCCGCAGTCCGAACCCCAGGCCGAGAGGAAGGCCTCGGCCTCGCGCACGCTGTCGGTGAAGACGCAGGACGACAGGCCCTGCGGCACGGCGTTCTGCATCGCCACGGCGTCGTCGAAGTCGGACCAGGTCAGGACGTAGAGGATGGGGGCGAAGGTCTCGTGCTGGACCACCGCGCTCTGGGCCGGCATGCGGACGATGGCGGGGCGGACGTAGACGCCGTCGCGGTCGACGCGATCGCCGCCGACGATGATCTGGCCGCCCTGCTCGACGGCCTGTTTGAGGGCGGTGTCGAAGCCATGGGCCGAGGCGTCGTCGATCAGGGGGCCGATCAGGACGCCGTCCTCGCGCGGGTCGCCGATGGGCAGGGTTTCATAGGCGGCCTTGAGACGCGCGATCAGGCCGTCGGCGATGCTCTCATGCACCAGCAGGCGGCGCAGGGTGGTGCAGCGCTGGCCGCAGGTGCCGACGGCCGAGAAGGCGATGGCGCGGACGACCATGTCGAGGTCGGCGCTGGGCGTCACGATCATGGCGTTGTTGCCGCCGAGCTCCAGCAGCGACCGGCCGAGACGGGCGGCGACGGTCTGCGCGACAGCCTTGCCCATCCGGGTGGAGCCGGTGGCCGAGACGAGGGCGATGCGGGGGTCTGCGGTCAGGGTCTCGCCGGCGTCGCGGCCGCCGATGACCAGCTGGGACAGGCCGTCGGGGGCGTCCCCGAAGCGGGCGATGGCGCGGTCGAAGACGGCCTGGGTGGCCAGCGCCGTCAGCGGGGTCTTCTCCGACGGCTTCCAGATCACCGGATCGCCGCAGACGAGGGCGAGGCAGGCGTTCCACGCCCAGACGGCGACCGGGAAGTTGAAGGCCGAGATGACCAGCACGGGGCCCATCGGCTGCCAGGTCTCGCGCATGTGGTGGCCGGGCCGTTCGGAGGCCAGGGTCAGGCCGTACAGCTGGCGCGACAGGCCGACGGCGAAATCGCAGATGTCGATCATCTCCTGCACCTCGCCGAGGCCCTCGGAGACGATCTTGCCGGCTTCCAGGGTGACCAGACGGGCGAGGTCGTCCTTCGACGCGCGCAATTCCTCGCCCAGCAGCCGGACCAGTTCGCCGCGGCGCGGGGCCGGCACGCGCTTCCAGGCGTGGAAGGCGGCGACCGAGCGGGCGGCGACGCCGTCGAGGCCGGTCGTCTCGACCAGGGCGCCCGCGCTGGAGCCGTCGATGGGGGACCGGGTCGCCAGGGCGCCGCCCCAGACGGCGTCATCCACGCCCAGCCGTTGCAGGATGGCCTTCGCCTCGTTCGCCGCCGTCATCGTCTCTCTCCGGTTCGAGCGAGCGGCTTAGCCGCAGAGCCGGACAAACGAAAGGCCGCCCCGTCGCCGGGGCGGCCCTCTGTTCCTTCCGCGTCGCCTACCAGCGACGGCCGGTCTGCCCCAGCATCCGCTCGATGCGGGTCAGGCGGTTGCTCAGCGCCGCATACTCCTGACGGCTCAGGCCGTCGCGGGCGTAGCGCCACTCGAGGTTCCGGTACTGCTGCATCTCCCAGCCCAGGCGCCGGGTCTGGCTGCGGCTGATGCGACCGTTGTAGGCCGCCTGGTTGACGTACTGCGCCGCGCGCTGGGCGCGGTACTGAAGGTCATTGCCGTAGCCGCGGTTGTAGCCATAGCCCTGACCGTAGCCGTAGTTCTGGCCATAGCCGTATCCCTGACCGTAGCCGTAGCCCTGGCTGTAGCCCGGCGAACCCACGCCGATGGAGAAGGTGACGTTCTGGGCCAGCACCGGCGTGGCCGTCATGACCGCCGACGCCGCCAGCGTGGAAAGCAGGGCCTTCCGGATCATGGCGGTTTTCATAGTCGTATTCCTCATCGTTCCGATCCTCCGCGGACCGTGGAGGCAGAAAACCACGCCGGGGCTGACCCTACCCTGAGGGGTTCGTTGTCTGGCAGTCATCTGGCTGAACCGGAACCGGCGGCGGGCGCGGGGGTTCTGACGGCAGCCTCATCTCAAGGAGAGACCCCGATGAAAGTTCGCGACGTAATGAGCAAGGACGTCCAGGTCGCCCGCCCCGGCGACTCCGTCCAGGACGTGGCCTCGCGGATGGCGAGCGGCGATTTCGGCTTCATGCCGGTGGCCGACGGCGACACCCTGATCGGCACGATCACGGACCGGGACCTGACGGTCCGGGCCCTGGCCCAGGGCGCCCCGGCCAGCGCGCCGGTGGTGGAGTACATCACCCGCGATCCGCACACGGCGCGCGCCGACGACGACCTGAAGACCGTGCTGGACGCCATGGGATCGAAGCAGATCCGCCGCCTGCCGGTGCTGGACAAGGACAGCCGTCTGGTCGGCGTCGTCTCGCTGGGCGACCTGTCGACCCGCGTGAAGGAAAAGTACGCCGGCGAGGCGCTGGAAGACATCTCGCGCACCTGAATCCGGGCGGGGTGAGGCGGGCGTTTACGTCTGCTTCACCCTATCGCGGAACCGGCTGTTCACCCGCCACGGCGCACTCTGGACCTTCAGGATCGGAGTGGTGAATGGCGCGCGCGCAATTCCAGAAGGGACAGAAGGTCTGGGTCGAATGCGTCGGCGCATGGGCCCAGATCGAGAAGGTCCAGCCCGTCTGGGCCAAGGGGTTCGAGGAACCCGTCCGGGTCACCTATGACGTCGGTCTCGGCCGGGAGTTCCTCGGCCATGAACTGCTGCTGCCGACCGAGGATCCCGCCGCCAGTACGGGCGAGTCCTGGCGGCTGATGCGGGCCCGCAACAAGTGGCAGACGGCGGACGACTGCCCCCACCACCCCTTCCCCGGCACCTATCCCGTCGTCGTGACCGACAAGGCCGACTGGGGCGGCTGGCGCGTGCCCGGGGCGGAATACGACCGCGACCCGGACCAGATCGAATTCCAGGCCCGGCTGATCGCGGCCTCTCCGCAACTTCTGGCTCTGACCCAGCGCCTCGCGGCCTCGGTGGACGAGGCGCCGGACGACGCCCCGCCCGAGATGGTGGAACTGGCCCGTGCAGCGCGCGCCCTGCTGAAGTCCATCACTGACGTTCTGGTCTCGCCGACCGAGAACGGCGGCGGCGCGAGCCAGCGGGAAACCCAGGCCGCCTGAAACCGTTGATCGTTCCCAAGCAAGGCTCGACAGGAATCCGCGACGCAGCCTAGATTCCCTGATCGACGTCGATTTCTTGGGGAGAGCGCCTTGCGGGGCAACGAGCGCCGCATAACCAGCGAGGGACGGCGTTCGGCGGACCGGCGCAAGGGTCCGCCTGCGTGGGTGCGCATCGCCCTGTTGACCGTCACCCTGGCCGTCGCCGCCTATGTGCTGCTGTTCGCGCGCGAGATGGCTCGCCCCGGACAGGAGGCGGACGCCCTTCGCCTGAGCGCCGTGGACCGCGAGGCCCGGCTGCTGGCCCTCGATCTCGAAACCCGGATCGCCCCTGTGCAGGCCGCCGTGCGCGCCGCCGCCGTGGGAACCGAAACCCCCGCCGCCATGCTGCAACGCGCCCGCGCGGCGGCGCCCGACGCGGCCTTCGCGGTCATCGACGGGACCGGCCGTCCGGTCGCGACCGCGGGTGGAGACCCCCGCCTGTTCGCCGCCGCCCCCGGCCGCCCCGGTCTGACCGCGGACGGAAAGGCCATATTGATCGCCCGCCCCCTGACCGGCGGAGGCCGGCTGATCGGGCGCGCGCCCCTGCCGTCGCTGGCGCCGCAGGACGGAGTCCGGCGCACGGTCCTGTCCGCGCCGGACACGGTCCTGGCCGGCGGCGGGACGACCGCCGCCGCCCTGGGCCTGGCGGCCGTCCCCGTGGCGGCCAACGGTCAGGGCGTCACCCTGCGCGACAACGGCCACGCCATCCGCCGCACCGGCGCGCCGGTGGGCGACACGGGCCTGATCGCCGTGGCCTCGACGCCGATAACCGTCGGCGCCGGCGCCCTGCTGGACGATGTCTGGGTGCTGACCGCGCCGGTCGGGATCGGGGCGTTCGTGGTCCTGCTGGCCCTGCTTCTGCAACGCCGCCAGCAAGGCATCAGCCAGGTGTGGGCGGCCTCGGAACAGCGGTTCCGCGGCGCCGTCGAGGCGGCGCGGTGCGGCGTCTGGGAATGGGACACCGACAGCGAAACCGTCACCATCTCGGAATACATGGGCCAGCTGATGGGGCTGGAGAAGGGCGCCGTCACGACCGACGAGATGATGGCCCGCATCCATCCGCGCTATCACGAGGCGGTGCTGCACGCCCTGCGTCAGGCCCAGACCTTCGGCACCTTCGACGTCAGCTTCCCGGTCGCCGACGCCCAGGGCAAGGCGCGCTGGATCGACGCGCGCGGCCAGGCCCGCGGCGACCGCGGCGACGAGGGCTTCACCAGCGTGCTGGGCGTGGCGCTGGACACCACAGAGGCGCGCCGCGCCAAGGCCCAGGCCCAGGCCGCGGAAAGCCGGCTGCGCGACGGCATCGAGAGCGTGTCCGACGCCTTCGTCCTGTTCGACAAACACGGCCGGCTGATCCTGTCGAACCAGGCCTTCCAGGACGCCTTCGGCTTCGAGGAGGGCGTCGTGCGCCGGGGCGCCTACAAGCAGGACCTCAACCGGATCGCGGCCCTGGCCATCACCTCGGACCAGCCCGCCGCGGGCGGACGGGCCGGCGCGCGCGAGATCGAGCTGAACGACGGCCGCTGGCTGCAGCTGGTCGAGCGCTTCACCTCGGACGGCGGCTCGGTCGTGACGGCGGCGGACATCACCGCCATCAAGCGCAAGGAGGCCGAGCGCCAGCGGGCCACCGAACGGCTGCACGTCACCATCACCGAGCTGGAGGACCGCGAGGAGCGGCTGTCGCTGCTGGCGCGCAAGTACGAAGTGGCCATGACGCGGGCCGAAGCGGCCAACCAGGCCAAGTCGGAGTTCCTGGCCAATATGAGCCACGAGCTGCGGACGCCGCTGAACGCCATCAACGGCTTCTCGGAAATCATGGCCGGCGAGATGTTCGGCCCGCTGGGCGACGCCCGGTACAAGGGATACGCCGCCGACATCCTGAAGTCGGGCCAGCACCTGCTGAGCCTGATCAACGACATTCTCGACATGGCCAAGATCGAGGCCGGCAAGCTGACGCTGCACTATGAGAAGGTGTCGCTGAAGGAGGTCGTCGAGGACGCGACGCGCCTGATGCGCGGCAAGATCCAGGAGGCGGGGCTGAACCTGCTGGTCGACGCGCCGGAGATGCCCGAGATCGACGCCGACTACCGCGGTCTGAAACAGGTGGTGCTGAACCTGATCTCCAACGCGGTGAAATTCACGCCCGAGGGCGGCGACATCGTCGTGGCCCTGTCGCGCGAGGATGACGACCGGGTGCGGGTGGCTGTCACCGACACCGGCATCGGCATCGCCGAGAAGGATCTGGACCGGCTGGCGCGGCCGTTCGAGCAGGTCGAGGGCCAGCACTCCAAGACGACCCAGGGCACCGGTCTGGGTCTGGCCCTGACCAAGTCGCTGATCGAGCTGCACGGCGGCGAACTGACCATCGCCAGCGAGCCGGGACGCGGCACCACGGTGGGCTTCGTCCTGCCGATCCAGCGGCCCGACGGGGCGCAGACCGAACAGGCCCGCGCGGCCTGAGCCGGATCAGCGAGGCGGCGGCGGACCCTTCTTCTCATTGTCGCCGCGCACCACGACGCGGCCGCGGCGGGTCAGGATTTCGGACAGCGCCTTGCGATCGTCCGGCTCCAGCGTGGCCAGGACCGCGACCGCATCGACCTCGAGCCGCGCCCGGCCGCGCAGTTCGGCCTCGCGCGACTGGGCCAGCAGGGTGGTGATGCGGGCGCTGTCGAAGGTGTCCGACGAGGCGATGCGGACGGCCTCGCGCCGTTTCTGGCGGGCTTCCTCGAAGTCGGGGCGGACCTGCAGGGCCGAGGCGCGCAGGGTGTCGCGCACCCGGTCGCGCACGGCGGGATCCAGCTGGCCGATCAGCAGCATGGGCGAGCCGCTGCGCGGCGGCCGGTGCTGGGCCTCGACCCGCTTCTCGACCTCGGCGCGGGTCACGAACAGGGTCGCGCCCGCCGCGATAGCGAAAAGATTCAGGGCCACGGAGGCGGCCAGGGCGATCTTCAGGGTCTGCGACGTCATCCCAGCACCTCGGTGTCATCCACGGCCATCAGCGAGGCCTGGTACAGGACAGCGTCGGCCTGGGCGTCGGCGGTCAGGTGGGTGGTCAGCATGACGCCGGCGACAACGCCCGCGCAGGCCGCGACGGCCCAGCCGGCGCCGAACGCGAAGGCCAGGCGGTCCAGCCAGCGACGGCCCTCGCGCCGCGCCTTCAGCCCGGCCTCGGCGGCGGAGGCGATGACGCGATCGCGCAGGGCCAGGGAGGGCTGGACGGGGCGCGACAGGTGCAGCAGGGCGTCGACCGCGTCGGCCTCCGCCAGCGCAGAATGAACAGCGGCGGGATCGGCGTCGGCCAAGGCCCGGGCCGCCGCCCGTTCACGCTCCGGCCAGCGCCGCGCATCGGCCCCGTAGGCCGCGATCAGGGCGAGAAACCGTTCCGACGTCATCACGCTCACACTCCTTCAGCACCGGGCCGGATATCGGCCAGGGCCAGTCTCAACGCCCGCCGTCCACGCGACAGCAGGCTTTCCAGCGCATCGACGCTGACCGCCATCAGGGCCGCGGCCTCGATATTGGTCAGTTCCTGATAGTGGCACAGAACCACCGCCTCGCGCTGACGATCGGGCAAATGCGCCAACGCCGCGTTTACGCGCGCTCCCACATCCGCCGCCATCAGGCCCCGGTCCGGAGACGGCCCGTCGTCGGGCCGGTCCGGCGGCGCCTCGGTCGGAACCTCGCGCCGCCGGCGCAGCCGGTCGTAGCAGAGGTTCAGACCCACCCGGTGCAGCCAGGTGTCGAACTTGGCCTGCCCCGGCGTCCAGCGGGGCGCCTGCTTCCAGGCCCTGAGCATGGCCTCCTGGGCCACATCCTCGGCCTCGACCGGATCCCCCAGCATACGTTGGGCGAGCGCCAGCATCCGCGGCAGCTTGCGCGCCACCATGGCCTGAATGGCCGCGGGGTCGCCCTGACCCACGCGGCGCACCAGATCCTCGTCGGGGTCGGCGATCAACGCCAATCCGGCCCTCTCCCGTCGTTCGCGAAAGGGTCGTTCGGCCCATGACCGTCGCCCCGCCCATCATCCTTACTCCGAAGCGGGCGCCGGAGGCGACGCCTGCCGTTGCGCCTGACGGGCGGCGCGGCGCTGTTCGCGGAACGCCTGCATGCCGGCCTGACGTTCGGCGGAGGTCAGGAAGCCGTCACGGTCGGCGTCAAGACGGGTGAACGCCTGCTCGGCCTTGCCGCGGACCTCGGCGATCGAGATCGGACCGCGCGCCTCCATCCGGTGACCGCGATGTTCCATCCGGGAGCCGCCGCGATGCATGCGGGCGGGACGGGCCATGCGGTGCGGGCGGGCGTCGGCGCGGTTTCCGGTCCCGGCCGCGCGCGGCGCGTCGAACTCGGCGCGGCTGATGGCGCCGTCATGGTCGGCGTCCAGACGCTGGAAGCGGGCGTCGGCGCGTTGGGCCCTGCGCGCCTCGAAGACCGCGCGCATTTCCTCGGGCGCGACGGAGCCGTCGCGGTCTGCGTCGGCGGCCGCGAGGCGATCGACACGCCGGGCCACGAACTCGGCCTGGCTGATACGTCCGTCACCGTCGGCGTCGGCCCGCATGCCGTGCGACGGCTTGGCCGGCGCCTGCTGGGCGAGGGCTCCGCCGCCCGCGGCGATGGTCAGTGCGGCGATTGCGCCGGCCAGAAGGGTCTTTCTCATCAGATGATCTCCATGGCCGCCCGACGCGGCCGCTTCGTCCCTGTCGAAAAGTGAAACGGCCGCCGGGTCAGTCTCCGTCGCGGATGGCCGGGAGCGCCGACTCGAAGGCGGCCCTTGCCGCGGTCCGGGCCTCGGCCAGATGCGTCTTCAGCGTCTCGAAGTCCGCCGCCCCGGCCGCCTCGGCCAGACGGCGGCGGAAGCCCTCGGGTTCGTGATCCGGGTCGGGCCTGTCGTCGAAGGCGGCGCTGAGAATCTGGTTCAGCGCCTGCTGCAGCCGCCACGCCGAGGCCAGGGCCGGCTCGTCCGACAGGGCCTCGAGGGTCGATACCGTCAGGGGACCGCCCGATGGCGCCCCGACCAGTTGCCGCGCCTGGGCCACGAACTCCGCATCCACCTGCCCGCCGGGCGCGAGCTTCAGGTCCCAGGGCCCATGACCGGGGCGCTCGCGGGCCATCAGGTCGCGCATGCGCCGGGCGTCGGCCGCCACGTCCACCCCCGGGCGCGGGCGGCGCAGGATCGCCTCGATCGTCGCCTCGACCCGCTGGCCGAAGGCCGGATCGTCCGTCCAGACCACCCGGGCCCGGGTCAGGGCCATGAACTCCCAGGTGTCGCCCTCGTCAGCGTAGTAGTCCCGGATTGAATCCAGCCTGAGCGACACGGGCCCCTTGGCCGCCCCGGGCCGCAGCCGCATGTCGACCTCGTACAGGCCGCCCTCGGCGGTATGGGCGGAAAGGGCCGCGATCAGCCGCTGGGTGAAGCGGGAATAGAAGACGCCAGCCGCCCAGCTCTTGCCGTCCGACACGGCGTCGGCGGGGGCGTCGTACACCGTCATCAGGTCGAGGTCGGAACTGGCCGTCATCTCGCGCGAGCCCGCCTTGCCGAGCGCGATCACGGCCACGGCGCCGCCGGCCAGGGCGCCGCCCTGCCGCACCGCCTCGGCCATGGCGGCGGGGGCGAGGGCGGTGATGATCGCGTCCGCCACAGCCGTATAGGCGCGCCCTCCGGCCTCCGGATCGGCGCGGCCCGTCAGCGTCTGGACGCCGATTCGGAACATCTGTTCGCGGTGCATGCGCCGCGCGACGTTCAGGGCCGATTCGAAATCGGGCGCCGCGGCGGTCTCGACCGCCAGCTGTTCGACGACGCCGGAATCCTCGTCGATCACGCGGGCGAAGCGGGCGTCCAGCATGCTGTCCAGCGCGGCCGGATAGCGGCCGAGAGTCCGCGCCAGACGGGGGGCGAACGCCATCACGCCCAGCACCTGCTCGAACAGGATCGGCTGGGCCAGGAACAGGGCCTGGACCTGGACCCCGGCGCTGAGCCCGGCGAAGAAGACGGCGAACCGGCGGAAGGCGGCGTCGGCCGCGCCTGTGTCGGCCAGGGCCGTGAGCAGGCGCGGCGCCAGGCGGGTGAACAGTTCGCGCCCCCGCGCCGAACGCGTCGCGGGGATGCGGCCGTGGTGCCAGCTGCGAATGGTATCGGCCACGCCGGCCGGCTCGGCGAAACCCATCCGTTCGAGCGTCAGCAGGGTCTCGGGATCGTTTTCCACCCCGGTGAAGACCAGCGAGCCATAGGGCGACGACAACGCCTCCTCACCCTCGAACAGCTCGCCGTAGCGGCGATTGACCCCGACCAGCAGGGCCTCGACCCCGGCGTCGAAGGCGGCCAGATCGCCCTCTCCGGCCAGCGCCGCGACCGCCGCGCGGCGCGAGGGATCGACCGGCAGGGTATGGGTCTGCTCGTCATCGAGCATCTGTATCCGATGCTCCAGGTCGCGCAGCGTCCCGTAGGCGGCGGTCAGTTCGGCGCAGGCCGCGGCGCTGACGTGGCCGGCGTCGCGCAGCAGGGCCAGGGCCTCGACCGTGCGGGGGCTGCGCAGGGCGGGATCGCGGCCGCCGAGGATCAGCTGCTGGGTCTGGACGAAGAATTCGATCTCGCGGATGCCGCCGCGGCCCAGCTTCAGATTGGCGCCGGCGGCGTCCAGCCCTTCCCCCGTCTTGTGGACGTGGATCTGGCGCTTGATCGACTGGATGTCGAGGATGGCGGGGAAGTCGAGGCTGCGGCGCCAGATGAAGGGCGTCAACGCCCTGAGGAACGCCTGTCCGGCCCCGATGTCGCCCAGCATGGCCCGCGCCTTGATGAAGGCCGCCCGCTCCCAGTTCTGGCCGACGCCCTCGTAGTAGGACAGGGCGAAGGGCACGGCGACGACGGGCGGGGTCGAGGACGGATCGGGGCGGAGCCGCAGATCGACGCGGAAGACATAGCCGTCGCCGGTGCGCTCCTGCATCAGCGTCGACAGGGAATGGGCGATGCGGTCGAGGAATTTCTGCGGCTCGACGCCCTCGGCCAGGGCGGTTTCAAGGACCTCGGGCTCCCAGAACAGGCTGATGTCGATGTCGGAGGAATAGTTGAGCTCGAAGGCGCCGTGCTTGCCCATGGCGAGGCCGAACAGGCCGGGGATCGGGCCGCGCGGATCGTCCGGCGCGGAGACCAGCTTGCCCCGTTCACGCTGGTCGTGGGCGATGGCGCGCAGGGCGGCCTGGGTCGAGGCGTCGGCGAACCGGCTCAGCGCGGCGGTCACGGCGTCGAGGTCCCAGGTCCCGCCGAGGTCGCACAGGGCGGTCAGAAGGTGAAGCTCGCCCTTCAGCCGACGGAGGGACGCGCGCACCTCGTCGGCGCCGCCCGCCAGGGCCCCGGTGTCGGCGAGCAGCTTCGACAGACGCGCGTCGGGCGCTTCCTCCAGCAGGGCCCGCAGCCGGTCCGGCCAGCGGCGCGCCAGGCCGAACAGATAGGGCGAAGCGGCGAAAACCGGCGCCAGGGCGGGCCAGGCGGTCTCGAGGCTGGACGTCCAGCCGCCCTCCCTCGCCGCCTCATCCAGCCGCTCCCGGGCGCGTTCGGCGGCGGCGGCGTCGATGACGGGCCCGCAGGGTTCCGGGCGCGGGCCCGCGGAGGCGGTCATTCCGCCGCCGGCAGGACCAGCGCGACCCGCAGGCCCGGTCCGAAGCCGCCATAGGCGCCGGGGCCCTCGTCCAGGATGATGCGGCCGCCGTGCGCCTCCATGACCGCGCCGACCAGCGACAGGCCGAGGCCCGAGCCGGCCTCGGTGCGGCTGTTGTCCAGACGCACGAAGCGTTCGATGACCCGCTCGCGGTCGTCTTCCGGCACGCCGGGGCCGGTGTCGGTGACCGAATATTCGATCTCGCCCGACGAGCGCCGCCGCGCGCGCAGCATGACCGCGCCGCCGGTCGGCGTGTATTTGATGGCGTTGTCGATGATGTTGGCCAGGGCCTGGGCCAGGAAGGGCTGGTTGCCGTCGACCATCAGGCCGCGCTCGATCTCGGCCGAGAATTCCAGCCCCTTGTCCTCGCTGGCCGGCTCGTACAGTTCGGCCATGTCGGCGGCCAGATCGGCGGCGTCGAACACCTTTGAATCCGGCGCGCCGCCGGCCTGGAGCCGGGCGATGGCCAGAACCGTGTTGAAGGTCTTGAGCAGGCTGTCGGCCTCGTCCAGCGCCAGCTGCACGGCGTCGACGCCGTCGATCTTGCCCGCCTCGGCGTCCATCAGGGCCACCTCCAGCTTGGCCCGCATCCGCGTCAGGGGCGAGCGCAGGTCATGGGCGATGGCGTCGCCGGCGTGCCGGATCGAGGCCATCGAGGCTTCCATGCGCTCCAGCATGACGTTCAGCCCGGCGCCCAGTTCGTCCAGTTCGTCGCCGGAATTCCTGACCGGAACCCGCGCCTTGAGGTCGCCTTCCTGCACGGCGGTGACGACCTTGCCGAGCCGTCCCATGGACCGTTCGAGATTGCGGCTGACCAGAACGCCCCCGGCCAGGCCCAGCAGCAGGACGATGCCCATGGCCGCCCACAGGGCCTGGGTCAGGCGGGCCAGATAGGCTTCGGTGTCGATCAGGGACGCCCCCACGAACAGCATCTCGCCGCCCGCCAGACGCACCTGGACGCCGCGGGCCTGGGGCCGGACCACCGTCCCGTCAGCCAGGGTGTAGGTGAGGGGGAAGGTGATCCACTGCTGGTTCCCCTCGAAATTCTCGAAGGGAGACAGGCTGAGACTTCCGGTGATCCGGTCGCCGGCCTTGTCCATCAGCAGATATTCGTAGCGGCCCGTCAGGGTGCGGTCGATCACCGCCCTGTTCAGGGCGTCCAGCCCCCGCGCGTCATAGATGCCGGTCAGCACCTGCATCTCGCCGCGCACGTCCCGCTCGGCCTTGGTCCGGGCGGCGTCGGCGGAGGCGAAATAGACATAGGCCAGGATCGCGCTGGCCGCCGCCGCGAACAGGGCGAGGAACAGCAGCGTCAGCCGGAAGGGGGTGCGGCGAAGGAGGGAGGGAAGTTTCACTGGCTGCCGTCAGGGCTCCAGCCGGTAGCCCGCCCCGCGCACGGTCTGCAGCATGGCGTGATCGAAACCCTTGTCGATCTTGGCGCGCAGGCGGCTGATGTGGACGTCGATGACGTTGGTCTGCGGGTCGAAATGATATTCCCAGACCTTCTCCAGCAGCATGGTGCGGGTCACCGACTGGCCGGCGTGGCGCATCAGGAATTCCAGCAACTGGAACTCGCGCGGCTGCAGGTCGATCTCCTGGCCGGCGCGGTGCACCGAGCGCGAGATCAGGTTCATCTCCAGATCGCCGACCTTCAGCATGGTGGCGACCGAGCCGGTCTCGCGGCGGCGCGACAGGGCCTCGACGCGGGCGATCAGTTCGGAGAAGGCGTAGGGCTTGACCAGATAGTCGTCGGCGCCCGCCTTCAGGCCCGCGACGCGGTCGTCGACCTCGCCGAGGGCGGAGAGGAACAGCACCGGGGTCTGGTCGCCGTCCTTGCGCAGGGTCTCGACCATGCCGATGCCGTCGAGGCGGGGCATCATGCGATCGACGACATAGACGTCGTAGCCGCCCTTCTGGGCCTCCAGCAGACCGAAGGCGCCGTCCACGGCGTGGGTGGGCTCATGGCCCGCCTCGGTCAGGCCCCGGACCATCGCGGTCGCAGCCTCGGCGTCGTCCTCGACCACCAGAATTCGCATGGAATCAGCCCCTCAGATGCGGAATCGCCGCCGATGTTAGCGCATCGGCGGCGATGGGGGCAGTTAAGGCTTGTTCAGAGTCGTGATCATTCGCCGTCGTCAAATTTCAACGGCGCGACGACGTTGCCGCCTTGCGGGGTGCGGATGAACAGCAGCACGCTGGGTCGGCCGGCCTGCTTCGCGGCCGCGACCACCGCCCGAAGGTCGGCGGCGGACGTCATGTTCCGGGTGTTCACGCGGGTGATGACAAGACCGGCTTGCAGACCAAGGCGCGCGGCCGGGGTCGAGCGGGCGACGTTGGTGATCAGGACGCCGTTCACATTGTCAGGCAGATCATAGCGCGATCGCAGGGCGGGCGTCAGCGGCACCACGCTCAGGCCTTCCACCGGCTCCACCTGGGCGGCGGGCGGCGGGGGCTGAACGGCGCCGCCGGAGCCCGAACCGTCATCGGCCAGAAGCTCGTCTTCCGGAGGCCGCGTTCCCGACCGGATGCTCAGCGTCTGCCGGCGACCGTCACGGATCACCTCGAGGCGGATCGTTTCGCCGGGTCTCGCCTGGCCGACGAGCCGGGAAGCCTCGGTGCTGTCCTCGACCGGTTTGCCGTCAACGGAGACGATATAGTCGTCGACCCGCGCGCCGGCGCGGTCGGCGGGCGCGCCTTCCGTAACGCTCTCGATCAGGGCTCCCTTGAAGTCGCGGGGCTGGCCCAGGGCCTCCCAGCCGTCGGGGCTCAAGGTCCTGAGGCCGAGGCCGACATAGCCGCGCTCGACGCGGCCGTTCCGCATCAGTTGCTCCGTCACGCCCTTCGCGATCGACGCCGGAATGGCGAAGCCGATCCCGACCGATCCGCCCGTTTGGGAATAGATGGCCGAGTTCACGCCGATGACGCGGCCGTAGATGTCGAACGTCGGTCCGCCCGAGTTGCCCCGGTTGATGGCGGCGTCGATCTGCAGGAAATCGACATACTGGGCCGTCTGGTCATCGACGTTCTGCCGGGCGAGGGCCGAGACGATCCCCGCCGTGGCGGTGCCGCCCAGACCAAAGGGGTTGCCGACGGCGATGACCCAGTCACCGACCCGGGGCTGGGCCTGTTCCTCGAACGAGACGAACGGAAAGTCGGCGCCCTCGACCTTGATCACAGCGAGGTCGGTGGCCTGATCCCGTCCCACGAGCCGGGCTTCCATCTCGCGGCCATCCGCCAGCTTGACCCGAATCTCGGTGGCGTCGGCGACCACGTGATTGTTGGTGGCGATGAAGCCGTCGGCGGAGATGAAGAAGCCGGATCCGGCGCCCAGCGCGGTCGCGCCCTCGTCATCCTCGCCTTCCGGCACGCCCTCAGCGCCATTGGGATTCGGAATCGCGAAAGGCGTACCCGGAATCTGGAGCATGTTGGGCCGCTGGACCCGCGTC
>NZ_JAKFEB010000119.1:0-4508 GCF_036677305.1 Brevundimonas sp. | reverse complement strand
CACGCGCGTGGAAAACGACGACGCGGGGCGGTCTGTCTCGTCGAAACGGTAAAACTACAACAGCACCGGGCGAGCTCGGTCGCCCCGCGCCCTCCCCGACCCGCTTCCCCGAAGCGGCGATGACTCATGCCTGTGTTCTCCCTCCCCTTCATGGGGAGGGATGTCGGCGCAAAGCGACGACAGGGTGGGGTACGTCTGAAATTCCCCACCCGGTCGCTGCGCGACCGCCCTCCCCATGAAGGGGAGGGAGAACCCGCCGCACTTCTCCCCCGCACCCGAACCCGCTATCTCCGCCCCATGACCCTCCCCCACGCCCTGAACGGCCTGTCCGACATCGCCGCGGACTACGACATCCTGCTCTGCGACGTCTGGGGCGTGGTCCATAACGGCCGCGAGAGCTGGCCCGCCGCCTGCGACGCCCTGACCCGGTTCAATCGCGACCACGGCAAGGTCGTGCTGATCTCCAACTCGCCGCGCCCGGCGCCGGGCATGATCCTGCAGATGGACGCCCTCGGCGTGCCACGCAGTTCCTGGGGCGCCGTGGTCACCTCGGGCGACGCCACCCGCGTCGAGCTGGCGCGCCGCGCGCCCGGCCCCGCCTGGATCATCGGACCCGAGCGGGACAACCCCCTCTACGACGGCCTCGGCCTCGAAACGGCGGCAGGCGCTGAAGACGCCGCCTTCATCTCCGTCACCGGCATGATCGACGACGAGGCGGAGACGCCCGAGGACTATCGCGAACGCCTGTCCGCCGGCGCCGCGCGCGACCTGGAGATGATCTGCGCCAACCCCGATCGCGTGGTCCAGCGCGGCGACAGGCTCATCTACTGCGGCGGCTCGCTGGCCGACCTGTACGAAAGCCTCGGCGGCCGCGTGACCATGGCCGGCAAGCCGTTCGGCCCGATCTACGACCTGGCCCTCAGGGAGGCCGCGGAGTTGAGCGGCAAGCCCGTCAACCGCTCGCGGGTCCTGTGCATCGGCGACGGCGTCGTGACCGACGTGCTCGGCGCCAACAAACAGGCGCTCGACTGCCTGTTCATCGCCCAGGGCATCCACGGGGACGCCGCCCGCGGCCCGGACGGCCGCCTCGACCCGGCCCGCGCGGCCGACCTGCTGAAGGCCGAAACCGCCTACGCCCGCCACGCCATGCTCGATCTGACGTGGTGAGCGGGGGCGATTCAGGCTAAGGCCGGGATATGGTTGAAATAGTCACGAAACACCCCTCAGGCGGCTACATCCTGGAGGAGCTCCACGTCGGCATGACCGCGGTGAAGCATATCCCGGTCACCGAGCAGCGGATCCAGCAGTTCGCCGAGGCCTCGGACGACTTCAACCCCGTCCACATGGACGAGGCCTTCGCCGCCAAGACCGCCTATCGCGGCCGCATCGCCCACGGCCTGCTGTCGGCCTCGTTCGGCTCGGCCGTGGTCGGCACCATCCTGCCCGGCGCCGGCGCCATCTACATCTCCCAGACCCTGCAATTCCACGCCCCGGTCCGCATCGGCGACGAGGTCGAGGTCCGCATCAGCGTCATCTCGGTCGATCAGGAAAGCGCCCGCGTCGAGATGGACTGCGAGGGTTTCGTCGACGGCAAGCTGATCATGGCCGGAGTCGCCACGGTCCGCGTCCCCCGCCGCCGGCGCCCCGCGAAAGACTGACTTGGTCTCGATCGTGACCGACTGGCGCGGCCTGCCCGACGGGATGAGGGGCGCCGCCGTCGCGATCGGCGCCTTCGACGGCGTCCATCGCGGCCATCAGGCCGTGATCGCCAACGCCCGCGAGGCCGCGCAACGGCTCGGCGCCCCCCTCGCCGTGGTCAGCTTCGATCCCCATCCGCGCCGCTGGTTCCAGCCCGACGCCGCCCCTTTCCGCCTGATGACGCCCGGCCAGATGGCCCGCGCCCTCGAACCGCTGGGCGTGGACACGCTCTACCTCCTGCCCTTTGACGCCGGCATGGCCGCCATGTCGGACGAGACCTTCGCCCGGGAAGTGCTGGCCGGGCCTCAAGTAGCGCGAAGCGCGGCAGGCCACGCCAATGGCCTCGGCATCCGCCACGCCGCGGTCGGCTTCGACTTCACCTACGGCAAGGGCCGCACCGGCTCGCCCGAGGGCCTGCGCCGCCACGGCGAAGCGCTGGGCTTCACCGTCTGCGTCACCGACCGGGTCGACGATCCCGGCGGTCTGAAACTGTCCTCTTCCGCCGTCCGCGAGGCGCTCAATGCCGGCGACATGGATCGCGCCGCCGCCATTCTCGGCCGGCCGTTCGCCATCGAGGGCGAAGTCGTCCACGGCGACAAGCGCGGCCGCACCATCGGCGTCCCGACGGCCAATATCCGCATGGGCGACTACATGCGCCCGGCCTACGGCGTCTACGCCACGCGCACCCGCCTGCCGGACGGGCGCGTCCTCGACGGCGTCGCCAATCTCGGCGTCCGCCCGATGTATGAACTGGCCGAACCCCTGCTCGAGGTCTGGCTCTTCGATTTCGACGAGGATCTCTACGGCCAGACGATCGAGACGGACCTGATCGCCTTCCTGCGCGGCGAAATGGCCTTCGACAGCCTCGACGCTCTCAAGGTCCAGATCGACGCCGACGCCGCCGCGGCCCGCGAGGCCCTCAGCTGATCGCGGCCATCAGCTGCTCGGTCAGCGGCTTCTCGCCGGGAACCAGGACGTCGCCGACCTTCCACATCCGCCCCTCCTTCACCAGCTTCAGCGTCTGCCGCTTCGTCTCGCCCATATTGGTGAACACCACTGCGACATCCGCCTTGCGCGCATCCGCCCCCGGTAAGACCGTGACCGAGTCCAGGGTGAAATCACCGCTGTCCTGACAGGCGCAGATCGGGTCGTAATTCAGCGTTGGAACCTCGCCGCCCGCCTTGCGGAAGTCCTCGCCGATCATGGCGTTCAGCATCCGGTCGTAGAGCGGATCCCGCCCCGGCGCCGGCGGCTCGCCCTGCGGTCCGCCATTCACGTACTGGGCGTAGAGCGCCCGCACAAAGGGCTCCGGTCCCGCCTCGGCCGCGGCATAGACCGCGTCGCGCGACACCGGCCCGCCTGGAACAGCCGCCCCTGTGGCTGCCGAAGCCGGCTCCGGCGCCTTGCCCCCGTCGCCCTGCGAGCAGGCGGCAAGACCCAGGGCCAGAGCGGGAATGAGGACCAGGTTCCGCATCACGCGCCTTCTCCCTTGGCGACCCATGCCTTGGTTTCGGCGATATACTCCGTCAGGCCGGCGACGAGGGCGCCGGACGGCGCCTCACCGGTCAGATCGCGCTCGATGTCATCGATCACCCAGTGACCGTTTTCCTTGATCAGGTTCAGCCTCTGCCGTTTTGTTTCCGGCGGCTGGGCCATTGTCCAGGTCATGGATACGGTCGCGTCGACCCGGTCGGGGCCACGCGGCGTCATGGTCACGCTGTCCAGCACCATCCCGCCGTCGTCGGAACAGTCGCAGATGTGGATACCCTCCCAAATGGCGTAACCTTCGGGCGTTACGGCGTGGTTCTCGTCCAGGAGCGCCTGGGTGCGGGCCGAAAATACCGGGGCGTCGTCGCCCTCATCCTCCGCCCCCGTCGACGTTCCACCCTGTTCAACGGAATAGAGGCTGCGCACGAACGCCTCAGCCGCGGGATCAACGGCGCTGGCGGCGGCTTCCGCGGCTTCGGCCGGCCCGGCCTCGGGCGACGAACAGGCGGACAGGGCCAGCACGGCGGCGGCGATCAGAACATGGCGCATGGAACGGCCCCCTCCCCGGGACGGCCGACTATTGAGCCCCCCGCCCCGCATGGCAATCCCGGCTGGCGTCCCGCCCCCGCCGTCTGCTAGACCGTAGCCACCATGACCGTCCGCGTGTTTCGCCCGATTTCGATTAGCCGCCCGGCGTAGCACCGTAGGGCTCAGCCCCGTGTACGCCGGGATATCGAGACCGACGCGAACGATCACACACGACGAGACGAGACTTCATGGCTTCCCAGCCCGACCAGCCCAGCGACACGCCTGCCGGACGCGACTATCGCGAAACGGTCTTCCTGCCCGAGACCCCCTTCCCGATGCGCGGCGGCCTGCCGCAGAAGGAACCGGCGATCATCGAGGCCTGGGGCGACCTCTATTCGGCCCTGCGTAAACAGCGTCAGGCCGAGGGCGCGCCCCTCTACGTCCTGCATGACGGTCCGCCCTACGCCAACGGCGACATCCACATCGGCCACGCCCTCAACAAGACGCTGAAGGACTTCGTCGTCCGCAGCCGCTTCCTGCTCGGCAACGACGTCGACTACGTCCCCGGCTGGGACTGCCACGGCCTGCCGATCGAGTGGAAGATCGAGGAACAGTACCGCGCCAGGGGCCGTCGCAAGGACGAAGTCTCCAAGGCCGAGTTCCGTCAGGCTTGCCGCGAATATGCGACCGGCTGGATCGACGTGCAGCGCGAGCAGTTCAAGCGGCTGGGCGTGCTCGGTGACTGGGACCACCGCTACGCCACCATGGACTTCACGACCGAGGCGGCCATCGTC
>NZ_JAKFEB010000118.1:0-1827 GCF_036677305.1 Brevundimonas sp. | reverse complement strand
TCGATGTCGGGGTTGTTGTTGATCCGCATCCCCATGAAGCCGTTGACGCCCGCAAGCGTCAGCAGCACGAACATGAGGATGATCGGGATCGGATTCTTGATCGACCAGGACGAGATGTTTTTCATCGTCGCGGCCTATTTCTTGGCTTGGGCGGTGCGGGCGGCTGCGGCGTTCACCGCCGCGGCGCGGGCCGCAGAGGCGCGCTCGCCCACCGGCCGCGCGGCCGGCGCGACCGTTACCCGGTCGCCCTCGCCGAGGAAGCCGGCGCCGGCGACGACGACGCGGGAACCCGCGGCCAGACCGCTGACCGCGGTGGAATCCGTCGTGCGCGACAGCACCGTCACGGGCTGGAAATGGGCCCGGTTGTCGGTCCCCAGCATGAAGACGCCGGCGCGGTTCTCGCGGTACAGCACAGCCGCCGTGGGCACGGTCACCGCCGGCTGGTCGCCGACCTGGATACGGGCGCGGGCGAACATGCCGGGGCGGAAGCCGCCGCCGACCAGGGCGATGCGGGCCACGCCCAGACGGTTCTCGGCGTTGACCTCGGGCGTCACGATGCGGACGCGGCCGGTCGTCTCGCCGATCTGGTCGGACGAGATCACGGCGCTCTGGCCCGCGCGGACCAGGGCCAGATCGGTCTCCGGCACCTGTGCGTCCAGTTCGAGCCGACCGTCGCGCACGATCCGGAACAGCTCGGTTCCCGGCGAGATGATCTGCCCGCGCGTGACGTTGCGGCTGATGACCAGACCCGAGACCGGCGCCTTGATCGTCGCCTGCGACAGGCGGGTGCGGGTCTCGGACAGAGACGCCTGCGCCGCCGCCACATTGGCGCTCGAGGCGCGCTGGTTGGCCAGGGCCGTATCCAGCGAGGCCTGGCTGAGGAAACCGCGCTCCTTCAGTTCCTGGGCCCGGCCCAGCGCCGCCTGATCGCGCGCTGCGTTGGCCTGCGCCGTTTCGACCGCCGCCTGCTGCTGGCGCAGCTGGGCGCGCAGCAGGGCGTCGTTCATCTGCACCAGCGGCTGGCCCTGACGCACATAGGTCCCTTCGTCGACATAGACGCCCGTCGCCGTCAGCCCGCCGGTCTCGGCGCCGACCGGCACTTCTTCCCAGGCCGAGACGGTGCCCGATGCCGTGACGGTGCGCGGCAGGTTCTGCAGCGAGGCGACCACGATCGAGACGGTCTGGGTCGATGCGCCGCCGGCCTTTTCGCCGGCCTTGGCTTCGGCCTTCTTGGCGTCGCCTTCGCCGCCGCAGGCGGCCAGTGTCAGGCCGACAAGCACGACCGCCGCACCGGCACGCAGGTTCCGTTTGATGTTCGCCACGTCTGATCCCCTGTTGGGCGCCGCAGCCGGGGGGACCGCGCGCCGACCGTCGGCGCCGCGCGGGCGCTCTGTCATCAGCCGTTGAATAGCTGTTCCCGTGATGCTTCTCAAACCCGAAAGCACGCCCTTACGGCGAAGTAATCCGCCACAATCGCGGTTGCCGGGCATCGACGCCCCCGGCGTCCGCGTTGGCGATTCCGCCCCGCCGTGCTACCGGCGCGGCCATGACGACCCCTCCCATCGACCGTATCCGGAATTTCTCCGTTGTCGCGCACATCGACCACGGCAAATCCACCCTGTCCGACCGCCTCATTCAGGTGACCGGCGGCCTGACCGCGCGCGAAATGTCGGCGCAGGTGCTCGATAATATGGATATCGAGAAGGAGCGGGGGATCACCATCAAGGCGCAGACGGTGCGCCTGAACTACAAGGCCCGCGACGGGCTCGACTATGTCCTGAACCTGATGGACACGCCGGGGCACGTCGACTTCGCCTATGAGGTCAG
>NZ_JAKFEB010000117.1:0-13171 GCF_036677305.1 Brevundimonas sp. | reverse complement strand
ACCAGTCCAACGGAAAGCCTGCATGCCCGAAGCGAACGCCCTGCCCGTCAACGCCATCGAGGTGCGGGGACTGGAGAAGACCTACGCCGGGACGAAGAAGGCTCCGCCGAAAACGGCCCTGAGGGGCGTCGATCTGGTCATTCCGCGCGGCTCGATGTTCGGCCTGCTGGGCCCCAACGGCGCCGGCAAGTCGACCCTGATCAACATCCTCGCGGGGGTGGTGAACAAGACCGGCGGCTCGGCCTCGATCTGGGACCGGGATATCGACAAACAGCCGCGCGACGCCCGGGCCGCCCTTGGCGTCGTGCCGCAGGAAATCGTCGCCGACGTCTTCTTCACCCCGCGCGAGGCGCTTGAGGTGCAGGCCGGCTTCTATGGCGTGCCCGCCCATGAGCGCCGCTCGGACGAACTGCTGGCCGCCCTGGGCCTGTCGGACAAGGCTCACGCCTATGTGCGCGCCCTGTCGGGCGGCATGAAGCGGCGGCTGATGGTGGCCAAGGCGCTGGTCCACAATCCGCCGATCCTGATCCTCGACGAACCCACGGCGGGGGTGGACGTCGAACTGCGCCGCCAGCTCTGGGACTACGTCCGGCGCATCAACGCCGAGGGCGTGACGGTGCTGCTGACCACCCATTATCTGGAGGAGGCGCAGGAGCTCTGCGACACCATCGCCATCATGAACCGGGGCGAGGTCGTGGCCTGCGAGCCGACCCCGCAGCTGCTGCGCCGGCTGGACACCCGCAATGTCGTCGTGACGCCCGAAGGGGACCTCGACGGCCTGCCGGCCCTGAAGGGGTTCGAGGTCGTGGCCCGTCCCAACGGCGCCTTCGCGGTCACCTATCGCAAGGGCCAGTCATCGGTGGAGCAGGTGCTGGCCGCCGTGCGCGCGGCGGGGGTCACCATCGCCGACATCACCACCGAGGATCCCGATCTGGAAGACGTCTTCCTGGCGCTGACCTATGGCGATGCGAACCAGGTCAGCCCCACGAAGGACTAGGCCACCATCACCGTGCCGATGAGCAGTCGTGCGCCCGCCCGGCCCATGGTGGCGTTGGTCGCTGTCTGAAGCTGGGCGACCAGGCGTTCGACGTCGGGCGGCGCGCCGGGCAGCAGGGCGCTGGCGGCCTGCTGGACGACCACGGCGTAGGCGGCGCGCAGGCGAGGGACCGACTGGGCGACACGGGCCCGGAGAGCGGCGTCAGCGGTGTCGATTCCGGTCTCGACGGTCATGACGCCGCGCCGGCCGCCGGGGCGGATGACATTGGCGGTGATCGTCGGCAGACGCAGATAGGTGGTCTGCGGGGCGCTTGAGCCGCCGCTGGTCTTCAGCGTCTGTGACTTCAGTCCGAGGAGGGCGCGGCGTTCCATGCGGCGACCCTGACACAGGCCGCTTAAGGCGTGGTTACGCCGCTGCCTCTATCGCCTTCGGCTCCATGGGCTTCAGGTCCAGCAGGGCGAACAGGGCCGCGTCCTCGTCCTGTTCGGGATTGGGCGTGGTCAGCAGCTTGCCGCCGACGAAGATGGAATTGGCTCCGGCGAGGAAGCACAGGGCCTGCATCTCGGCGCTCATGGTTTCGCGGCCTGCCGACAGGCGAACCATCGCCTTCGGGCAGACAATGCGGGCGACGGCGACCGTGCGGACGAACTCGATCGGATCGATCTGACCCTCGGCGAGCATCCGCTCGCCCAGGGGCGTGCCGGTGACGGGCACCAGCGCGTTGACCGGCAGGCTGTCAGGATGCTCGGGCAGGGTCGCCAGCGCATGCAGCAGGCTGGCCCGGTCGCGCCGCGCCTCGCCCATGCCGACAATGCCGCCGCAGCAGGTCGCCATGCCGGCGTCCCGCACATGCTGCAGGGTGTCCAGCCGGTCCTGATACGTCCGGGTCGTCACCACCTGGGCGTAGTATTCCGGGCCGGTGTCGAGGTTGTGGTTGTAGTAGTCCAGCCCGGCGTTCTTCAGCTGGCGCGCCTGATCAGCGGTCAGCATGCCGAGGGTGGCGCAGGTCTCGAGACCCAGCGCCTTCACCCCCGCGATCATGGTCGCCAGCTTCGGCGTGTCCCGGTCCTTCAGCTCGCGCCAGGCGGCGCCCATGCAGAAGCGGCTGGCGCCGCCGGCCTTGGCCGCCATGGCCTCGGCCAGCACGGCCGTCGCATCCATCAGTTTTTCGGCTTTCAGCCCCGTATCGAAACTGGCCGACTGGGAGCAGTAGCCGCAGTTCTCGGCGCAGCCGCCGGTCTTGATCGACAGCAGCTGGCTCTTCTGCACCTCGGACGGATCGAACCAGGTCCGGTGGACGGTCGCGGCCTCATAGACCAGATCCATGAAGGGCCGGGCGAACAGCGCCTCGACCTCGGTCAGCGTCCAGTCGTGGCGAGGGGTGGCGAGGTCATGGGTCATGCGCGCCTGCTTAGCTCCGCCCCACGCCCTCGCCAAGCCGCCTTACCGCTCGTCGCGATACACGCGGCCGTCGCGCATGACGAAATCCATCGAGGTCAGGACGGTCACGTCGGTCAGCGGATCACCGTCCACGGCGACGAGATCGGCCCGCTTGCCCGGCTCCAGCGTGCCGATCTCGGACGACAGGCCCAGCAGGTCGGCGGCGTTGACCGTGGCGGCCTGGATGGCGCTCATCGGCGTCATGCCGTGCTGGACCATCAGGGCGAATTCGTCGGCGTTGCGCCCGTGTTTCGATACGCCCGCGTCGGTGCCGAAGGCGATCTTCACCCCCGCCGGAACCGCCCGCTGCAGCGACTGGCCGGTGATGGATATGCGCCAGCGGATCTTGGGCAGGACCTCGGGCGGATAGGCGTTCGGATCCGCGGCGAGCCGCTCGATATAGCCGTTCACGGTCGACAGGGTCGGGACGTAATAGGCCCCCGACTGCCGGAACAGGCGGATCGTCTCGTCGTCGAAGATGGTGCCGTGCTCGATCGAGTCCGCGCCCATCCGCAGCGCCAGATTGATCCCGTCGGCGCCATGGGCGTGGACGGCGACCTTGAGGCCGTACAGATGCGCCGTGTCGACCAGGGCGCGGGCCTCGTCCTCGAACATCTGGGCGCCGAGGCCGGCGCCGATGCGGCTGTTCACGCCGCCGGTCGTGGCGATCTTGATGACATTGGCGCCGCGCCCGACCTGGACGCGCACCGCCTCGCGGCAGCTTTCCGGACCGTTGCAGACGTTGTCGTGCGGGATGTCGTCGCGAAGCTCGTCGTTGAAGCCCAGCCGTCCGTCCATATGGCCCGAGGTGGTCGAGATGCTGTTCCCGGCGTCGACGATGCGCGGCCCGGGCAGGCTATGGGCGGCCGTGGCGTCGCGCAGGGCCATGGTGACCCCGCCGTCGTCGCCCAGATTCCGCACCGTGGTGAAGCCGGCCATAAGGGTTTTCCGGGCGTTCTCGGCCGCGCGGTAGGCGTGGGTCGGCAGGTTTTCGGTGATCCCCGACAGGAAGCCCGCCTGGCCGCCGAGGTCCGAGACGAGGTGCACGTGGCTGTCGATCAGGCCGGGCAGAACGAAGCGGTCGCGCTGGTCGATGACCGTGGCGCCGGGGAAGGCGGAGGCGTCGACGAAGCCGTCGCGGATCTCGACGATCCGCCCGTCGCGTACAACGACCGTCGAGGGCCCTCGCGGCGCCTGGCCGGGGCGGTCCAGCAGCCGGCCCGCCTGGATCAGGGTGACCGGGCCGTCCGCCGCCGCAGCCGCGTCCTGCGCCGCGCTTGCCCCGCCCATCATCAGCGCCGCCAGGACGCCCGCAATCATCGCCTTCATCGATACCCCCTGTAACCAGGGTCCAGATAGACACCAGCCAGGCTCATGGGTCCAGAACCAGCTCGCCTCGCTTCAGGTCGATGATCACCGTCTGGAACAGTCCCAGCAGATCCACCCCCAGAAGCGCCGCCGGTTGATCGGCCAGACCCCAGATCGCGAAGGTGTGGAAATCGCCCACCAGAACGGGGACGCGGGTCAGGCTGATTCCGCCCAGCCGGAGTTCGGGCAACAGCATCGCCTCCGCCATGGCGTCCCGGCCGGTCGGGGACAGGACCCGGCTCACCGTCGTGCCGTCGGGGAGGACCAGAGGCTGGGCGCCGGCCTCGCGAGCCAGGGCGGTGTTGATGACGGTCATCCTGGCGCCGGTGTCGATGATCACCTTGCAGGGGATGGACCGGGCGGAGGCGTCGATCATCAGCAGGCCATTGAAGCGCTGCTCGCCCGCCGAAGCGCTGCGGGCGTTCAGCCTCTGGCCGTCCCCCGCGTGGTCGCCCCATCGTCGCGGACGCGTAACGTCCACCCGGGTCCTTCGTCCGAAATGCAGCACCAGCCTGAGACCGGCCAGGAGGTCCGTTCCCAGCAGGCCGTCCAGCCCCGACAGTCCGTGCCGGCCGGCGACCACCAGGCGGATGTCGCGGGCGTTCAGGGCCCCGGTTCGCACCCGCCCGGCCCGCACGGTCGGCGCGCGTTCGCCGGCGACCAGGGTGTGCATCGTCACCTCTCCCGCGTCGGGCAGCATCAGACCGGCGACGAGGTCCCGGGCGATCACCGAGGTGTTGGCGGCGCTGTCGATGGCGAAGGCGTAGGGGCCGCGATCATTGATCATCACGGGCACGATCAGCAGCCCCTGCCGCTGGTCGCTGGTCGTGAAAGACGGCGGGGCCTGCGCCCGCACGAGGCCTGGCGACGCCAGACCAACCAGACCGGCCAGACCGGCCAGTCCGGCCACGGCGACCGTGCGACGCGTCAGGGGCAGGCCGGACATGTTTCGCTCCTTTCCGCCACGGCGGCACGAAACGTCGAGGGCGCGGTTTCACGGGAAACACATAAAGACATCCTTATGTGTTTCTTGCTCCCGGGCCGGGACCGGTCTATAGGCCGCCCAAACAGTCTCCCCGGAAAGCCCTTTCATGACCGACTATATCGTCCGCGACATCTCGCTTGCCCCGTTCGGCAACAAGGAAATCGCCATCGCCGAAACCGAAATGCCCGGCCTGATGGCCCTGCGCGAGGAATTCGGCGCGCGGCAGATCCTGAAGGGCGCCCGTATCGCCGGCAGCCTGCACATGACGATCCAGACCGCCGTGCTGATCCAGACGCTGGAAGCGCTCGGCGCCGACGTCCGCTGGGCCTCGTGCAACATCTTCTCGACCCAGGACCACGCCGCGGCCGCCATCGCCGCCAACGGCACCCCCGTCTTCGCCACCAAGGGCGAGACGCTGGAAGAGTACTGGGACTACGCCCACAAGATCTTCGAATGGGCCGACGGCGGCTATCCGAACCTGATCCTCGACGACGGCGGCGACGCCACCCTGCTGTGCGTGCTCGGCCCCAAGGCCGAGAAGGACGGCACCCTGCTGGACAACCCGCAGAACGAGGAAGAGGAAGCCCTCTACAAGGTGATGAAGCGCTACATCGCCGAGAAGCCGGGCTTCTATTCGGCGATCCGCGACGCCATCGGCGGCGTGTCGGAAGAGACGACCACGGGCGTTCACCGCCTGTACGAAATGGCCAAGAAGGGCGACCTGCCGTTCCCCGCCATCAACGTCAACGACAGCGTCACCAAGTCCAAGTTCGACAACCTGTACGGCTGCCGTGAATCGCTGGTCGACGCGATCCGTCGCGGCACCGACGTCATGCTGTCGGGCAAGGTCGCCGTGGTCTGCGGCTACGGCGACGTGGGCAAGGGTTCGGCCGCATCGCTGCGCCAGGGCGGCGCCCGCGTGAAGGTCACCGAAGTCGACCCGATCTGCGCCCTGCAGGCGGCGATGGAAGGCTATGAGGTCGTCACCGTCGAGGACGTGGCCGGCGAGGCCGACATCTTCGTCACCGCCACGGGCAACAAGGACGTCCTGACCGTCGAGCACATGCGGGCGATGAAGAACAACGCCATCGTCTGCAACATCGGCCACTTCGACTCGGAGATCCAGGTCGCGGGCCTGAAGAATTTCAAGTGGGACGAGATCAAGCCGCAGGTGCACCACGTCGAGTTCCCGGACGGCAAGAAGATCATCCTGCTGTCGGAAGGCCGTCTGGTGAACCTGGGCAACGCCACGGGCCACCCGTCGTTCGTGATGAGCGCCAGCTTCACCAACCAGACGCTGGCCCAGATCGAGCTGTGGACCAACGCCAAATCCTACGAGAACCAGGTCTACACCCTGCCCAAGCACCTCGATGAAAAGGTCGCCATGCTGCACCTGGGCAAGCTGGGCGCGAAGCTGACGACGCTGTCGAAGGAACAGGCCGACTACATCTCGGTCCCGGCCGAGGGCCCGTTCAAGCCGGAACACTACCGTTATTGATCTGATCGAAGATCGAAACTGAACGAGGCCGGGGACTTTGGTTCCCGGCCTTTTTCATGCCCGGTCAGGCCGCAAGGATGAGCGTGCCGGGCTCCTCGTCGCGACCCGCCAGGCCCGTCTCGAAGTCCATGAAGATGTCGATCAGCTCTTCCGGGCTGACGTTCGCCGACCCGGGGCCGAAGCGGAAGCGCCAGAAGCTGACGATGTGCTGGATCGCCCCCAGCTGGTCGCCCAGGCGATTGAACATGCCCGGCGCCCGCAGCAGGAAGTCGCGGAAGGCGCTCGGGTCGCCGAGCACGGTCAGGCTGGCATAGGCGTCGTCATATATCCTGAGCGTCAGGGCGACATCCTGCGAGGTCTTCTGGATCCGGCCGCGCAGGACGGTCCGGCCGCGGTCCAGATACTCGCGCGCGGCCTGATCGGCGGCGCCCACGGTCCGGACCTTGCCGAGGGCGTCGGCGACATCGGCGATCTCCGCGGCCAGACTGCCGAGAACCCATTTGTAGTAGAGGAAACCCTTCCAGCAGAAGACGCCCTCGTCATATTCGCCAGGGTCGAGCTGGAGGGTCTGTCGCAGGGCCTCCATACGGTCGCGCGGATCGCTGGACAGGATCCGGCCGGCCAGCCGGCGGGTCGAGCCCACGGCCGAAAGGCTGTATCCGATGCTGAGCGTGACGAGGGGACGGATCTCGTCCTCGACGAAACGGAGCATGCGCTCCATGTCGTGTTCGCTGATCGTGAAATAGCAGGGCGCGAGTTCGATCCCGGCCCGTCTGAGCTGCTCCCGCAGCAGGAAGGGGTCGAGGGAGGGCAGCCGGTCCAGCAGGGTCAGGGTGGCGAGGTCGGGGTGTTCGCCCCCGATGCCGAAGGCCTCCTGCATCATCGGCTCGAAGCCGCGCTGGCCGACAAAGACGAAATGGCCGCCGGTCTTCAGGTCGCTGCTGTCGATCGGCAGGATCACCTTGGTCGCGACCTGACGCCGCAGATGGAACAGGTCCAGCTCGTCGCGGCGGAGGCGATGTTTGATGATCAGGGCCCGGTTGAGAGCGGGAGACCGGAAAAGCGGGCGCGCCGCCCAGTCGGGATCGTGCTGATGCTCGTTGTAGACGTTCAGCAAATTGAGCACGCGGGCAGTCGAGGCGGACCGCCGCAGGTGGGCCAGGTTGCGGATCGTGCGGTCGGTCATCGCGTCCTCGAAGCCTCTCAGAGAACCACGAATTGGTGAATCAACGGCTTAGCTGGCGCGGGGCCGTCCGGCGCGCTGGCCTCGCCGCCCGGGGTCGCCTAGATTGCCGGCATGGGCGACGTTCTGAACATCCTGATCCTGCTGGCCATCGCGGCGGTGGCCATAACCCTCGGGTTCGGCATCTATTCGCTGTACCGGGGCGGCGATTTCGCGCGGTCGCACTCCAACAAGCTGATGCGGCTGAGGGTGGCGCTGCAGGCGCTGGCGATCGTGCTGCTGGTCATCGGCATGTGGTGGAAAACCACGCACGCCGGTTGAGAATTGAAGGGCTGAGCCTGTGGTCGTCCTGAACCGCATCTATACGAAGACCGGCGACGGCGGGCAGACGCGGCTGGCGTCGGGCGCGACCGTGTCCAAGAGCAATCCGCGCGTCGAGGCCTATGGCGCGGTGGACGAGTTGAACGCCGTCATCGGCGCGGCCCGGCTGCATTCAGGCCAGCACGACCGCATCGACGCCATGCTGGGCCGGATCCAGAACGAACTGTTCGACCTGGGCGCCGATCTGGCCACGCCGCTGGAGCCCGCGCCCAAATGGGAGGCGCTGCGCATCCTCGACAGCCAGGTCGAACGGCTGGAGGCCGAGATCGACTGGATGAACGAGAGCCTGAAGCCGCTGGACAGTTTCATCCTGCCGGGCGGCTCGGCCCTGTCGGCCCTGCTGCATCTGGCCCGCACCGTGGCGCGCCGGGCCGAGCGCGAGGCGGTGCGTCTGACCGAGGCGGGCGAGGCGGTGACGCCGGCGTCGATCCGCTATCTGAACCGGTTGTCGGACCATCTGTTCGTCGCCGCCCGTCGGGCCAACGCCAACGGGGCGGACGACGTGAAGTGGAAGCCGGGCGGGACGCGCTGAACTATTGCGCGGCCAAGGCCGCGCGCTGGCGGTCGGCTTCGGCGTCCCGGGCCTTCTGCTGGGCGGTCAGGGAGTCCTCGATGGCCACCAGTTCGCGGTTCTTGGCGTCCGAGGCGGCGGCGCGCTGGCCCGGAAGGGGCCGGCCGGTGATTTCGGCGATGGAGATCGGCTGGGCGCAGGTGCGGCCTTCCGGATCCCACCATTTGCCGCCGGCCTCGCAGCGGTCGCCCGGCGCGACCACCAGCTTCTCATAGGCGAACATGCCAACCATCAGGACGGCGAAGGTCGAGAGAAACAGGATGCTCAGCCGTTTCATGGTCAGGAGGCGGTTCATCTACGGATTCCCGTGGCTTCGAGGACAAACGAACGAGGGCGTTGACGCGGCGTTACGTTGACAGGTCGGGCGCGGCGTCCCTATTGCCTGACCCAACATTCCGGCGACTTTGTGGATAGCGCAATGAAGGTTCTCGTCCCCGTCAAACGGGTGATCGACTCCAACGTCAAGGCCCGCGTCAAGGCGGACCAGACCGGCGTCGACCTGGCCAACGTCAAAATGAGCATGAATCCGTTCTGCGAGATCGCCGTCGAGGAGGCGGTGCGCATGAAGGAAGGCAAGGAGCACCACGCCGCCGGCACCGCCGACGAGATCGTGGTCGTCTCCATCGGCGTCGCCCAGGCGCAGGAGACCATTCGGACAGCGCTCGCCATGGGCGCCGACCGCGGCATCCTGATCCAGTCGGACGCGGATCTCGAGCCGCTGGCCGTCGCCAAGCTGCTGAAGGCGGTGGTCGACGAGGAAAAGCCGGACCTGGTCCTGATGGGCAAACAGTCCATCGACGGCGACAACAATGCGGTCGGCCAGATGCTGGCGGCGATGCTGGACTGGCCCCAGGCCACCTTCGCCGCGAAGATCGAGATCGCCGGCGGCAAGGCGACCGTGACGCGCGAGGTCGACGGCGGCATCCAGACGCTTTCCGCGACCCTGCCGGCCGTGGTGACCACGGATCTGCGCCTGAACACGCCGCGCTACGCCAGCCTGCCCAATATCATGAAGGCCAAGAAGAAGGAGATCGCAGTCAAGGCGGTCGCCGACTACGGCGTCGACACGGCGCCGCGCCTGAAGGTGCTGAAAGTCACGGAGCCGCCCAAGCGGTCCGCCGGGATCAAGGTGGCTGACGCCGCCGAACTGGTTGCGAAGCTCAAGACCGCGGGGGTCCTGTAATGGCCGTTCTCGTCATCGCCGATCACGACGGCTCGACCGCCCGCGAAACCACCCACAAGACGGTGACCGCCGCCGCCGCCATCGGCGGGGACGTCGACATCCTCGTCGTGGGACAGGGCGCGAAAGCCGCCGCCGACAGCGCCGCGAAGATCGCCGGCGTTCGCAAGGTGCTGCTGGCCGAGTCCGCCGGTCTGGGCCATCACCTCGCCGAAGCGGTCGAGGCGACGGTCGTCGGTCTGGCCGGCGGCTATGACGCCATCCTTTCGCCGGCCAGCATGGACGGCAAGAATTTCATGCCGCGCATCGCGGCGAAACTGGATGTGGCCGCGATCTCGGACATCGTCGAGGTGGTCAGCGCCGACACCTTCGTGCGTCCGATCTACGCCGGCAATGCGCTGGAGACGGTGCAGTCGTCGGACGGCAAGAAGGTCATCACGGTGCGTCCGACCGGCTTCGCCGCGGCGGGCGAGGGCGGCTCGGCCAAGGTCGAGACCGTTGCCGGCGCGGACGCCGGCAAGGCGGCCTTCGTCAGCGAGGAGATGGTCAAGTCGGACCGTCCGGAACTGGGCGCGGCCAAGATCATCGTCTCGGGCGGCCGGGCCCTGGGTTCGGCCGAGGAATTCCACGCCGTCATGGACCCGCTGGCCGACAAGCTTGGCGCCGCCGTCGGCGCCTCGCGCGCTGCGGTCGACGCCGGCTATGCGCCCAACGACTATCAGGTCGGCCAGACCGGCAAGGTGGTGGCCCCCGCCCTCTACATCGCCATCGGCATCTCGGGCGCCATCCAGCACCTGGCCGGGATGAAGGACTCCAAGGTCATCGTGGCCATCAACAAGGACGCCGACGCCCCGATCTTCCAGGTCGCGGACTACGGCATCGTCGGGGACTACAAGGTCGTGGTGCCGGAACTGATGAAGGCGCTGGGGTAGAGTCCGACCAGACGGATCGAGACAGGGCGCGGCGCCTTCGGGTCCGCGCCCTTTTTCATGGAAGGGAACCGGGGAGGAGGGCCCTACGGGCGCGGCGCCATGAGCAGAGCCATTGGAAGATCGGCCTCACAGGTTCCGTCGGGAAGCCGGAAACGGCGTTCGAAGCGCCCCTCCTGCCGGAAGCCGACCCGCTCGTAGAGGCGGATGGCGTGCGACAGGCCTTCCCTGACGACGAGCTCCACGCGTTCGACGCGCGGCGTCAGGGTCGCCGCCCTGGCCAGAAACCCGGAAAACAGGCTGTGGCCCACGCCCCGGCCTTGTGACCCGGGGTCCACCGCGACCGTCAGGTCCCAGAGCACGTGCTGGAACTGGACGGACGGCATGCGGCTGGCCTTGATCATCCCCGCCAGCCGCGATCCCTCCCAGGCGCCGATGGCGAGTCCGCCAGCCAGGGCGCCCGCGAGCGCCTCCTCCATCCACGGAAGGTCCATCTCGTCGGGAAGGCGGCCAAGGCCGCCCTCGGCCCTGCGCATGAGGGCGAGGACGGGGGGCGCGTCGGCCAGGCTCAGCGGCCGAAGCGAGAGTCCGGCCGGATGCGGCGTCCGTGACGTCACGCGTCCGCGCCGAGTGTGAGAAGCAGTTCGTCCAGCTGTTCGAACTGTTCGGGCATCCCTTCCTCGGCCCCGTGGCCGGCGTCGAGGGCTTCCTTCGAGGGATAGAGTTCGTGGACGGTCAACAGCGTCCTGCCGTCCCTGTCCTCGAAGGTCACCGTGGTCACGGCGCCGTCGTCGGCTTCCTCATTCGTCCAGACGAGGCGCGAGGGCGGAACCACTTCGAGGTATCTGCCGACGAACGCCATCGACTGCGAAGGGTCGTGCCCGAACTCGAGGCGGTAGCCGCCTCCGGCGCGAACGTCCATCTCGCAGGACAGCAGGGGCACGCCGATCGACTTCGGCGCCCACCACAGCTTCATCAGCTCGGGCCGGGTCCAGGCTTCGAACACAAGGCGCGGCGGCCCGTTGAAGACGCGCGTAACGACGAGTTCTCGCTCCGACGTCCGTTCAATCGTCGTGGGGTTAGTCATCGGTTTTCTCCTTGAGCTTCAGGTCCTCGATAACCCCGTCCAACGCGTCGAAACGGGCGGCCCAGAGTTGGCGGTAGGTCTCTATCCATGCGGCCTCTTCCTCGAGCTTGCGCAGGCCGAGCTTGCAGGTTCGGACCCGCCCGACCTTCTCCGTCGTGACGAACCCGGCATGCTCCAGGACGCCGACGTGTTTCTTCATGCCCGTGAGCGTCATGTGGAATTTGTCGGCAAGCTCCGTGATCGATGCGTCCGAACGTCCGAGCTGCTCCAGCACGCCGCGTCGGGTGGCGTCCGACAGCGCGGCAAACGAGGTGTTGAGGCGGGCTGTATTATACTGAACCATATGGTGCAGTATTAAAGCGTGGATCGCCGATATGCAAGGGGTCGCGAACGCGACGTTGAAATCCGGCCGCCCGTCTGGTCTTCCATGGCCATGGCCAACCTCGCCGTCCGCCTCACGCCAGGAGCGTCGACCGATCGCATCGACGGCTGGGATGTGGACGCCGACGGGCGCCCGGTTCTCAAGGTCCGGGTGCGCGCCCGGCCGGTCGAGGGCGAGGCCAACGACGCCCTGATCAAACTGCTGGCCAGGGCGCTGGGCGCGCCGAAATCGGCGTTGGCCATCCAGCGCGGCGGACAGTCTCGAACCAAGATGATCGAGGTCGCCAGCCTGTCGAACGACGAGATGCGATCCCGCCTTACGGGTTTGTAATGTTTCCGGCTTTGACGCGGCGGTCCGGAGCCTTTTGTAATCCGCCCCGACGTACGCCACCGCTCCCGGGTCGGGCGTACAAGGGGAGCGTTTGATGAGACTTCACGCCTTGCGGGGTTCCAGCCTCGCCGTCCTCGCCTGCGTGCTGGCGGGCTCTCTGGCCCTGACGGCCTGCGCCACCACCGGGGGCGACGACACGCCCTCCGCGGACAACGCGTCCGACGAGGCGCGCGAGCCGATGGCGCGGGGGCTGGACCATGCGGCCAACCCCGATCCCTTCCCCTCGACCTATCGCGGCCTGCCGCGCGAGAACATGGCCATCGTCGGCGGAACGGTCTTCGACGGCGCGGGCCGGAAGATCGAGAACGGCGTGGTCATCGTCACCGACGGCAAGGTGGCTGCGGTCGGCGACGCCTCGACCCCGGTCCCCGGCGGTCACCGCGTGGTGGACGCGCGCGGGCGGTTCGTGACCCCGGGCATCATCGACGTGCACAGCCACCTCGGCGTCTATCCCTCGCCGGGCGTGTCGGGGATGAGCGACGGAAACGAGGCGACCAGCCCGAACACGGCCCAGGTCTGGGCCGAGCATTCGCTGTGGCCGCAGGACCCCGGCTTCAACCAGGCGCGGGCGGGCGGGGTGACCACGCTCCAGATCCTGCCCGGTTCGGCCAATCTGTTCGGCGGGCGCGGCGTGACCGTGCGCAATGTGCCGTCGGTGACCATGCAGGGCATGAAGATGCCGGGCGCGCCCTACGGCCTGAAGATGGCCTGCGGCGAGAACCCGTCGCGCGTCTACGGCGGCCGCAACCAGTCGCCGGCCACCGGCATGGGCAATGTCGC
>NZ_JAKFEB010000116.1:0-4080 GCF_036677305.1 Brevundimonas sp. | reverse complement strand
CACCACGTCCGCTTTAAGCACGGCTCCCGGACCGCCACCCGCGGGGGTGTCGTCCAGGAAGCCGCGCGTATCTGTGGAAAAGGCCCGAATGTCAACCGTTTCAAGGCTCCAGAGCCCGCGCTCGCGCCACGCCGTGCCGATCAGCGAGACGCCGAGCGGCCCCGGAAACGCCTCGGGGAACATGGTCAGGACGGTGGCGGTGAAGGGCATGGCGGCGGCTCATACAGCAATCGCGAACGCGCATCGACCCGCGACCGCCGGAACGGGTTGCAACAACAGCGACGCTTGCTACCGTTCCGGCAGAACGGGGGTGCGATATGGGAAGCTATTCGGCCTGGCACTGGATCATCATCCTGATCTGGCTGCTGATCCCGCTGTTTCCGCTGTCGGAAATCCTCCGGAAGGCCGGCTTCAGCCGGGCCTGGGCCCTGCTGTGGTTCGTTCCGGTGGTCAATCTTGTCGCCGTGGTGGTGTTCGCCTATTCGCGCTGGCCGTCTCTCGAAAAGTCAGCCTAACACGCCTGCCCGGCGGCCCACCCTGACGACCAGGCCCACTGGAAATTGTAGCCGCCCAGCCAGCCGGTCACATCGGCGGCCTCGCCGATGACGTACAGGCCCGGGACGTCCTTCGCCTCCATGGTCTGCTGATCCAGCTGGTCCGTCGCGATCCCGCCCAGCGTCACCTCGGCCGTCCGATATCCCTCCGACCCCACCGGCTTGACGGTCCAGCCGTTCACCGCGGCATCCAGCCGGCGCAGGGTCTTGTCCCCCACCTCGGCCAGCTTGCCCTTCACCCCCTCCCGCTCGCAGATGCTCTCCGCCAGCCGCCGCGGCACGATGTGGCCCAGCGCCGTGTGCACCATCTGTTTCCCGTTCTCTTCCTTGGCCGCCTTCAGCCGGGCCCAGACGTCCTCGCCCGGCGCCATGGCGACGGTGATGGCCTCGCCCTCGCGCCAGTAGCTGCTGATCTGCAGGATGGCCGGCCCCGACAGCCCCCGGTGGGTGAACAGCATGGCCTCTGCAAAGCTTGCTTGTTGCCTATCGCCCTTCGGGCTGCTTGAGGCGGTCCCCCCGCCCTTCACCACCGCATCCACCGCCACCCCCGCCAAGGGCGTCAGCTGTTCCAGCAGACCCGCCTCGAACGTCAGCGGCACCAGCGCCGGCCGCGTCTCCGTCACCCGCAGGCCGAACGCCCGCGCGGCGTCATAGGCCCAGCCCGTCGCCCCCATCTTGGGGATCGACTTGCCCCCCGTCGCCAGCACCAGCGACCGCGCCCGCACCACCGACCCGTCGGACAGCGCGGCCTCATAGCCGTCTCCGCTGCGTTCGACCCGCTCCACCGCCGTTCCGAGCGACAGCACCACGCCCGCCGCCCGCATGTCGTCGGTCAGCATGCGGATGATCTGTCTGGCGCTGTCGTCGCAGAACAGCTGGCCCAGCGTCTTCTCGTGCCAGGCGATCCCCGCCTGATCGACCCGCTTCACAAAATCATGCTGCGTGAACCGCTTCAGGGCGGAGGTCGCGAACCGCGGGTTCTCGCCCAGGAAATTGGCCGGCCCGGTTCCCAGGTTGGTGAAGTTGCACCGCCCCCCGCCCGAGATGCGGATCTTCTCGCCCGGCGCCCGCGCGTGGTCGAGGATGCGCACGCTGCGCCCGCGCCGCCCCGCCTCGATGGCGCACATCATTCCGGCCGCGCCGGCGCCGACGATCAGGACATCCAGGTCTTGGGGCTTCATCCGCGCGCCTTAGCACAGCCCGCGAAAAACGGCGCAAGGGGGCGAGGTCCCCCGGGAGGTCAGTCCGGGTCGCGGTCGCGCATGACGCCCAGCCGGTCGCGGACCTCGGGCTGGGGCATGAAGGCGATGAAGGCCGCGCACAGACCGGCCCACAGCGCATAGCTGACGCCCAGAAGCACGGCGATCGGCAGGCCGCCCACGCCATAGATCAGAAGCGTCGTCTCGGTCGCGCCCGCGGCCTGGGCGATGCCCCCGGCCTCGAACCAGCCGACCACCGAGACGATCAGGGCCAGCATGGCCTGAAGGCCCGCCGCCAGCAGGCCGCCGTAGAACATGAAGCGCCAGACCACGCCCAGCCGGGTCGCGGGACGGCCGGTCATGTCGCGCTCGCGGGCCAGCAGCCACAGGCCGCCGGGCACGGCCGCGATGCCGATGACCAGCACGACCAGCCGCCAGTCCATCTCGAGGCTGGGCAGCCAGTTCTGGGGCGGCCAGACGATCAGGGTGATGACCAGCGGCGGCCACAGCGCCCCGGCCGCCGCCGCCAGCACGATGCGCTGCGGATCGCGCCGCCAGGCCACGCGCTGCTGGCCCGGAAAGTCTTCCGGCTTTTCCAGCGTCGGGATCATCATCGCGTCGGCGCCGGTTCCGGGCCGGAATAGTCGTAGAAGCCGCGGCCGGACTTGCGCCCCAGCCAGCCGGCCTCGACGTATTTCACCAGCAGCGGACAGGGCCGGTATTTGCTGTCGGCCAGGCCGTCGTACAGCACGTTCATGATGGCCAGGACGACGTCCAGTCCCATGAAGTCCGCCAGTTCCAGCGGGCCCATCGGGTGGTTGGCGCCGAGCTTCAGCGCCTTGTCGATCGAGGCGACGTTGCCGACGCCCTCGTACAGGACATAGACCGCCTCATTGATCATCGGCACCAGGATGCGGTTGACGATGAAGGCCGGGAAGTCCTCGGAATTGGTCGTGGTCTTGCCCAGCGATTCCGCGAAGGCGACGGCCGCGTCATAGGTCTGGGCCGAGGTGGCGATGCCGCGGATGATCTCCACCAGCTTCATCACCGGCGCCGGCTTCATGAAATGCAGGCCGATGAAGCGGTCGGGCCGGTCCGTGGCCGAGGCCAGCCGCGTGATCGAGATCGACGAGGTGTTGGAGGCCAGCAGGGTGTTGTCGCCCAGATGCGGCGTCAGGTCGGAAAGGATGGATTTCTTGGCCGCCTCGTCCTCGATGGCGGCCTCGATGACCAGGTCGGCCTTGGCGGCGGCGGCAAGCGAGGTCGCGGCGGTGATGCGCGACAGGGCCGCGTCGGCGGCGGCCTGGTCGATCAGGCCGCGCGCGACCTGACGCGCCAGGCTGGCGGCGATGGCCCCCTGCGCCTGGGGCACGCGGTCGGCCGCGGCGTCGTACAGCAGCACCTGATAGCCGCCCACGGCCACCGCCTGGGCGATGCCTGCGCCCATCTGGCCTGCGCCGACGATGGCGACGGAACGGATCGTGGTCATGAAGTCCGGTTGGCTGGCGGGCGCGGGGGCCCGGTCGGAGCGGCACCTTAGGACCCTCGCCGGACGGCGCAAGGCCGGAAGCGCGGGTCGGTGAGGAACGGGGGAAGGCGTGTCGCGGCGGTCGCGTTTATCCCAGCATCTGGATCAGGATCGGCGCGGTCAGCCGGTTGAACAGGATCTTGAGGAAATTGATCAGCAGCAGGACGACGATCGGCGAGATGTCGATCCCGCCCAGCGGCGGAATGATCCGGCGGAACGGCTCCAGGATCGGCGTCGTGATCCGGTCGAGGAAGTCGGCCAGCTGGGCGACGAAGCGGTTGCGGCGGTTGATTACGTCGAAGGCGAACAGCCAGCTGAAGATGGCCGACAGGATGATGGCCCAGGTCATGAGCGACAGGATCGTATTGACCAGCCAGACGATGGCGTAACCCATGAAGGGACTCCGGAAACCGATTGAGCTCCGCTTCTAGCGTGGCGCGGTCCTGCGTCCAATGATTCCGGCGCCGCAGGCGCGTGTCCGGCCGGGCGTCCGTCAACCCCGTTGACACTCCGGCCCCGCCCCTCGTATGTCGCCGGCTCGCCTGCGCCCCACTGTCAGTGGTGCAAGGGGGGCCGTAGCTCAGTTGGTAGAGCGCGTCGTTCGCAATGACGAGGTCAGGGGTTCGACTCCCCTCGGCTCCACCAGGCGTTTCCGGAAACGCCTGGAAAGCAGCGCCTTGAGCGCCCTCCCGCGGCCGGCGAGGGCCGCGCCCTTTCTTTCTTCAGGTTCGGTCGGGGCATAGGGCCAAACCCCGAGACGACTTGGGGCGCCGGTTCGATTGCGGAGCGGGGGCAGTCG
>NZ_JAKFEB010000115.1:0-4584 GCF_036677305.1 Brevundimonas sp. | reverse complement strand
TTGGCGCAATGGATCAACGGGTTGGCTTCTGCAACTCGTCTGTTTCAGCGCGAACTTGCAGCATTGAACCCGTCATTCCGGGGCGCTCGCAGAGCGAACCCGGAACCCAGGGGATCGGACGCCGTCCTCTGACGCGCCGCCAATATCGAGCCCGGTCCCCTGGGTTCCGGGTTCCTCGCTGCGCTCGGCCCCGGAATGACGGAAGGTGGGGCTGCGCTCGGCCCCGGAATGACGGTGGGGGGGTGGGGCTGCGCTCGGCCCCGGAATGACGGGCGGGTGGCGGCGCTCAACCCCGGAAGGGGTGAGGGATTACGGTCAGGCGGCGCCGCCGCCGAAGTCGAGGTCCTTGCGGGCGGAGATGATGGTGACGATGAAGCCGGCCAGGACGTCCAGCATGACCATCGTCAGGATCAGGAAGAAGGTCGAGGTGGCGAAGCCCTTCATCAGCAGGAAGGCCACCAGGCAGATCACGAACAGGATCATCGACAGGGCGTGATTGACGATCGCGACCTTCTGGCTGGACGTCGATTTCAGCAGTTCGAAGAACAGCAGGATCAGCGACAGGAACAGGATCAGGTCGCCGACGCCGATGTTCCAGGCGGTGCCCGAAACCATGGGGATCGAGAACAGCGGATCGCGCAGCGCCGCCTCGGCCGCCGCGACGCCTCCGGTTCCGACGACGCCCGACAGGATGACGATGGCGTAGAGCACCACCGGGATGAAAAGCAGCGGAACGGCGATCAGCATGGCGGGCTCCATCGTCAGGCGTCGAGGCGGGCGGGGCGCGTTACGGCCGCGCTTGTTAACCATGCATAACCCGGTTCGATCCGTTCAGCTACGCCTGCTCAAAACTCGCTGATCGCCCCCGGGCGGCGCGAGCGCGTCTTCAGCCACATCACGCCCAGCAGGTCGGACAGGGAGGCCATCAACCGCCCCCAGTTGGTGTATTTCGACTGGCCCGTCTCGCGATGGCGGTGATCGACGTCCAGGTAGAGGTTTTGATACCCCTCGCGGATCATCAGGGCCGGCAGATAGCGGTGGATGTGATCGAAATAGGGAAGGCGCAGGAAGATGTCGCGGCGGAAGGCCTTGAGCCCGCAGCCCGTGTCGTCGGCGTCGTCGCCCAGCAGTTTCCTGCGGATGCGGTTGGCCCACAGCGAGGCCTGCCGCTTGGCCCCCGAATCCTGACGCCTGGCCCGGACGCCGCCGACCAGGGCGACGGTCGGGGGCGAGCCGGCCAGCAGATCGGCCAGTCTCGGGGCGTCGGCCGGCGGATTCTGGCCGTCGCCGTCGAGGGTGACCACGATCGGAGCCCGCGCGGCCAGCACGCCCGTGCGGACCGCCCGGCTCTGGCCCGCGTTCGAGCCGTGGCCGAGCACGCGCAGGGCCGGAAGTTCGGCCATCAGGCCGCGCAGTTCGGCGAGGGTGCCGTCCCGCGAGGCGTCGTCGACGAAGACCATCTCGTACGACCGGCCGGCGAAGGCGGCGGCGATCTCTCGCGCCAGCGGGCCGGCGGCGCCCTCCTCGTTATGGACCGGGACGACGACGGAGATGTCGGGGATGGCGGCGTTCATCCCCGTTCTCTAGCCGGTTTCGGCGGGAGGCGGGAGAGGACGCGATCACGTCTGACGCGGGCGGAAACCTCGTGATAGGTAGGTGAACATGACAGGCGCCGACTTCGACCGATACATCGCCGGATGGCGCGGCCCCGTGCTGGCCGCGCTGATCGCCCTGTTCGCCGGCCTGCCGGTGCTGATGCTGCTGCCGCCGCTGGACCGCGACGAGAGCCGTTACGCCCAGGCCACCTCGCAGATGCTCGAGAGCGGCGACTATGTCGACATCCGCTACCAGGACGAGCCGCGCTGGAAGAAGCCGGTCGGAATCTACTGGATGCAGGCCGTGGCGGTGTCCCTGACGTCCAAGGTCGAGAACCGGGACATCGGGCCGTACCGGATTCCGTCGCTGCTGGGCGCCATGCTGGCGGCCGCCGCCTGCGCCTGGGCCGGGGCGGCGATGTTCGGCCAGAGGGCGGGATTCCTGGCGGGCGCGATCATGGGGGCCAGCTTCCTGCTGTCGACCGAGGCGGGGATCGCCAAGACCGACGCCATGCTGTGCGGCGCCGTGACCCTGGCCATGGCCGGGCTGGCGCGGATCTATCTGGCGGCGCGGGCCGGAGAGGCGCCGCTGAGGCCGTGGAAACTGGCCTTCTGGCTGGGGCTGGGCCTGTCCATCCTGATCAAGGGGCCGATCGGCCTGCTGGTCGTCGTCCCGGCCATACTGGCGCTGTCGGTCTGGGACCGGGACGTGTCCTGGCTGAAGCGGCTGGGCTGGGGCTGGGGCCTGCCGCTGGTGGCGCTGATCGTCGGACCGTGGGCCATCGCCATCACCATCGCCACCGACGGCGGCTTCTGGCGCGAGGCCATCGGCGGCGATCTGGCGCCCAAGGTGGCGGGCGGCGACGAGGGGCACGGCGTCGCGCCCGGAGCCTATCTGCTGATGGCGCCGATCCTGTTCTTCCCGGCCACGCTGCTGCTGGCCGCGGCTGTTTCGGCGGGCTGGCACAGGCGGGCCGAACCGGCGATCCGGTTCCTGGTCTGCTGGGTCGTTCCGGCCTGGATCATCTTCGAACTGACCCCGACCAAGCTGGCGCACTACACCCTGCCGACGTTCGGGGGACTGGCCCTGCTGGCGGCCGCCGCCACGGCGCACCCGATCGGCAGGATATCGCGCTATGTCGGCGTGGGGCTGACCCTGTTCGTCGGCGGCCTGCTGTCCGTGGCCATGGTCTATCTGCTGACCGAATACGGCAAGTCGACCGCCCAGACCTGGGCGACCCTGACCATCGTCTTCGCCATCCTGGCCAGTCTGGTCGGCGCCTTCCTGATGCTGCACCGGGCGGCGGTGACGGCGCTGATGGTGTCGCTGGCGCTGGGCGTGCTGGCCCATGCGGCCCTCGCCGGCACCCTGCGCCAGCTGCGGCCCCTGTCGGTCGCGCCGCAGCTGCAGAAGACGCTCGAACGCGCCGACCTGCATCCGCGGCAGGGCCGGGCGGGGCCGGTGGCCATCACCGGCTTCCACGAGCCCAGCTTCGTCTTCCTGACCGGCAAGGACACCGAATTGACCGACGCCGCCGGCGCCGCGCGGGCCCTGGCCGAGGGCCGGCCCGCCATCGTCGAGGAACATGACGCCGACGCCTTCCGCGAGGCCGCCGCGCAGCTGGGCGTCACGGGTCGCGCCGTGGGGGTGGTCAACGGCCACAACTATTCCAAGGGGGACGACGTCGAGCTGACCGTCTACGCCCCGCCGGGCGCGGCGCCCGTCGCGGCGGCGGCCCGGGGCTCCGCCCGGTGAGCCGCGCCATCACCATCGTCGAGGTCGGCCCCCGGGACGGCCTGCAGAACGAGAAGGCGATCCTCGAACCGGCCGTGCGCGTCGATCTGGTCAAACGGCTGGAAGCGGCGGGGGCGCGGCGGATCGAGGCGGTCAGCTTCGTCCATCCGAAATATGTGCCGCAGATGGCGGGGGCCGAGGCGGTCATGGCCGCCCTGCCGCGGGAAGCCGGGCGCAGCCGGATCGGCCTGGTGCTGAACGGCAAGGGCTACGACCGGGCGCTGGGCACGGCGGTGGACGAGGTCAATGTCGCCATGTCGGCCACCGACGGCTTCGGGCTGAAGAACCAGGGGCTGACGGTCGACCAGCAGGTGCAGATGCTGGCCGACATTGTGGCCGGGCGGGCGAACGCCGAGGGGACCCCCGGCGCGACACCGTCGCTGTCGGCCACCCTGTCCTGCGTCTGGGGCTGTCCGTTCGAGGGAGAGGTGTCGACGGATCAGGTGGCCGGGCTGGTCGAGCGGATCGCCGCGCTGGGCGTCGGCGAGATCGCCCTGGCCGACACCATCGGCGTCGGCGACCCGTGGAGCGTGACGCGCAAGGTCGAGGCCGCGCGCAAGGCCGCGCCGGACGCCGTTCTGCGGCTGCATTTCCACGACACGCGGAACACCGGACTGGCCAACGCCTTCGCGGGCGTCGAGGCGGGGGTGGACGTGCTTGACGCCTCGGTCGGCGGCATCGGCGGCTGCCCGTTCGCGCCCGGCGCCACGGGCAATATCGCCACCGAGGACCTGGTCTATATGCTGGAGCGGGCGGGCTATTCGACCGGCTACGACCTGGACGCCCTGATCGGCACGGCGCGCTGGATCGGCGAGAAGATCGGACGGCCCGCGCCAAGCGCCCTGAGCCGCGCGGGCGGGTGGCCGAAGGGCTGAGGGCCGCTTTTCAGCAACTGCTCACAATTCGCTCATGCCGATCAGCGGGCGCCTGTCGCATCGTCCGGTCGTCGAAGCCGAGGGAGACCGCCATGCATGTGACGAACGAGGACCTGGACCAGCTGTGGAAGGCCCTGCGGATGCTGGGCTGGGGGGCGGTGGCCCTGATCATGACCGCGCCGCTGGTCGCCATGCAGTTCACCCGCGAGGTCAACTGGACCGTCACCGACTTCGTCTTCGCCGGGGTGCTGCTGATCGGCGGCGGGGCCGCGATCGAGCTGGTGGCCTGGCGCGTCCGCAATCCGGTGATCCGGATCGG
>NZ_JAKFEB010000114.1:0-20322 GCF_036677305.1 Brevundimonas sp. | reverse complement strand
GACAGCTCGTCGTTCGAGCGCTCGGGCAGGTGGGGCAGCATGCGGGCGGGGTCGAGGATGCCGGCCTTGTCGAGCACGAAGCGCGACTTGATGCCCGAGGCCTTCTCGATGAACTCGACCGAGGAGGGAGTCAGGGCGGCGACGTCGCCTTCCAGGATTTCGGCGGCGTGGTCGGCGTTGAACCGCTCGGCGTACGCATTGTAGGCGGCGACCAGCTCGGCGTTGGAGATCGACTGTTCGGGGGTGAACAGGCCGGTGGCGGCAATGACGGCGTGGGTCAAGGGATAGTCCGTTTCAATGACGAACGGCCTTGATAGGCCCGTGGAAAGCCTGGGTCGAGATCACCCTTTGTCGTCATTCCGGGGCCGCGCAGCGGAACCCGGAACCCAGGAGGGCGGCGACGGTCCTGGGTTCCGGGTTCGCTCTTCGAGCGCCCCGGAATGACGGTGAAAATCAACTCGCCGCCTCATGCCGGGCCAGCAGGCGGTGGGCGGCGTCGAGATGGAGGCGTTCGACCATGCGGTAGCCGACGCGGATCGCGCCCTTGCCCTCGGCGTCGGCGGCGGCGAAGGCGGCGACGACCTCGCGGGCTTTCGTCACCTCTTCCGGCGAGGGGGAGAAGGCGGCGTTTGCGGCGTCTATCTGGGCCGGGTGGATCAGGCTCTTGCCGTCGAAGCCGAAGGCGCGGCCCTGGCGGCATTCGGTCTGGAGGCGATCGGCGTCGTCGGTGGCGTTGACCACGCCGTCGATGGCCAGAAGGCCGTGGCCGCGCGCGGCGGCGACGACGGCGGCCAGCCAGGGTTTCAGCGGCTCGCGCTCGGGCCCGATGACGAGGTTCATCCGCTCGCCGAGATCGTTGACGCCCAGCATGAGAGCGGCGAGCGGGGCGCCGGCGCCCGCGATGGCGTCGAGGCGAAGGACCGACAGCGGGGTCTCGACCATGATCCACAGGGCGACGCCGAAGGGCAGGCGGGCGGCGACCTCGCGCACGGCGTCGGGGCTTTCGATCTTGGGGGCGACGACGAAATCGGGCTGCAGGTCGCGGAGGGCGGCGAGGTCGTCCGCGCCCCAGGGGGTGTCGAGGCCGTTGACGCGGACGCCGACGCGCGACGCGAAGCCGCCTGTCGTCAGGGCCGCGACGGCCGCGGCGCGCGCCTCGGCCTTGGCGTCGGGAGCCACGGCGTCCTCGAGATCCAGGATGACGGCGTCGGCCTTCAGGCCGCGAGCCTTTTCGATGGCGCGCGGATTGCTGGCGGGCAGGTAGAGGACCGAGCGGGTCAGCTGCATCAGACGCGGCCCGTGACGGGGATCAGGGCGCCGGTGATCGCCCGGCTTTCCGGCGAGGCCAGGAACAGCATGACCCGGGCGAGGTCCGACGGCTGGACCCATCTGGCCGGATCGGCGTCGGGCATGTCCTTGCGGTTCTGGTCGGTGTCGAGGATCGAGGGCAGGACGGCGTTGACGGTGACGGCGCTGGATTTCAGCTCCTCGGCCAGGCTCTCGGTCAGGCGGTGGACGCCGGACTTGGAGGCGGCGTAGGCCCCCATGCCGGCGGCGGCCCTGAGCGCGCCGTTGGCCCCGACATTGACGATGCGGCCTTCGTCCGAGCGCTTCAGATGGGGCAGGGCGGCGCGGCTGGCGTTCAGGGCGGTGGTCAGGTTGAGGGCGAACATCTTCGCCCAGGCCGGATCGGCGTCGTCGGTGGTCTGCCAGACGAAACCGCCCGCGATGTTCAGCAGGGCGTCCAGCCGGCCGAAATGCGCGGCGACCGCGTCGATCGCCTTCGCCGCCGCGGCCGGGTCGGTCAGGTCGACGCCGCCCAGTTCCAGCACGCCCTCGGGCGCGGTCTGGCCGCCGGCGTGGTCGATGATCGCCACCTTGAGCCCGTCAGCCAGCGCCGCCTCGACGACGGCGCGGCCCAGCACGCCATGGCCGCCCGTGACCGCGATCACCCGTTCCGACATGATGTTTCTCCCAAATCCATTCCCCCCATACCCGTCATCCTCGGGCTTGTCCCGAGGACCCATTTGTCCGCCGCACGGACCAGGGATCCCGGCAGGTCGTCAACGAGCTGTTCTCCTGATCGGAGGCCAATGCAGTTGAAAGATGGGTCCTCGGGACAAGCCCGAGGATGACGGGGTTTATTGAGCGAACACCCGGCCCAGCAGACGCTCCAGCGCCGCGGCGTCGACCGCGTCGAAGGCGGACGTCTCGGTCGCGTCGACGTCGAAGACGGCGATCAGGGCGCCCGAGCCGTCGAAAACGGGCACCACGATCTCGCTGGCGGAGCGGGCGTCGCAGGCGATGTGGCCGGGGAAGGCGTGGACATCGTCGACGATCTGCGTCGCGCGGTCCCGGGCGGCCGTCCCGCAGACGCCGCGACCGAAGGCGATGCGCAGACAGCCCAGCGTGCCCTGATAGGGGCCGACCACCAGTTCGTCGGCCTTGTCCGGGTCGACGACGTAGAAGCCGGTCCAGAAGAAGAGGGGGAAGGCGTCGGCCAGCATGGAGGCGACGGTGGCCATGCGCGCCGTGCGGTTCGGCTCGCCGTCCAGCACGGCCAGGATTTCGTCCTCCAGCTCGGCGTAGCGCGCGGCCTTGTCGGCGGGTCGGTCATCGCGGGCGAGATAGGACATGAAGGCTCCGGGCGGTCAGGGCGCTGGATATAGGCAGACGGAGCCGGACTGGCGAGAGGGGGCGATTTCCCCTTTCAGGCGAGTCCGCAAATGACTGATTCGTGGGGATAAGTACGGTCCCGGACGTAAAATGGCCGTGCTGCGGCAACGCTTTGTCGCAAACCAGCGTTAACCTTGACAGATGGTTAACTGGACGGAACTGTCACGCTTGCGCAAGGTGAGCGGACGGGCCCCGGGGCTGCTGGTTTTTTGATCGAAGGGGGGCGTATGCGCGGCGATCGATCGGACCATGACGACCAGCCTCGCAGCGGCGCAGGGCGCGGCCCCGTCGCCATCGCGGCGGTGGCGGGCGTCCTGGCCCTGACCGCCCTGGGCATGGTCTCGTGCGGCGATCGCGATCGCGGCGGCATGCAGTTCTGGCAGCGCACCGGCGGGACCAGCAACGCCTGCCCGCGCCCCGCCTCCCTGACGGGGTCCGAGTTCAACGCCCAGGAAACGGGCCTGCGCGCCCTGCGTCGCGCGGCCTTCCGCGGCGACTTCTTCGCCCAGTTGGAGCTGGGTTCGCGCTACGCCGCCGTGCGCGCCACCGACAAGAATATCGAGGACCCGATCGAGAGCGCGACCTGGTACGCCCTCGCCCTGGCGAACGACGAGGGATACGCCCCGATCAACCGCGTCGACCGCGGCGGCTTCGGCGGCTGGCGGCCGCTGTCGAAATACGACGACTGCCGCGCGTGGGAACGCCATTCGGCCTATCAGCGGCTGGACCGCCAGCTGGGCCAGATGACGCGTGACGAGCAGGAGGCCGTCCGGGATCGCGTCATCTATGTGCTGTCGACCCAGGACGCCGACGGCTACCGCACCCTGGCGCGTCTGCACGACGGCCTGTACGGCCCGTTCGGCGAGCCCGAGGACAATCGCGAGGCCCGCGAGGCCTGGGGCCGCCAGCAGAACGGGAACAGCCGCGACCGCAACCGGCGCGGCTACTACTCGGCCACCAACCTGTTCCAGCGGAACGACGTGGACGCCTATCTGTACAACTACCTCGCGGTGCAGACGGGCGACGTCGGGGCCTATGTCCTGCTGAAGGATTTCGAACGCTCGGCGCCCAGCCGCGACCAGTATCAGCGGTTCGTCGAGACCAAGGCGCGGCAGTGGACGCCGCCGTTCGAATTCTATCCCAACAGCGCGCCGCAGTCGGGCGTGCCCTTCTCGGATGAAAGCCGCCCGCGCGGCGACGCCTATGAATATGCGCTGGGCCGGATGGCTTCCGAGCTGCCCTTCCTCCACGTCGGCCGGGCCCTGCGCTATCTGGGGATCACCGACGAGGTCGCCGCCCGGCCCGAGGATCTGTCCAAGCGTCAGATCGAGACGCTGGAGGCCATGCTGGGCCATCCGATGGAGGGCCGGCTCTCCTATCTGGAGCGGGTGCGGGCCATCCAGCTTGCCTCCATCAACGGCTCGTCCGAGGCCCAGCTGGTTCTGGCGGTGATGTACGCCGAGGGCATCGGCCTGCCTGCAGACTACGCCCGCGCCTTCAAATGGTTCGACGAGGCGGCGCGTCAGGGCAGCCCCGAGGCCAAATTCGCCATGTCGAGCTACTTCGCCCTCGGCGTCTCGGGCGTGGCCGATCAGGACAAGGCCCAGGCCGTGGCCCTGAGGATCGATTCCGCCCTGTCGGGCTTCGGCCCCTCGGCCGGCCGCCTGCAGGCCGTGCTGGCCCAGGTCTCCCGTTCGCAGCAGCGCCGCTAAGGAGGGCGTAAGGATCATGACGAGCCCCAAGCCCTTCGCCCGGATCGCCGGCCTGTTCTGCGGCGCGGCCGCCATGGCCGCCGCCGTCGGCGCCTTCGTCCTGACGGACGCCCCCACCGCGCGGGCCCAGGTCGCCGCCAAGGTGGAAAGCCAGACCCGGCCCAATTTCGGCATCCTGCTGGACCCGCCGACGCGCAGCTATCGCAACCGGGGCTCGTCGCACCGGCGCTATGACTACGGCCGGCACCGCCCCGACTGGCGGCCCGGCTATCCGGGCGGCTGGCCGCGCGGCGAGGAGATCGTGCTGGTCGACTGCGGCGGCAATCCGGGCACGGGCGCGGTCGAGGACGCGGTGCGCCGGGTTCGTCCCGGCGGGACGCTGGTGATCCGCGCGCGCGGCGGCGCCTGCGTCGGCTGGCTGAACATCGACAAGCCCATGACCATCATCGGCGAGAGCGGCTTCGATCCGCGCGACTGGGACCGCAATCCGACGCCGGCCCTGATCGCGCCCGACGGCCTGCCGTGCATGACGGTGGCCCAGGGCGTTCGGGTCGAGATCCGCGACATGATGTTCGCCTCGCCGCACGCCGGCGACGCGGCCTGCATCGTCGGCTACGGCGCCGACATCGTCATGAACCGCGTCGGCTTCCGCCATGCGGGGGACGAGGCGGTCATCTATGTGGACGGCGGGCTGCTGGACATCCGCAACGCCGTGATCGACGCCCAGACCATCGCCCCGGCCATCGTCGCCGACGGCGCGGTGCTGACCGCCTGGGAGATGGTGGTGACGGGCGCCCAGTCGGGGCTGGAGCTGATCCCGGGCGCGGGGCAGACGTCGCGCATCGGTTCGACGACGCTGAAGGGCACGGGCGCGCCCAACGCCTTCGGGCCGCGCTCGATCGGCGTGGTGGTGCGGTCCGCGCGCGACTACGGCCGGGTCGAGATCGAGAACACCGCCATCGTCGGCTATGTCGAGGGCGTGGCGGTCGAGGGGGCCTCGGTCCAGATCCACAACAGCCGCATCGGCCGCTCGGACAAGGGCGTGGTGCTGTACAACGGCGAGCTGCGACTGGCCGACAGCCGGGTGCGGGCGACCACGGTCGGCGTCGCGGCCGCCTCGGGCCATGCGGTGATCGTCAACAACGTCTTCGCCGGCGTGCGCGAGGTCATCTATCGCGAGGCCCGCGCCACGGTGGAGGCCAGCGGCAACCGCGTCTGGTCGCAATACGCCTGCCGGCCCCAGTTCCGCGACCGCTACCGCGGCCGCTACGAGCCCTACTGGCGCCCGGGCGACGGCTGGACCTGCGAGATCGACTCCTATCCGCGGGACTGGTGGGACGACGAGGACGGCCTGCTGGGCCTGCCCTATCAGGACGACGGCTACCGGCCGGACGGCTACGACGACTACCGCGGCGGCCAGGGCTGGTACGACCGCGACGGCCGCTACATCCCGGACAGCCGCTATCGCGGCGACGACCGCTGGAGCCGGGGCGGCGGCATGTGGGGGCGGTAGGGTAGCGCCGGTCGTTCAAGTCTATGAACTCTGTGATGAAATGTCAGAGACTCGTCACAGGAACGAGTCCTGCTGCGAGTAGTTAAGCGGCCTCCCAGGAGAGGCTCGGATGGACTGCTATTTCTGCATCGTCAGCTTGCCGGCGGAATCCGTCGCGGACCTCTGGGTGATCAATGCGTCCGACGATGCGGAGGCCCTTCGAAAGGTGCAGCAGATGGCGTCGGACTGGCCTGTATCGGCGTCGCTGAGCCTCTATTGCGGCGAGCGGCCGGTCGCGCTCCTGACAGGCGATTTGCGACGGGCCGCCTGACCGGAGACGGCGGTAGGCGCGGAGGGACTCGAACCCCCAACCAGACCGTTATGAGCGGTCGGCTCTAACCATTGAGCTACGCGCCCGCCGTGGGCACGGCCTAGCAGGCGGGGCGGCGGCTTGCCAAGCGCCTCGGCCCCCGCCGCTGGAGCGCCCCCGACCTGTCGGCGATTTCACGCCGATGAACGGAAACTGCCAGGGGCGCCCGGCGTTCATTCAGCGGCCAACGGCCAAGGTGCGGCCATGGTCGTCGCCCACCTTCGGACGAACGGCCCCAATGCTTTCAGGAGTTCTGACCCGATGAACCGCCCCGCTGTCGCCGCCGCCGCGCCCGCCCCCGGCCTGTCCAACCGTCTGCTGCTGATGAGCGGCGCGGTGATGGCCGCCGCCGCCCTGTTCGCCGCTCCGGCCGCCCGCGCCCAGTCGCAGCCGGATGGCGGCGCGCCGATGGTCATCCACGCCGTGGCAGACCGCCCGGCGCTGAACCTGTCGGCCTATGGCGAGGTGAAGACCGCGCCGGACATGGCCACCATCAGCTTCGGCGTCGTCACCGAGGCGACGACGGCCGCGGAGGCCATGCGGCTGAACGCGGCCCGGATGAACGAGGTCATGACCGCCCTGCGTCGCGCCGGGATCGAGGAGCGCTACGTCCAGACCTCGGGCCTGAACCTGTCGGCCCAGTACGACTACGTCCAGAACGAGCCGCCCCGGCTGCGCGGCTATCAGGCCAACAACCGGGTGACGGTGATCATCAACGACCTGAACGCCGTTGGCACGACCGCCGACGCCGTGGTGGCCGCGGGCGTCAACCAGATCGACGGCATCTCGTTCGGCCTCAAGGACCCCACCTCGGCCGAAAACCAGGCCCGCCAGCTGGCGGTGCGCAACCTGCAGGCCAAGGCCGCCCTCTATTCGCAGGCGCTGGGCGTGCAGCTGGGCGGCATCCGGTCGCTGTCGGAAGGCGGCGGCTATGCGCCCCAGCCGCCGATGCCGATGTACGCCATGCGCGCCGAAATGGCCCAGGACGCGGGCTCGACCCCTGTCGCCGCCGGTCAGCTGACGGTGCGGATCGACATCACCGGCGTGTATGACCTGGTGCGGTAGGTCGAGCGGCTGAACGGCTGAGCGGCTAGCGGCTAGTGAAGCCCGGTCGCTTCAGAAGAGCAAAAGAAGCCCCGTCCGGTTCGCCCGGGCGGGGCTTTTCCTTGGCGATTCGATACGGCTCGAGATCCACTAGCCACTAGCCACTAGCCACTAGCCACTCAGGTGCGCGATCTCAGCAGCATCAGCCCCACCCCGACGTTCAGGCCGTAGCAGATGCCCAGCACGGCCAGCGCCGTGACCGGGCCGTCGTTCATGACGAAGGTCGGCAGGCTCCAGGGCAGGCCGAGGATCATGGCGGGCAGGAAGGACACCATGCCTTCCGACAGGCCCAGGGCGCGCAGGCCCGCCGGCGTGGCCAGCATCAGGGCCATTGCGCCCGCGACGACATAGAGGCCGAACAGGGCCCACTGAACCCACTGGATCGTACGCGCCATCGGTATTCTCCCTGAACGACAGGGAATGCCCCGCAGGGCCTGCCGTCAAGCCGCGCGCTTGATGTCGTTGCGGTCGTCCAGCAGCACCACGGTCGGCGACCACTGGCGGGCTTCTTCCTGCGGCATCTGGCCGTAGGTGACGATGATGACCTTGTCGTTCTTCTGCACCAGACGGGCGGCGGCGCCGTTGACGCCGATGACGCGCGAGCCGCGCGGGGCCTCGATGGCGTAGGTGGTGAACCGCGCGCCGTTGGTGATGTTCAGCACATCGACCTGCTCGTGCGGGAAGATGCCCGCGGCGTCCAGCAGATCGGCGTCGATGGCGATCGAGCCTTCGTAGTCGAGGTCGGCCTGGGTCACCGTCGCGCGGTGAAGCTTGGCCTTCATCAGGGTGACCAGCATGGGGAGTGCGGTCCGGAAGTGACGCGGGGCGATAGGCCCCCGCTCGCAGACCGCTCATATAGGGGTTCGCACCGAGGTCATCAATCGTCGTCGTTGCGGCGCACCATCGGATGCTGCGGCGCATTCCCCCGTTACGCGACGTTCATTTGACCGCAAGGCTCGCCGCCCTATGGTCGGAACGAGGCCATGACCCGGCCCGTGCGACGGACCCTGTCCCAGCCCATGAAGCAGTTCTTCCTGACCGTTCTCGGCGTCTTCGCCGGGCTGTTCCTCTTCCTGATCGTGGTGCCGTTCATCCTGATCACCGTGGCCATCAGCTCGGCCTCGTCGAAGGAGCCGACGCCCTCGAACACGGTGCTCGAGCTGGACCTGCGGGAAGGGATCACCGACCAGACGCCGACCAATCCGTTCGCCGTCTTCGGCGGCGGCGGGCTGTCGACGCTGCAGGTCGTGGACGTCCTGGCCCAGGCCGAGACGGACGACCGGGTCAAGGCGCTGCTGATCCGCCTGCCGGAGGGGGGCATCACGCCCGCCGCGGCCGACGAGATCCGCCAGGCCGTTCGCCGCTTCCGGCGCTCGGGCAAGGTCGTCATCGCCCACAGCCAGGGCTTCCAGCCGGTCGGCACGGCGGTCTCCAGCTATATGGTCGGCGCCTCGGCGTCCGAATTGTGGATGCAGAACACGGCCAGCTTCCAGCTGGCGGGCTTCTCGGCCGACGGCGTCTTCCTCGGCCGGGCCTTCGACAAATACGGCGTCAACGCCCAGTTCGAGCAGCGCTACGAGTACAAGAACGCCGTCAACGAATACACCGAGAGCGACTTCACCCCCGCCCACCGCGAGGCGATGACGGCGTGGATGACCTCGATCTATACGACGTCGCTGGCCAATGCGGCGCAGGACCGGAAGGTGACGCCGCAGGCGCTGCGGGCGACCATCGAGGCCGGACCGTATTCCTCCGCCGACGCCCGGCGCCTGCGCCTGATCGACCGGATCGGCCAGGTCGAGGAGGCCGAGGCCGAAGCCAAACGCCGCGCCGGCCGCGGGGCCGAGATCATGGAATTCAGCGACTACGCCTCGTCGAAGGGCGAGCGCGCGGGCGCGGGCCGCAACGCCATCGCCATCGTCGGCGGCGAGGGCGCGATCAACACCGGCACGGGCGGCGGGGCCGATCCGTTCGGCGGCGGCTCGTCGATCATGTCGGACGACCTGGCCGAGGCCATCTACGACGCGATCGAGGACAAGGACGTCAAGGCCATCGTCTTCCGCGTTTCGTCGCCCGGCGGTTCGCCCGAGGCGTCGGAACAGATCCTGGCCGCCGTGCGGGCGGCCAAGGCGGCGGGCAAGCCGGTGGTGGTGTCGATGGGCGACTACGCCGCGTCGGGCGGCTACTGGATCAGTTCGGAGGCCAACTGGATCGTGGCCCAGCCCACCACCCTGACCGGTTCGATCGGGGTGTTCGGCGGCAAGTTCGTCGTGGCGGACGCCCTGGGCCGGTTCGGCGTCGACATGCGCAACCTGTCCGTCGGCGGCGAATACGCCGACGCCTTCTCGCCCTCGCAGGACTTCACCCCGGCCCAGCGGGCGGCCTTCTCCGCCCAGATCGACCGGACCTATGACGAGTTCATCACGCGCGTCTCGACCGGCCGGCGCCTGCCGCCCGCCCGGGTGCGCGAGATCGCCCGCGGCCGTGTCTGGACCGGCGCCCAGGCCAAGGCCATTGGCCTGGTCGACCAGCTGGGCGGGATCGAGGAAGCCATCGCCAAGGCCCGCGAACTGGCCCGCATTCCGACCGACGAGTCCGTGCGCTTCAAACGCTATCCGACGCCGGAATCGCCGTTCGAGGCGATCTCCGACATGTTCGGCGTCTCGGGCGAGGCGGCGCGGGTCCTGATCGGCATCGGCGGGGTGATGAACGACCCGGCCGCCGAGGCGACGGTTCGTCGCATCCAGACCGACCGCGCCCGCGCCTCCGGCGCGTCCGTGCTGGCGGACCAGCCGTACTAGAGGGGCCCGAACACCTGCCTGTGAAGAGGCCGGTCATTGACCGTTCAGCCTCGCGGACCGACATTGAGTGTTCGGCGCTGTACACAGCGTCTGTGAAGGTGAAGTCATGACCCAGTCCGACCGTCTGATTTTCGGCCCCGGTTCGCGTCGTCCGGCCAATGGTCTGCTGGCGTCGGCGCTCTGGCTCGGCGGCGTGATCGCGACCATGGTCGCCATGGCCGTCGGCGCTGTTCTGGCCGTCTTCACCGCCGCCGCCGTGGCTGTGATCGCCCTGTTCGCCGCCGTCCTGGTCTTCTTCGCCGGACTGGCCATGGGCGCCCGCCGCAAGGTCACCGTCCGCGCGCGCCGCACCGACGACGTTATCGAGGCCCGCAAGGTCGACGGCGCCTGGGTCGCCTACGGCTGGGAGCGGACCGGGCGCTAACGGTGCTGGTCGTCAAGGACGCGCCGTCCCCGAATTTCGACAATCGCCGGGCCCCGCCCGACATGCTGGTGCTGCACTACACCGGCATGAAGACCGCGCGCGACGCCATCGCCCGGCTGCAGGACCCCGAGGCCAGGGTCTCGGCCCACTATGTGATCAGGGAGAGCGGCGCGATCCTGCGCCTCGTGCATGAGGAACGCCGGGCCTGGCACGCGGGCCGGGGCGCCTGGCAGGGCGAGACCGACTGCAACGCCGCCTCCATCGGCATCGAGATCGTCAATCCGGGCCATGAATTCGGCTATCGCGACTTCCCCGACGCCCAGATCGACGCCGTCATCAGCCTGATCAGCGACATCCGCACGCGCTGGACCATCCCGGACGCCCGCATCATCGGCCATTCCGACCTCGCGCCCGAGCGGAAGCAGGATCCCGGCGAGCGCTTCCCGTGGAAGCGGCTGGCCTCGGTCGGTCACGGCCTGTGGTTCGAGCCGGCGCCGGAACGGACGGCGGCGCTCGGCGCGCCCCTGGGCGTCGGAGACGAGGGGCTGGGCGTGGTCGTGCTGCGCGCGGGCCTGCACCGGCTGGGCTACGGCCTGGCGCCGGGCGGGGACTACGACGAGGCGACGCGGCTGACGGTCGCGGCCTTCCAGCGCCACTGGCGGCCGTCGAAGGTGGACGGGATCGCCGACGGCGAGACGCGCGCCACGCTGATGGGGGTGCTCCAGCTGGCGACGGCGGAGAGCGTGACGGGGGTGCTGAACTAGCGTCTGCGTTCTCCCTCCCCCGAAGTGGGGAGGGACGGCGAGCCGTCAGGCGAGCCCGGGTGGGGAACGGTCCAGCGGCAGCCTTGCTGCCGGGTGCATACATCTATAGATTGTTTGCGGAAGCAATCTGAGGTCGTCATGGATCCTGCGGTCAGGAAGGCCCGTGAGATGCGGAAGGCTTTGACCCCGCCTGAGGCCCGACTCTGGGGCCAACTCCGACGGCTGCGGGCGGATGGCTTTCCTTTTCGCAGGCAAACCCCCTTCCGCGGCTATTTTCTGGACTTCGTCTGCCTTCGGGCCCGTCTCGTCATCGAGGTGGACGGGCGAACCCACGAAACCCGCATGGAGCACGACCGGACCCGTGACGCCGTGCTTCTGCGCGAGGGCTTCAAGACCGTCCGGTTCACCAATGAGGACGTCCGCGATCACCTCGACTGGGTGATGGATCGCATCCGGTCAGAGCTTGGGGCTGGCGTACCCCACCCGGATCGCTTCGCGATCGTCCCTCCCCATGAAGGGGAGGGAGAAATTTGACGCTGGCGACCTGACGGCGCACTAACCCGCCCGTCAGACGGCCGGGCGGTCGCGGCGGGGGTTATGCTCCTGTCGAGGAAAGTCCGGGCTCCACGGTGAAAAGGCGGCGGGTAACTCCCGCCCGGGGCGACCCGAGGGATAGCGCCACAGAAAGCAAACCGCCTGCCCCTCGGGGCAGGGAAGGGTGAAAGGGTGGGGTAAGAGCCCACCGCGTGCCTGGCAACAGGGACGGCATGGCAAGCCCCGCCTGGAGCAAGACCGAATAGGGACGTCGCGCGGCCTCGGCCGCAGGGTTCATCGCCCGAGGCGTCCGGGTAGGTCGCGAGAACCATCCGGCGACGGGTGGTCCAGAGGAATGATCGTCGCCCGCTTCGGCGGGAACAGAACCCGGCTTACAGGCCGTCTGACATACTTTTTTGAGGCCTGTGCCCGCCGTGCGCCGGCTCGCCGCTTGAGGCCGGGCCCCCTCCGGCAGGGCAGGAGATCGGCGTTCACCGATTAACCCCTTGGCCCGGATTGCGGCGCAGGATCAGTCCACAGCCTGTCTATACTTTGGATGTTCTGTGTATGTTCCGGCCATTACAGGGTTTCGTGACCCTGTGGAGGTTAACCGGCGTCAACTAATCCCATTGAGACCCATTTCATCCCATGCTATCCCATTCCACTGAGTTGGGGATGGCGGCGCCGCATGGCGTGAACGGGATCAGAGGGGCGGACCGCGAGGTCCGAGTTTGGGGCAAGGCGTGTTTCTCTCGACCTATGAGAAACAATTGGACGGCAAGCGGCGCCTGCTGATCCCGCAGGAGTTCCGCACGGCCGACAACGGCGCCGAACACGGCGTCTTCTGCTTCTTCTCCATGGCCTCGGACTGCCTCGAGGCCGGCGGCGACAAGCTGATGGCCGAATATGTCGCCCGCATCGAGGCCCTGCCGTTCGGCAGCGACCGGCGCACCGCTCTCGAAGAGACCTTCTACGCCGGCCAGCGCCCGCTTTCGTACGACGGCGGCGGCCGCATCACCCTGCCGGAAAGCCTGTGCCAGGACGCCGGTCTGGGCGAGGACGTGGTCATCGTCGGCCTGGGCCCGCGCTTCCAGATCTGGGACCGCGCCCGCTGGAACGCCCGCCGCGACGCCCGCCGGGCCCTGGCGCGTCAGGTCATGCTGGGCGACGACGGAAACGGGGAGGGCGCATGAGCCCGCACGCCCCGGTCCTGCTGGATGAGGTGATCGAGGCCCTCGCCCCGAAGGCCGGGGATGTGATTATCGACGCGACCTTCGGCGCCGGCGGCTATACCCGCGCCATCCTCGCGACCGGGGCGACGGTGATCGGTCTGGATCGCGATCCGACCGTCCAGCCCCACGCCGACGCCGTGGCCAACGACTATCCCGGCAAATTCCGGCTGATCCGCACGCCCTTCTCCGGGCTGGCCGACGCCTTTGCGCAGTCGGGCGAGGCGAAGCTGGACGGCGTCGTCTTCGACATCGGCGTGTCGTCCATGCAGCTGGACCAGGCCGAGCGCGGCTTCTCCTTCATGCGCGACGGGCCGCTGGACATGCGGATGAGCGACGAGGGCGAGACCGCCGCCGACATCGTCAACACCTGGGACCACGGGCCGATGGCCCATATCTTCAAGCTCTATGGCGACGAGCGTCAGTCCGGCCGGGTCGCCACCGCCATCCTGCGCCGGCGCGTGGAAAAGCCGTTCGAGCGCACGCTGGATCTGGCCGCCGTGGTCGAGAAGGCGCTGGGCGGACGGCGCGGCGCGGCCATCCATCCGGCCACCCGCGTGTTCCAGGCGCTGCGCATCGCCGTCAACGACGAACTGGGCGAGCTGCGCGCCGGGCTGGAGGCGGCCGAGGCGACGCTGGCGCCGGGCGGGCGGCTGGTCGTGGTCACCTTCCATTCGCTTGAGGACCGGATCGTCAAGGCGTTCCTGACCGAGCGCACCGGCAACGCCCCCGGCGGTTCGCGTCACGCCCCGGTCACGGTCGAGACCCGCAAGCCCAGCTTCACCCTCTCGTTCAAGGGCGCGCGCGAGGCGGGCCAGGCCGAGCTGGGGTCCAATCCCCGCGCGCGGTCGGCCAAGCTGCGCGCCGCCGTGCGCACCGATGCCGCGCCCTGGGGGAGGATCGCCGCATGAGCTCGGCCGTCGCCACCCTGAACCGACTGTATTCCTGGAAGATCCGCGGCGTACGCTGGGTCGAGATCATCGGCGTCATGCTGGTCGCGGCCATGGTCTTCTCGGTCTATCTGGCCAAGGCCGCCGCCGCCCGCGAGAGCGCCCGCATCACCGATCTGGAGCGCCAGATCACCGACAACGGCCAGCGCGTCCGCCTGCTGCGCGCCGAGGTCGCCCGTCTGGAGCAGCCGGGCCGGCTTGAGGCCCTGTCGCGCGGCGCCGGTCTGGGGCCGGTCGACGTGCATCGTCAGGCGACCGAGGAAAGCCTGCCGACGCTGGTGGCTGTGCCGGCCCCGCCGCCGGCTCCGGTCGCCGCCCCCGTCGAGGCGGCCGCCGAACCCGCAGCGCCCGCCGCCCCCCTCGCGGAGCCCGCGCAATGAGCGCGCACGATCCGCTCGCCGGAGGACGCCCCGTCTCGTACGGCGTGCGGCGCTATATGCCGTCGTGGCGCTGGCTGGCCGAGGCCATGTGGTGGGTCGAGAATTCGTTCGGCCGCGCCCGCGCCGACGCCCGCCCAGAGGAAGACACCCGGGTTCGCATCTTCGTCATCCTGTCGCTGTTCTCGGCGGTGTTCGTCTGTCTGGCCGTGGGCGCGGCCCACGCCGCCCTGCTGACGCCGAAGGGCGCGACCGGGCTGGCGAACCATCCCAATGCCGTGGTCCGCGCCGACATGGTCGACCGCAACGGCGCCCTGCTGGCCACCAACATCACCCACTACGGCCTCTATATCGATCCGGCCGAGGTCTGGGACCGTCGGGCGGCTGCGACGCAGATCAAGCGCGCCCTGCCGCGCGTCTCCATGGCGAAGCTGAACCGCGTGCTGAACGGCGACCGGCGCCTGCTGGTCATCAACCGCCTGACCCCGCAGGAGAAGGTCGCGGTTCACGGCCTGGCCCTGGGCGGCGTGACCTTCGAGCCGGAAGATGTCCGCGTCTATCCGCTGGGCGAGTCCGCCCGCCACGTGGTTGGAAACGTCGACACGGGCGGCGTCGGCCTGTCCGCCGCCGAGCGCGCCTTCAACGACGAGATCCGGGCGGCCGGAGCGCGGGGCGAGACCTTCCAGATCTCCATCGACCTGCGCATCCAGGGCATCCTCGAGAACGAACTGGCCGCCGCCGCCGCCGAGAGCCAGGCCAGGGGCGCGGTGGGCATCATCACCGACGTCCAGACCGGCGAGGTCCTGGGCATGGCCAGCTGGCCGGGCTCGAACTCGCGCAATCTCGCGTCCGCCGCGACCTATGAGATGGGGTCGGTGTTCAAGACCTTCACCGTCGCCGCCGCCATCGACACCGGCCGGGCCGACATGAACACCCTGCTGGACGCCTCGGAGGCGCTGCAGATCGGCAAGCGGCGCATCACCGACTTCCACGCCACCAACAAGGTGCTGACGCTCGAGGAGGTCTACCTCCACTCGTCCAACATCGGCACCTCGCGCCTGTCCACCGAGATGGGCCCGCGGGTCATGCGCGACTATTTCCAGCGTTTCGGCCTGATGGCGCGCGCGCCGTTCGAGATCGCGTCCGAGACGCCGATCATCCCGCGCGAGTGGTCGGACTCGACCCTGGCCTCGCTGTCGTTCGGCTACGGCATCTCGATCACGCCTCTGCAGATGGCGGCGGCGATGCAGGCCCTGACCAACGGCGGGCGCTACATCCCCCTGACCCTGCGCAAGGGCGGCCGGCCTGACGTGCAGGCGCGGCAGGTGATCTCGCCCGAGACCTCCCTGACCATGCTGGACCTGATGCGCCGCAATGTGGTGCGCGGCTCGGGCGGCCGGGCCGAGGCCCCGGGCCTGCGCGTCGGCGGCAAGACGGGCTCGGCCAATAAATCGGTCAACGGCCGCTATTCGACCGCCCACGCGGTCGGCACCTTCGCCGGCGTCTTCCCCGCCGACGGGCCGGTCAATGCGCGCCGTTACCAGATCCTCGTCCTGATCGACGAGCCGCAAACCTATCCCCGCACCGGCGGCTTCGTGGCCGCGCCGGCGGTGGGCCGGATCGCCGACCGGATCGCGCCGTTCCTGAACGTGCAGCGCCGCGCCGACCCCTATCGCACCGCCGTCGGGGACAAGATCCCGGCGTTCGAAGACCTCGAAGGCGACGGCCGATGAGCGCCGCCCCGGCTCCCGTCAAACTGTCGGAACTGCTGCGCCGCGACGTGGCCTCGGACCCGGTCATCACCGGGGTGACCGCCGACAGCCGCAAGGTCGCGCCGGGCTCGCTGTTCGTGGCCCTGCCCGGCAGCGCCGCCGACGGCCGCGCCTTCATTCCCCAGGCCCTGTCGCAGGGCGCCGCCGCCGTGCTGGCCCCGGCCGGGACCGACGGAGCGATGGCGCCGGTGCTGGTCACCTCGGGCGACGTGCGCCGCGCCTACGCCATCGCCGCGCGCAGCTTCTACGGGGCCCAGCCCGCCCACTGCGTCGCCGTGACGGGCACCAACGGCAAGACCTCGGTCGCCGCCTTCTGCCGCCAGATCTGGGCCGCCCTGGGACTCCATTCCGCGAGCATGGGGACCCTTGGGGTTTTAGCACAATTGGGTAACGTTAATCGGGAGTTGACGGGTCCAGGCCTGACCAGTCCCGACGCCGCCGACGCGGCCCGCATGCTGGCCGATCTGGCTGCGAGCGGCGTGACCCATCTGGCGCTGGAGGCCTCGTCGCACGGCATCGACCAGCGCCGCCTGGACGGGGTGACGCTGAAGGCCGCCGCCTTCACCAATCTGAGCCAGGACCATCTCGACTATCACGGCGACATGGCCGCCTATCGCGCCGCCAAGCTTCGGCTGTTCGAGACCCTGCTGCCGCGCGGCCGGACGGCGGTCCTCAACGCGGACAGCGAGGCCTATTCCAGCTTCGCCGCGGCCTCGATCATGTCGGGGCTGGGCGTCATGGGCGTGGGCGAGCGGGGGCGGGACCTGTCGCTGGTGGCGCGTCAGGCGACGCCGGAAGGCCAGCGCCTGACCATCGACGCACGCGGGACCCTGCATGAGGTGCTGCTGCCGCTGGCCGGGGCCTTCCAGGCCTCGAACGCCCTCGTCGCGGCCGGCCTGTGCATCGCCGCCGGCGAGACGCCCGAGCGGGTGCTGGCCGGGCTCGAGAAGATCACCGGCGCCCAAGGCCGGCTGCAGCGCATTCCGGGTTCCGGCAAGGGCGAGGTCTATGTCGACTACGCCCACACGCCCGACGGGCTGGAGACGGTGCTGAAGGCGCTACGCCCGCATGCGACGGGCCGGCTGATCGTGGTGTTCGGCGCCGGCGGCGACCGGGACAAGGGCAAGCGGCCGCTGATGGGCGAGATCGCGGGTCGTCTGGCCGACGTCGCCATCGTCACGGACGACAATCCCCGCTCGGAAGACCCCGCCGCCATCCGCAAGGCGGTGCGCGAGGGCTGCCCCGCCGCGCAGGAGATCGGCGACCGCCGCGCGGCTATTCAACAGGCCATCGCCATGATGGACGACGGGGATGTGGTGGTCATCGCCGGAAAAGGGCATGAGCAGGGACAGATCATCGGCGGGACGACTCATCCCTTCGATGACGCAACCGTCGCCGCCGAAGCCCTTCGCCTCCATGCCTGACACCGCTCCGCTCTGGACCTCCGCCGAAATCGAAGCCGCGACGGGCGGCCGCCTGTCCGGAGCCGCCTTCGAGGCGACCGGCATCACCTACAACAGCCGCGAGATCGTGCCGGGCGACCTGTTCCTGGCGCTGAAGGGCGCGCGGGACGGGCATGAGTTCGCGGCCTCTGCCTTCGCCGCCGGCGCGGCGGGCGCCATCACCGAACACGCGGTCGAGGGCGGTCCCTCGGTCGTCACCGTCGACACGCTCCGGGCGCTGGAAGCCCTGGGCGCGGCGTCGCGCGAGCGCAGCCCGCACGTGCGGCGCGGCGCGGTCACCGGCTCGGTCGGCAAGACCAGCGTGACCCAGGCGGTCAAGGCGGGCCTCGATCTGGCCGGTCCGGCCCATGCCTCGATCAAGAGCTACAACAACCATATCGGCGTGCCGCTGACGCTGGCCCGTATGCCGCGCTCGACCGAGCGGGCCGTGTTCGAGATCGGCATGAACGCGCCGGGCGAGATCGCGCCGCTGTCGAGGATGGTCCGGCCGCACGCCGCCTGCGTCACCACGGTCGGCCCCGTTCACATCGAGGCCTTCACCGACGGCGAGGCCGGGGTGGCGACGGAGAAGGCGGCGATCTTCGAGGGACTGGCCCCGGACGGCGTCGCGGTGCTGAACGGCGATACGGGTTTTTCGGTCCTGCTGGACGCCGCGGCCCGCAAGGCCGGAGCGCGCCGCGTCACCTTCGGCACGGCGGCGGGCCATGACGCCCGGCTGATCGACTTCCTGCCCAACCCGCAGGGCGCGCGCGTGAAGGCGGAACTGTTCGGCAGGACGATCGACTTCACCCTCGGCCAGTCGGGCTTCCACTGGGGCCTGAACAGCCTGTGCGTGCTGCTGATGCTGGACGCGCTGGACGTGCCGCTGGAGACGGCTCTGACGGCCCTGGCGGAATTCCAGCCGCTGGCGGGCCGGGGTCAGACGACGGCGGTCGCGGCGCCGGGCGGCGCCTTCACCCTGATCGACGAGAGCTACAACGCCAATCCGCTGTCGATGGCGGCCGGCTTCCGCAGCCTCGGAGCGAAGCCCGTTTCGGCGGGCGGACGCCGGGTCGTGGTTCTGAGCGACATGCTGGAACTGGGCGACCAGTCTCGGGCCCTGCACGAAGGTCTGGCCGCGCCGATCGCCGCCGCCGGCCTGGATCTGGTCCATACCGCCGGGCCTGAGATGAAGCGGCTGCATGACGTCCTGCCGCCGGCCCGCCGGGGCCTCTGGCGCGAGACCGCCGCCGAACTGGCCGCCGAGGCCGCGGCTCTGGTTGCGCCGGGCGACGTGGTCATGGTCAAGGGATCGAACGGGTCGAAGGCGTCGCTGGTCGCCAGGGCGCTTGCCGCGCTCGGCGGGCCCTCAAGCAGCGACGCGCCGCGCGCGGAGCGATAGGGAAAACAAGATGTTCTACCTGCTGTATCTCTACTACGCCGACATCGCGCAGGATTATCCGCTGCTCAACCTGGTCCAGTACCAGACGGTGCGGGTGGCGCTGGCCATGGCCACGGCCATGATCGTCGCGGTCGCCATGGGCAGCCGCTTCATCGCCTGGATGCGGGTCAAACAGGGCAAGGGCCAGCCGATCCGTTCGGACGGTCCGGTGTCGCACCTGTCCAAGGTCGGCACCCCGACCATGGGCGGGCTGATGATCCTGGCGGGGATCGCCGTGGCGGTGTTCCTGTGGGGCGACCTGACCAATCCCTACATCTGGATCGTCAGCTTCGTGACCGCGGCCTTCGGGGTGCTGGGCTTCATCGACGACTACGCCAAGGTGTCGAAACAGACCTCGGCCGGCCTGACCTCGAAACAGAAGCTGATCGCCCAGGTCCTCGTCTCGGTCGTCGCCGGGGTGATGACCGTGCTGTGGATGACGGCCTCGCCGACCACGCCCAATCTCGAGACCTCGATCGCCTTCCCCTTCTTCAAGGCGGTGCTGCTCAACATCGGCTGGTTCTACGTCCTGTTCGCGGCCTTCACCCTCGTGGGCTTCTCGAACGCGGTGAACCTGACCGATGGTCTGGACGGCCTGGCCATCGTGCCGGTGATGATGGCCTCGGCGGCCTTCGGCATCATCGCCTATCTGGTCGGCAACTTCATCTTCTCCAACTATCTGGGCGTCCACCATGTGCCGGGCGCGGGCGAGCTGGCCATCTTCTGCGCCGCCATCATCGGCGCGGGCACGGGCTTCCTCTGGTACAACGCGCCCCCGGCCAAGATCTTCATGGGCGACACCGGTTCGCTGGCCCTGGGCGGCGCGCTGGGCGCCATCGCCGTGGCCACCAAGCACGAACTGGTGCTGGGCATCGTCGGCGGCCTGTTCGTGGTCGAGGCGGCCTCGGTCATGATCCAGGTCGCCTATTTCAAGGCCACCAAGAAGCGCATCTTCCTGATGGCGCCGATCCACCATCATTTCGAAAAGATGGGCTGGCCGGAATCGACGGTGGTGATCCGGTTCTGGATCGTCTCGGCCATGCTGGCCCTGGCCGGCCTCGCCACGCTGAAGCTGCGGTAGAGCCATGATCCCCGTTCCCGGCTTCGAAGGGCGGAGGATCGCGGTCTTCGGCCTCGGCAGGTCGGGACTGACGGCTGCGCGCGCCCTGAAGGCCGGCGGGGCCCTGCCGGTTCTGTGGGACGACAGCGTCTCCAGCCGGATGCAGGCCGAGGC
>NZ_JAKFEB010000113.1:0-1597 GCF_036677305.1 Brevundimonas sp. | reverse complement strand
ATTTCGCGCGCAGCCGCCAGGCGGGCCAGCGTGGCCGGGACCTCTGTCGCCGGAACCCTGAAGCCGACCTGATCGTCGGCCGGAGCGGTCAGGTCCTGCGACCGGCCGTCGATGACCAGCCGGATCGGCACGCCGCTGATCGCCGACAGGTCCATGACGATCTCGGGCCTTGCGTCCGGCCCGGCGTCCAGCCGGATGGCCAGCCAGCCGCCCGTCCCCGTGCCGCTGTAGGTCGTGCACCGCCCGCCGTTGTCGCAGACGGCCTTCCAGTCGCTGAAGACGCGGCGCTCGGAGCGGCCGGCGGCGGCCGTCGTCGTCGCCGGGGTCGCGGGCGAGGCTTCCGCGGACTCGCCGGTTGCGGCCGCCGGCCTGTCGCCGCCGCACGCCGCCAGGGCGGAGGCGATGGCTGCTGTCCAGATCATTCTCATGGCGGTCCCCCATCCGCGGTCCTCACCGCGCCGCCACACCCTACGCCGGGGTTTTCGCCCTGTCGTCCCTCGCCCTTTGCGCCCGCCCGCGCGCCCCGCTATACCGCGCGCCTCACTCCCCATTCCCAGTCAGAGGCGAACAACCGCATGGCCAAGATCAAGGTCGCCAACCCCATCGTGGACATCGACGGCGACGAGATGACCCGCATCATCTGGCAGATGATCAAGGACAAGCTGGTCTTCCCGTTCCTGGACCTCGAGCTCGACTACTACGACCTCGGCATGGAAAACCGCGACGCCACCGACGACCAGGTGACGATCGACGCGGCCAAGGCCATCCAGAAGCACGGCGTGGGCGTGAAATGCGCCACCATCACCCCCGACGAGGCGCGGGTGAAGGAGTTCGGCCTGAAGAAGATGTGGAAGTCGCCCAACGGCACGATCCGCAACATCCTCGGCGGCGTGGTCTTCCGCGAGCCGATCATCTGCTCGAACGTGCCGCGTCTGGTGCCGGGCTGGACCCAGCCGATCGTCGTCGGCCGTCACGCCTTCGGCGACCAGTACAAGGCCACCGACTTCCTGATCCCGGGCCCGGGCAAGCTGACGATCAAATTCGTCGGCAATGACGGGCAGGAGATCGAGCATGAGGTGTTCGACTTCCCCTCGGCCGGCATCGCCATGGGCATGTACAACCTCGATGACTCGATCACCGAGTTCGCCCGCGCCAGCTTCGCCTTCGGTCTGGGCCGCAACTTCCCGGTCTATCTGTCGACCAAGAACACGATCCTGAAAGCCTATGACGGCCGCTTCAAGGACATCTTCCAGAAGGTGTTCGACGAGGAATTCGCCGCCGACTTCAAGGCCAAGGGCCTGACCTACGAACACCGTCTGATCGACGACATGGTGGCCGCGGCCATCAAATGGTCGGGCGGCTTCGTCTGGGCGTGCAAGAACTACGACGGCGACGTGCAGTCCGACGTGGTGGCGCAGGGCTTCGGCTCGCTGGGCCTGATGACCTCGGTGCTGATGACCCCGGACGGCAAGATCCTGGAGTCGGAAGCGGCCCACGGCACCGTCACCCGCCACTATCGCCAGCACCAGAAGGGCGAGGCGACCTCGACCAATTCGATCGCCTCGATCTACGCCTGGACGCGCGGCTTCTCGCACCG
>NZ_JAKFEB010000112.1:0-6805 GCF_036677305.1 Brevundimonas sp. | reverse complement strand
CTGGACCCGGTCCTGGCGGCCATCCCCGGCAAGGGCGAAGCCTTCCTGCTGGCCAACGATTTCGAGCCGCCGCGGACAGACCAGTTCAACCTGGGCGTCCGTCAGCGCTTCGGCGAGTGGCAGAGCGAGTTCACCCTCGCCTACGGCAAGACCGAAAACGAGTTCACCTGGGCCTATCTGAACCGCTGCCGCGAACCCACGCGCGGCAACGACGGCGGCGGCTTCGGCGACAACGGCGGCTTCTGCGGCCCGGGCGGCGCGAACCCGTATCGCAGCTATCTGGTCTCCGACCACAACAAGGAGCGCGAGTTCCGGGCCCTCTACGTCAAGCTGGACAAGAACTATACGGTCGACTCCGGCTGGGGCCTGAACATCGCCTACACCTGGTCGCAGGCCGAACAGAACGGCGGTCGCGACGCATTCTGCTTCGACTGCTTCAGCATCGAAAGCTCGCCGGTTCGTCCGACCGACAATGACGAGCGTCACCGCATCGTGGCCAACGGCATCGTGGACCTGCCCTTCGACTTCCAGCTGTCGGGCATCCTGACGCTGGGTTCGGGCACGCCCTTCGACGTGTTCGACGGACGAGGCCCGAACTTTGTCTACCGTCCGAACCACGGCCGTCCGCAGCAGTTCAACTTCATCATCCCGAACTCGTTCGCCTACCGGAACCTGGATCTGCGTCTGACCAAGGACTTCACGGTGTTCAGCGGGTCGGAGCTGTCGCTCTATCTGGACGTCATCAACGTGTTCAACTTCGACAACTTCTCCGGCTTCGACGGCGGAACGGGCTCGGCTGCGAGCCCCAACCCGAACTTCGAGCGCCCTTCGACCGTGCTGTTCCCGACCCGCACCTTCCAGGTGGGCATGCGTTACAGCTTCTGACCGTCTCCTGAACCTGACGGCCGCTCCCTGATTCCCCGGGGGGCGGCCATTTTTTGACTGACCCGAGTTTGCGTAAGAGGATGAGACCATGGATCGCCGCAGGTTTTTGATGGGCTCCACGGTCGCGGGTGTCGCGGCGCTTTCGATCGGCGGATGCGGCGGCGCAGGCCTCGACTATTTCAGGCCTGTCGCGCCCCTCGTGGATCCCGAGGTCGATGAACTTCAACAGCGGACCTTCAACTGGTTCGCGCACGTCACCAATCGCGCCAACGGCCTGACGCCCGACCGCTGGCCGACCAGATCCTTCTCGTCCGTCGCCGCCGTCGGCTTCGCCCTGACCTGCTGGCCCATCGGCGTCGAGCGCGGCTGGATGAGCCGCGAGGAGGCGCGCGAACGCACCCTGACCACCATCCGCTTCTTCCACGACGCGCCCCAGGGGCCGGAAGCGACGGGCGTGAGCGGCTACAAGGGCTTCTTCTACCATTTCCTCGACATGGAGACGGGGCACCGGTTCGGCCGGACCGAGCTGTCGACCGTCGACACGACGCTTCTGGTCGCGGGCATGCTGTTCGCGGCGCGCTGGTTCGACGGGGACCATGCCGAAGAGGCCGAGATCCGTCGCCTCGCCCAGGCCGTCTACGACCGCATCGAATGGGACTGGGCCGTCGTACGGCCCAACCGCATCACCATGGGCTGGCATCCCGAGACCGGATTCATTCCGGCGGACTGGCACATCTACAACGAGGGCATGCTGGTCCTGCTGCTGGCCATCGGCAGTCGGACGCATCCGGTTCCGGCGACGGTTTGGCAGGAGTGGTGCAGCGTCTACGACCAGAGCTGGACCGACCGCTGGGGCCCCGCGCACCTGGCCTTCGCCCCGCTGTTCGGCCACCAGTACAGCCACATGTTCGTGGACTTCGGCGGCATCTACGACCCCTGGATCCGGGCGAAAATCCGCGAGACGGGCGAAGAGTTCGACTACCGCATCAACAGCGAGCGCGCGGTTCAGGCCCAACGCAAATACGCCATCGACAATCCGATGGGCTGGGCCGGCTATTCGGCTGATGTCTGGGGCCTGACGGCCTGCGACGGACCGGGCGACTTCAAACAGGTCGTCGACGGGCGCGAGCGCGAATTCTTCAGCTATTCGGCGCGCGGGCCCGGCGACCGCGACGACGGGACCATCGCCCCGACGGCGGCCATGGCCTCCTATCCCTTCGCGCCCGCCGACGTGACAGCCTGTCTGAAGGCGATGAAGGCCCGCTACGGGACCGGCATCTACACCGAGTTCGGCTTCATGGACTCGTTCAACCCGACGCTGACCCGGCGCGAGGGAGGGCTGCAACACGGCCGTATCGTGCCGAACGTCGGCTGGGTCGACGGCGACTATCTGGGCATCGACCAGGGCCCGATCGTCATCCAGATCGAGAACCACCGATCAGAAGCCGTCTGGCGCAGGATGCGGCTGGAGCCCAATCTGGTGCGCGGCCTGAAACGCGCCGGCTTCACCGGGGGCTGGCTCAATCTCGAGGCGGTGCGCGCGCTGTGACGAACCCGCGCCCCGATCGGCGGACGGCCCTGGGCCTGCTGGCGGGCGCGGCGGCGACGGGGATGGCCGGGTGCGGCGGCCGCGACGACGGGACGACGCGCCTGCGCTTCTGGGCCATGGGCAATGAGGCGACCAACGTCCCCCGGATCCTGCCCGACTTTGAACGGCTGAACCCCGGGATCAAGGTCGAGGTCCAGGCCCTGCCGTGGACGGCGGCCCATTCCAAACTGCTGACATCCTACGCCGGCAATTCGCTGCCGGACCTCAGCCAGGTCGGCAACACCTGGGTGTCCGAGATGGCGGCCATCGGGGCGATCAGCGCCCTGCCGGACTTCGCTTCGGACCTGCTGACCGACCAGTTCCCGGCGGTGCTGGAGACCAACCGCATCGGCGGGCGGGTCGTCGGCGTGCCCTGGTACGTCGACACCCGTCTGATCTACTACCGCGCCGACCTGCTGGAACGCGCGGGCTTCCCCGACGGCGTGCCCCAGACATGGGAGACCTGGAAGGCGGCGATGCACGCGGTCAAACGCGTGGCCGGACCGGGCAACTATGCGGTCCTGCTGCCGGTCAATGAGTTCGAACAGCTGCTGACCTTCGGCCTGCAGGGGGCCGAGCCGCTGCTGCGCGACAGGGACACGCGCGGGAATTTCTCCAGCGCCTCGTTCGTGGCGGCGCTGGAATTCTACAAGAGCCTGTTCGACGAGGGTCTGGCTCCGGTCGCGTCCTCGACGCAGATTTCCAACGTCTGGACCGAGTTCGAGAAGGGCTATTTCAGCTTCTACTTCTCGGGTCCCTGGACCATCGGCGACTTCAGGAACCGGTTGAAGCCGACGACGCGCTGGATGACCTCGGGCGTGCCCGGGCCGACCGGGCCGGGGGCCTCGGCGCCGGGCGGGTCGTCTCTGGTCGTCTACCGTCATTCGCCGCATCAGGAAGCGGCGTGGAAGCTGGTGCGCTACCTCTCCGATCCGGCGGTGCAGGCGCGCTTCAACACCATCACGGGCGACCTTCCGGCGCGCGAGAGCGCCTGGGCGACGCCGGCTGTGGCCAACGACCCCTACATCGCCGCCTTCAAGGGCCAGCTGTCGCGGGCGAAGGCCGTGCCCAAGGTGCCGGAGTGGGAGCGCGTCGTCACCGAGATGCAGATCGTCGCCGAACGGATGGTGCGCGGCGAATTCACCCCCCGCGCCGCCGCCGCCGAGATCGACCGCCGCGCCGACCGGCTGCTGGAAAAGCGCCGCTGGATGATGGAACAGGGGAGGGCGATATGACCGTCGTCGATGCGCTCGTCGCCTCCCGCAAGGCGCGCCCGGCGCGGAACGCCCGCAACCGCGAGCGCGCGGCCTGGGGTTTCGTGGCCCCGGCCCTGATCGCCATCGGCGTCTTCTTCGCCATTCCGGTCTTCTCGGCCCTGCTGCTCAGCCTGACCGATTTCGACATCTACGCCCTGGCCGACATCGGCAATGTCCGCTTCGTCGGTCTGCAGAACTATGAGCGGCTGCTGGGCAATCCGCTGTTCTGGGGCGCGATGCGGAACACCGGCCTGTTCGCCCTGATCGGGGTGCCCCTGTCGATCGCGACCTCGCTGGCGGCGGCGGTGATCCTGAACGCGCGGGTGATCAAGTGGCGGCCGGTCTGGCGGGTGATGTTCTTCGCCCCCTATGTCACCACCCTGGTCGCGACGGCGGTGCTGTGGAACTACCTGCTGCACACGAAGTACGGCGTCATCAACTGGGCGATCCAGAGCGTCGGCCTGCCGCCCGTGGACTGGCTGGGCCAGCCCTCGACCTCGATTCCCGCCATCCTGATGTTCGTGGTGTGGAAGATATTCGGCTACAACATGCTGATCTTCCTCGCGGTTCTCCAGACCGTGCCGGACGACCTGTATGAGGCCGCGCGCATCGACGGGGCCGGGCCGTGGAAGCAGTTCCGGCACGTCACCCTGCCGGCCATCGCCCCGACCCTGCTGCTGGTGTCGATCATCTCGGTCGCCGGCTTCTTCCAGCTGTTCGCCGAGCCCTATGTGATGACCCAGGGCGGGCCGGCCCAGTCGACCGTGACGGTGCTCTACTTCATGTACGAAGAGGGCTTCAAATGGTGGAACCTCGGCTCGGCCAGCGCCGTGGCCTTCGTGCTGTTCCTCTGCATCCTGGCGGTGACGCTGGTGCAGCTGGCGGTGGCGAAGCGGATGGGGGCCTACGAATGAACGCTCCTCACCCCGTCATCCTCGGGCTTGACCCGAGGACCAGACTTTCCGGCGCTCAGTGGCAGCTGGATCGCGCCGAACTCAGGGCCATCGACGATGCGTCGTGCGGCCCCGCGTCCGATCCTCGGGTCAAGCCCGAGGATGACGGTGAGGGGAAAGAAGTCGCATGAAGCCCAAAGCCATCCTCCTCAACCTCGCCGTCGGCCTGATCGGGTTGGTGGTGCTCTTCCCCCTGCTGTGGATGCTGTCGGTCAGCTTCATGACCACGGGCGAGGCCGCCACCTTCCCGCCGCCGCTGCTGCCGAAGTCGTGGACGCTGGACCACTACCGCGACCTGTTCATGACCCAGGGCATGGGCCGCTATCTGTGGAACAGCTTCGCCCTTGCGTCGCTGGCGACCGGGCTGGCGCTGCTGTTCACGGTTCCGGCCGGCTACGCCTTCGCCAAACTGGCCTTCAAGGGGCGCGACCGGGTGTTCCAGATCCTCGTCGCCGCGCTGGTGGTGCCGGCCCAGATCGGCACCCTGCCGCTGTTTCTGATGCTCAAGGGGATGGGGCTGGTGAACACCTACGCCGGGGCGCTGGTGCCCTGGCTGGCCTCGATCTTCGGCCTGTTCCTCGTCCGCCAGTATGCGCTGAGCATTCCCGACGAGATGCTGGAGGCCGCCCGCATCGACGGCGCCTCCGAGGGCCAGATCTTCCGCCGCGTGGTCCTGCCGACGCTCCAGCCGATCATCGTCACCCTGGCGCTTTTTGTCTTCCTGGGCAGCTGGAACGACTTCCTGTGGCCGCTGATCATCCTGACCGACCAGTCCAACTACACCCTGCCGGTGGCGCTGGCCGCCCTGTCGCGCGAGCATGTGCAGGACATCGAGCTGATGATGGCGGGCGCCGTCATCACCGTGGCCCCGGTGCTGATCCTCTTCCTCGCCCTGCAGCGCTACTACATCCGCGGCATGCTGGCGGGCAGCGTGAAGGGATGACCCGGTTCACCGCCGTCATCCTCGGGCTTGACCCGAGGATCAGAGGGATCGGCGAACTGACTGCTGACCGCGAGGCGCACGGCGCCTGATCCTCGGGTCAAGCCCGAGGATGACGAATGAAAGAGAGTACGAGCATGCGTGGATTGCCGGTCGCCATCGCTTTCGCCCTTGGTCTCGCGAGCGCGGCCCACGCCCAGACCCCGCGTTCGCTCGATACGTTCGAGACCCTGACCCCATGGGCTGCCGACGCCTCGACCGACGTCTCGTCTGCGATCACCAGCGTCGACGGCCACGACGGCAAGGCCATGCGGCTGGAGTACGACTTCAACGGCCGCTCCGGCTACGCCTTCGCCGCCCGCGCCATCGATCTGGACGTCCCCGCCAACTACGAGGTCAGTTTCTGGCTGCGCGGCGAGATGGCGCCCAATACGCTGGAGATAAAGTTCGTCGACGGCTCTGGCGACAACGTCCACTGGCGGCAGATCCGGGGGTTCAGGGCGAACGCCGAATGGACCCGCTACACCATCAAGGCGCGCCAGATCATCTGGGCCTGGGGCCCCAACCCCGACCGCACCTTCCGCGGCGCCGAGCGGATCGAGTTCGTGGTCACGGCGGGCGAGGGGGGGCGAGGCTGGATCGAGGTCGACCAGCTGGAGCTGCGTGAACTGCCGCCCGAACCGTCGGTCGCGCCGCGTCCGCTGGCCAGCGCCAGCAGCGAGGACGGGCTGAACGTCGCCGCCCGGGCGGTGGACGATGACCCCGGCACCGCATGGCGCACAGGCGCGGCCGGCGAACAGACCCTGACGCTGGACCTCGGCTATGAGCGCGAATTCGGCGGCCTGACCCTGCGCTGGGCCGAGGGTCTGGCGGCGTCGCGATACCGGCTGATGGCGTCGTCGGATCGTCAGGACTGGCGCGAGCTGGCGGCGGTCAGCGATGGCGACGGCGGCGTCGACTGGTTGCGGACGCCCGAGGCCTCGGCGCGCTGGTTGCGGCTGGACCTGCTGGCCCCGACCGGCGACGGCCCGGCCAATGCGACCCAGTCGGGCGCCGGCCAGATGCTGAACGCCCGCCGCGCCGAGGCCTACGCCCTGAACGCGCTCGAGATCGAGCCCCTGTCGTTCGGCGAGACGCCGACGACCTTCATGCGCGCCGTTGCGGATGAAAGCCGGCGCGGCCT
>NZ_JAKFEB010000111.1:0-2121 GCF_036677305.1 Brevundimonas sp. | reverse complement strand
CCAGCGGAACGGCCGTCAGGATCATCCGGACCGGAATCAAGCGGCCCCCTCGGCCCTCAGGAATGCGGCCACCGCGGCGCGGTCCGCCGCCTTGTCGACGAAGGCGTCGCCGATGGCGCGGGCCAGGATCAGGGTCAACCCGCCGCCCTCGGCCTTCTTGTCCCCGGCCATCCGCGCCAGCAGGCGGTCGGCGCTGAAGGCGCCGGCGTGTTCCAGCCGCGTCGGCAGGCCGGCGGCCGTGATCACAGTCTCGACCCGGTCCGCGTCGGCGAGCGGGCACAGCCCCCGGGCGGCGGAGAAGCGGAAGGCCAGGGCGCATCCCAGAGCCACGGCCTCGCCGTGGGTCAGCGCGTCCTCGTCGAAGCCCAGCTCGGCCTCGATCGCATGACCGAAGGTGTGGCCCAGGTTCAGCAGGGCGCGGCGGCCCGCCTCCTTCTCGTCCTCGCCGACGATGGCGCTCTTGATCTCGATGGAGCGGACGACCGCCCGGGTCAGGGCGACGGGGTCCCCCTTTGCGCCGCTGGCCCCCTCGCCCGCCAGCCAGTCGAAGAAGTCACGGTCGCAGATCAGACCGTGCTTCAGCACCTCGGCCCAGCCCGAGCGCAGCTGGCGCTCCGGCAGGGTGGCCAGCAGGTCGATGTCGGCCACCACAAGACGGGGCTGGTGGAAGGCGCCGACCAGATTCTTGCCGCGCGGGGTGTCGATGGCGGTCTTCCCGCCGACGGACGAATCGACCTGGGCCAGCAGGGTCGTGGGGACCTGCACCAGGTCGATGCCGCGCATATAGAGGGCCGCCGCCACTCCGGCCAGATCGCCCACCACGCCGCCGCCCAGGGCGATGATCAGGTCGCGCCGGTCGAGGCCGAAGGCCAGCAGCCGGTCGATCACCCGTTCCAGCTCTGCGAACGACTTGGAATTCTCTCCGGGCGGAATGGTCAGCAACCGGGCGCGGACGCCCGCGGCCTGTAACGACGCCAGGACGGCCGGTGCGTGCAGTCCCGCGACCGTCTCGTCGGTGATGATCACGGTGCGGCCCCTGGCGAACGGGGCGACGCGCCGGCCCAGCCCGGCCGTCAGCCCCTGGCCGACGACCACCTCATAGGGCTCGAAACGCGCGCCGCTGACCGGAAGGGTGGTCGTCATGCCGCCTGCTCCGCCGCGTGGGCGTCCAGAGCCTGTACGATGGCCTCGACCGCCTCGGCATGGGCGCCGGTGGCGACATCGACGGTGACATCGGCCAGGCCGTAGAAGGGATAGCGGACCTCCGCCATGGCGGTCAGGGCCTCCAGCGGATCGCGGCCGCGCAGCAGCGGGCGGGTGTCGCGGCGCTGAACCCGTTCGGCGACGGTCTTCAGGTCGGCGCGCATCCACACCGTGACGGCCCGGTCCTTGAGCGCGGCGCGGGTGTCCTCATTCAGGATCGCTCCGCCGCCGGTCGCCAGCACCATGCGCGGGCCCTCCAGCAGCCGTTTCATCACCCGCGCTTCTCCGGCGCGGAACTCGGCCTCGCCCAGCTGGGCGAAGATATCGGAGACGGTCATGCCCGCCGCGGCCTCGATCTCGACGTCGCCGTCGGCGAACGGCAGGCCCAGACGCTTGGCCAGCCGGCGGCCGACCGTCGATTTGCCCACGCCCATCAGCCCGACCAAGGCTATGGTGCGTTCATGGACGGGAATCGCCACGGCATGGCTCACGCGCGGCCTCGCGGGCGGATTGGCGACGGACGGGGCGCGGACAGGCACGGCATGACAGCCCCATCCTCTACACCAAGCGCCGCCGTCGGGAAGCGCCACGACGCATGAGCACGCCCCAGATCGAGGCCTTTCTGGAGATGATGGCCGTCGAACGCGACGCCTCGCCTCACACCCTGTCCGCCTACGGTCGCGATCTGGCCGACGCCGAGGCGGGGATCGACGGCGGTCTGATGCGGGGCGATGAGGCGGGTCTGGAGGCATGGTACGCCGGCCTGGCGCGTCAGGGCCTCTCCCCCGCGACACAGGCGCGGCGGCGGTCCGCCGTGCGGCAGTTCTACCGGTTCGCCCTCGGCGAAGGCTGGCGAAGCGATGACCCGTCGCGACGGCTGGACGCCCCGAAACAGGGCCGCAGCCTGCCCAAGACCCT
>NZ_JAKFEB010000110.1:0-6119 GCF_036677305.1 Brevundimonas sp. | reverse complement strand
AGAAAATGGCGCGCCCGGAACGATTCGAACGTCCGACCCTCAGATTCGTAGTCTGATGCTCTATCCAGCTGAGCTACGGGCGCGCTTGGCCGCGAACGGCGAGGGCGGGTATCTAGCGGACGAGGGGACGGGGGGCAAGTGCCGGAAGACGGGTTTTCCGCCTTGTCGCGCGAAGGGGCGACAGAAGGGCGCGACGCGGGGCTTTCGTTCGCGCGGTCGGCGGGGCAGGGTGGCGGCTCTCTCGCCAGATCCTCCCCGAAGCCAGACCTGAGCCCTTCATGAAACTCGCCCCCCGCCGGTCCGCCCGCGCCCTTGCGGCTGTGCTCGTCGCGACGACGATGGCGCTGGGCGGTTGCGGAAGCGCGGGCCGGGGATCGACGGGCCCGGTCGGCGGCGCCGCCGCGTCGGCGCCCGCCCCCGTCGCGCCGGTCGCGCGCGGTCCCTTCGTCGCCGCGGCCAATCCGCTGGCGGTCGAGGCGGGACTGAAGGTGCTGCGAGAGGGCGGGTCGGCGGTGGACGCCGCGATCGCCGTCCAGGCCGTTCTCGGCCTGGTCGAGCCGCAGTCGTCGGGTCTGGGCGGGGGCGCCTTCATGATGGCCTACGATGCGGCGACCGGCGAGATCACCAGCTATGACGGGCGAGAGACCGCGCCGGCGGCGGCGACGCCCGAGCTGTTCTACGAGAACGGACGGCCGCTGGGCGTCGGCGAGGCGGTCCTGAGCGGGCGCTCGACCGGCGCGCCCGGGGCCGTGGCCATGCTGGCCATGGCGCACAGGGCGCACGGACGGTTGCCCTGGAACGCCCTGTTCGGCGACGCCGAACGGCTGGCCCGCGACGGTTTCGTGGTCAGCCCCCGACTGGCCGGCTTCATCGCCGCGACCCGGGGCCAGGCGCGCACCCGCTGGGCCGATGCGTATTTCACCCGGGCGGACGGAAACCGCTACGTCGCCGGCGACGTGCTGAGGAACCCCGCCTATGCCGAGACCGTGGCCGAGCTGGCCGCGGGCGGGGCCGAGGTCTTCTACAACGGCCGGATCGCCCGCGAGATCGCCGCCACGGTGGCGCAGGAGCCGCGCCCCGGCGCCCTGACGGCCGAAGACATCGCCGGCTATCAACCGATCGAGCGCGGCGCGCTGTGCCGCCCCTACCGGGTCTATGTCGTCTGCGTGCCGCCCCCGCCCTCCAGCGGCGTGGCCGTGTTGCAGCTGCTGGCCATGGCCGAGCGCACGCCCGACATTCACGGCGGCCCCGACAGCGCCGACGCCTGGACCGCCTTCGCCCAGCTGCAGCGGCTGATGTACGCCGACCGCGACCGCTACGTCGGCGACCCGGGCTTCGTCCGGGTGCCGGTGCAGGGCCTGCTGGATCCCGACTATGTCGCCGCGCGCGCCGCTCTGGCGCCCGGTCTGACCGGCGCGGCCGAGGCCGGCGCGCCGCCCGGCGGCGTCTTCGCCGGGCCTGACGCCACGCAGGAGCCGGCAGGCACCTCGCACCTCGTCGTCGTCGACGCCCGGGGCAATGCGGTCAGCATGACCACCACGGTCGAGAGCGTGTTCGGTTCGGGCCGGATGGCGGCGGGCTTCTTCCTCAACAACCAGCTGACCGACTTCTCCTTCACCCCGACCCGGCCCGACGGCGCGCCGGCGGCCAACGCCGTGGCGGCGGGCAAGCGGCCGCGGTCCTCGATGGCGCCGGTGATCGTCCTCGACCGACAGGGCCGGTTCCTGGGGGCGTTCGGTTCGCCCGGCGGGACCTCGATCCTGGCCTATAACGCCAAGGCCCTGATCGCCGTGCTGGACTGGGGCATGCCGGTGCAGGCGGCGTTCGACCTGCCCAATCTGGTGGCGCGCGGCGACGGGTTCGGCGCGGATACGGACCGTTTCTCCGAAGAGCTGCGCGCCGGCCTGGCCGCGCGCGGCGTGACGCTCAGCCCGAACGCCAGCGAGAACTCCGGCCTGCACGGCGCCATCTGGCGCCAGGGCGCGGCCGGCTGGGGCTGGGACGGCGGCGCGGACGATCGCCGCGAGGGCGTGGCGAGGGAATAGGGGTCAGGGATGAGGGATGAGGGATGAGATAGGGACGCTGTGGAGGCGGGTGAAGCGCTTTTCGCCCATCCCTCATCCCTCATCCCTACTCCGGCTTGATGCTCAGCTGGAAGGCGATCACGCCCTCGGACACGTCGGTGTCGACGCCGTGGCCGGCGCGGAAGCCCTCGGTCTCGATTTCGCGATAGGCGACGCTGAGGGAGGTGTGCACGGGCCCGCGCCGCATGGCCACGCCCAGGGAGGCGTCGCCGAGGAAATTGCCCGTATCCTGGCTGTAGCCCGATCGGGCGAAGTCGCCGTCGCGCGTCCGGGCGAAATTATAGCCGACGGCCCGGCCCGAGCCGGCCGCGTACAGATACCAGCGCGGGCGCTCGCCGAAGGCGTCGCCGCCGTCCGGGACCAGTTTCTCGATGCCGCGCCCGATGCGCAGGGTGGCCCCGGCCTCGGTCGTGCCGCCCCGCGTGCCCACCCCGACCCCGACATGCGGCGTCAGGGTGACGTCCAGTCCGGACGCCGTCTGGCCGAGGGTCTCGGTCCAGCCGCGCGTATAGGTCAGATCATAGTGTTCGGCGTCGAAGGTCGCGGGATCCAGCGGTCCGGGAGGCAGGGGCGAGCCGTCGAGACGGCGGACGGCCCCTTCGGCGCGCAGGCGCAGGCGGTCGTCATAGCCGCCGCTTTCGAACCAGACGTCACGGCTGGAGGCGGCCCACGGCGAGGTCCGGTCCCGGTCGGGCGCATAGCCCGTCCAGCCGCCGGCGGTGTCCCAGGCGGGATCGTCGGCGGCCCGGGCGTCCCGGTCGAGGCGGGTCAGGAGGTCGGCGACATTGGCGGGGCGTTCCGGCCTGACCCTCCAGGGGTCGGCCTGGAGGTCCTGCGAAGCAGCGGCGAACGCCGGGGCCCACAGGGCTCCAGTCGCCAACACTCCGGCCAGGATCGCCGTCCTGCGCATCAACGGTTCCTCCCCGATCCGTCAGCGAGTCCGATCCTGCACGATGCGGGTCATCCCGCCAACAGTCTTTCCAGCGTCACGGTTCGGGCGTTGAACGTGAACCCGCAGGCGGAGTTCCGCAATCGGGTGAACCCCTCGGGCGAGTTTCTGTCCTGTGCCTCCGGCCGCCCTACTGGCAGGCGAGGCACTCGTCGTAGTCGGTGCGCGCGGCCGAGAAGAGATCGGGCTGGTTCGGATCGATTTCGGCCTCGACCTTGTCTTCCGCGCCGGCGAAGGCCGCCCGCTGAACCGATTTGGAGCGCAGGTAGTAGAGCGATTTCACGCCCTTCTCCCAGGCCGACCAGTGCAGCATGTGCAGATCCCATTTGTTCACGTCTCCGGGGATGAACAGGTTGATCGACTGGGCCTGGCAGATTTCCGGCGAGCGGTCGGCCGACAGTTCCACGATCCAGCGCTGGTCCAGTTCGAAGGCGGTCTTGAAGATGGCCTTCTCGTCCTCGTCCAGGGCGTCGAGGTGCTGAACCGAGCCTTCGTGCTCCAGGATCGAGGACCAGACCTCGCTGGTGTCGATGCCCTTCTCGCCCAGCAGTTTCTCAAGATAGGGGTTCTTGACCGCGAACGAGCCCGACAGCGTCTTGTGCGTATAGATGTTGGCCGGGATCGGCTCGATGCCGGCCGAGGTGCCGCCGCAGATGATCGAGATCGAGGCGGTCGGGGCGATGGCCAGCTTGTGGCTGAACCGCTCCAGCACGCCGCGTTCGGCGGCGTCCTCGCAGGCGCCCTTTTCTTCGGCCAGCAGGCGGCTGGCCTTGTCGGCCTCGCGGCGCAGGTGTTTGAACAGCCGCATGTTCCACGACTTGGCCATGGCGGATTCGAAGGCCACGCCCTGCGCCTGCAGGAAGGAGTGGAAGCCCATCAGGCCCAGACCCACCGAACGCTCGCGCTTGGCCGAATAGACGGCCGCGGCCATGGCCGGCGGGGCGCGGCGGATGAAGTCTTCCAGAACGTTGTCGAGGAAACGCATCACGTCCTCGATGAAGCGGGGCTCCTCGCGCCACTCCAGGAAGCTCTCGGCGTTGACCGAGGACAGGCAGCACACGGCGGTGCGGTCGACGCCCAGGTGGTCGCGGCCGGTGTGCAGGGTGATCTCCGAGCACAGGTTCGACTGCTTGACCGACAGGCCCAGGTCGCGCTGATGCTGCGGCATCTGGCGGTTCACGGTGTCGGAGAAGATCAGATAGGGCTCGCCGGTCTGCAGGCGGATCTCGAGGATCTTCTGCCACAGGGCGCGGGCGTCGACGGTCTTCACCACCTCCTTGTTCTTGGGCGACAGCAGGTCGAAGGTCCTGCCGTCGCGGACCGCCTCCATGAAGGCGTCCGAGATGTTGATGCCGTGGTGCAGGTTCAGGGACTTGCGGTTGAAGTCGCCCGACGGTTTGCGGATCTCGAGGAACTCCTCGATCTCGGGGTGGTGGACGTCCAGATAGACGGCGGCCGACCCGCGGCGCAGCGAGCCCTGGCTGATCGCCAGCGTCAGGGAGTCCATGACGCGGATGAAGGGGATGATGCCCGAGGTCTGGCCCGCGCCCTTGACCTTCTCGCCGATCGACCGGACGCCGCCCCAGTAGGTGCCGATGCCGCCGCCGTTCGAGGCCAGGGCCACGTTCTCGTTCCAGACCGACTGGATGCCGTCCAGGCTGTCGGCCACGGCGTTCAGGAAGCAGCTGATCGGCAGGCCGCGATCCGCGCCGCCGTTCGACAGCACCGGCGTCGAGGGCATGAACCACAGCTTGGACATATAGTCGTAGACGCGCTGGGCGTGGTCGGCGTCGTCGGCGTAGGCCGTGGCGACGCGGGCGAACATGTCCTGATAGCTCTCGCCGGCCAGCAGATAGCGGTCCTCCAGCGTCTTCTTGCCGAAGTCGGTCAGCAGGTCGTCGCGGGACCGGTCGAGTTGAATGGATCTCACCACGGACAGTTGGGGACGCGCCGTCGCATCACCCTCCGCCGGGGACACGAAATCAACCGTCTTCAACGCTTCGCCGCCAGCCATGATATTCGCCGCCCTGAACAAAAATCGAATGGGTGTCCCCACGCTCCGAACCACAAGACCTAGTGGCTGAAGCGCTCCCCAAGCCCACATATGGGGCGCAGATGGCTAACCAACCGTCAACGGGGTTGACGATCACTTTCTGCCCGAATCGCCTTCAAGACGGGGGATGAGCCTGTGGACAGGCCGCGACGAGGGCGTGACAAGCTTCACCGTATTTGATCACGAACGCGTGAGTGGAACGTCACACAAGCGGGACCGTTAGCAGCCGATGACCACCGACCAGACGATCACTTTTTTCCGCCGGATGCTGCGCATAGCCCGGACGGAAATCGCGGCCGTATCGGCCCTGTTCGTGATCGCCCTGGGCGTCATGACCTTCGTCGAGGTGGCCGACGACATGACCGAGGCCGACGGACAGGCTTTCGATCAGGCGGTGCTGGCCTGGATGCAGCCCGTCGCGGGTGATCCGAGAGGACCCTGGTGGCTGCAGGAGGCGGCGGCCGACCTGACGTCGCTGGGCGGCATATCGGTGCTGACCCTTTTCGCAGTGATCGCCATCGCCTTCCTGCTGATCCAGAGAAAACAGCTGTCGGCCCTGTTGCTGGTGCTGGGTCTCGCGGGCGGCGTGGCCCTCAGCGAGGGCCTCAAGAGCCTTTTCGGCCGCGAGCGCCCACCGTCGGACTTCCAGGCCGTGGAGACGCTGAACGCCAGCTTCCCCTCCGGTCACGCCCTGCTGTCGACCGTCTTCTATCTGACGCTCGGGGTGATGCTGACGCGGGCCTTCCCGCGCGCCCATCTGAAGGCGTTTGTCCTCGGAGCCTCCATACTGATCGCCCTGCTGATCGGGCTGACCCGCGTCTATCTCGGCGCCCACTGGGCCTCCGACGTCTTCGCCGGCTGGTGCGCCGGGGCCGCCTGGGCCATGGCGCTCTGGCTGGTGGCCTATGCCGTCGCGCGGCGTCAGGCCGTCCACGACAAAGGGCCGCATGACCAGGTCTTGCCCCTCGAGCCCGAGGCGGATACACCGCCCGCCGTCATCGGGGAGTAGCCGCCCGCATCTCTCAGCGGGGTT
>NZ_JAKFEB010000109.1:0-16865 GCF_036677305.1 Brevundimonas sp. | reverse complement strand
AGCCGGATCTCGTCGCCCGCGTCGGCCATCATGGCCCGCAGCAGGAACAGGCCGGCCGCATAGGGCAGGCCGGCGATGAACATGGCGACCGCCGTCAGGGCGAAACTGCCGCCAGGGACCAGGGTCGCGCCGATGTAGAAGACAGCGAAGATCAGGCTGGCCGTGGCCAGCGCCCTGTCCTTGCCGATCTTCGTCGCCAGCCAGGCCCAGAAGGGCGCCCCGACCAGTCCGGCCACGAAATAGAACAGCATGAACAGCGAGGCCTGGGTGTGGTCGTAACCCTTGATCTGGCCGAAGAAGAAGAACAGCAGCGAACCGGTGATCCCCGGCGCCACGCCCAGCAGCAGATCGGCGAACAGCAGCTTGCGCACGGTCTTCTTGCCGAACAGGGCCAAATAGGCTCTCGGCCCGCCGTGAGGGGCCGCGCCGGCGTTGACCGGCTCGGGGACGACGAACATGGCCAGGCCGATGGTGACGGGCAGGGCGATCATGATCGCCCAGCCCATGATGCGCACGCCGTCGGCGTAGTCGCCGATACCGGTCTTCACCACCACGGTGGGCAGGATCAGGATCAGGATCACGCCGATGATGTTGAACACCTGCCACCAGCCGTAGACCCGGCTGCGCTGGTCGTACTGAGGGGCCAGCACCGAGGCCCAGCCCAGCTGGCCGAGGGTGCCGATCGAGAAGCCGAGGTAGAGGACCAGCAGCCAGCCGAACAGATAGGCCGCGCCGGCGCCCGGCTGGACGAGGACGAACATCATCAGGGCCGAGAGCATCAGGATCGGCGTCGAGATCGCCATCCACGGGCGGTAGCGGCCCCATTTCGTCTTGGTGCGGTCCATGCCCCAGCCGATGAAGGGGTCGAAGACGATGTCGATCAGCCGGACGGCCATGAAGACCGTCGCGACCACGCCCAGCTCCAGCCCCACATAGGTGGCGTAGAACTCCGGCAGGGTGACCGGCAGGGCGACGCCGAACGCCGCCAGCGGCAGGCAGGGGCCGGAGAAGGCGGCCAGGACGCCGTTCGAACGACGGGGGGCGGCTTCGGCGACGGGTGCGTCGGTCATGGACAGGTCCGGCGATCCGGCCCGAGTCGGCCGTGGCCTCACCATGCCGACTTTGCGGGCGTCCGCGAAGGGCCTTGCCGTGACCACAGTGACGGGGTCACCATCCCCCCATGCTGATGCGTTTGATCCTGTTGCTGCTGACCGCCGCCGGCCTGTTCGCGGCGACGGCGGTCGAGGCGCAGACTCGCGCGCGCCCGGCGCGGGGCCAGGCCGAGATCTGCGACATCGATTCCATTGAATGGGCCGGCCCGGCCTTCGCCAACAGCGTCTCCTGGCAGCGCATGGAATGGACGCCGTTCGGCCCGACCGAATACGGCTGGGAGACCTATCTGCCGCTGATCCAGCACGAGCTGGGCACCGACTGCGCGCCGAGCTCGCCGGTGTTCGCGCGGAAGCTGGCGGAGTTCCAGATCGCCCACGGCCTTCCGCCCACGGGCTGGTTCGACGCGGCCACCTTCCAGACCTTCCGCGGCCTGTGGCAGGAGCGCCGCCCCTTCATCATGGCCCGGGTGCGCGAGGAGCCGTGTCCGGAACCGCCGCCCCTGTATCAGCTCGGCTATCTGGTCGAATCGGAAGAGCACGCCGATCGGCTGACGCGGCTGCTGCGCCGCGACGTTCTGGACGCCTATCGCCGGCTGGTCGCCGCCGCGCGCGCCGAGGTGCCCGAGGTCGCCAATGATCCGGAAATGCTGCAAATCTTCTCGGGCTTCCGCGATCCGGAGGCCGACGCGGCCCGATGCGCGGCCTCCGGCAATTGCGACGGGCTGAGGCGGGCGGTCTGCTCGCCGCACCGTACGGGGACGGCGGTGGACCTGTACGTCGGTCAACTGGCGGGACTGGGCGTGGACAACACCTCGGCCGCCAGCCGGCTTCACATGACGCGCAGCCCGGCCTACCGCTGGCTGGTCAAGAACGCCGGCCGGTTCGGCTTCACCCCCTATGTCTATGAGCCCTGGCATTGGGAGTGGATCAGCCCGACCGGCGGCTACGCCGGGCAATGATCCGTGGGCTGACGGTCGGAGAGCGGGCGCTGGCGGAGGAGGCGTTCGCCGATTCCCTGACCCTCGACACGGTCCGCTTTCTGAAATCGCCGCCGCCGTTCGACCGGGCCTTCGTCGCGGGCCGATGGTTCGGGCGCGACTGGGTGGTCTGGCCGGCCGGCGCCCTGCCGGACGATATCGGCTCGGCGCCCCTCAGGACGCAGGCGACCTTCATCCACGAACTGACCCATGTCTGGCAGGCGCAGCAGGGGGTGAACCTGTTGACCGGCAAGCTGAAGGCCGGCGACCGGCCGTCGTCCTACGAATACCCCGTCGGCATGGATTGCGGCTGGGCCGATCTGAACATCGAACAACAGGCCATGGTGGTCGAGCACCGCTTCCGCCTGTCGCGCGGGCAGCCCGCACCGGGCGATCAGGCCTTCTATGATCGCGTCTGCCCGATCGGCCGCCCCCTTGCAGCGCCCGTCGTCGACCCTATATCAGGCACAGACACTGTTACTAAATAGGGAGAGTCTGATGCCCCAACCCGCAATCTTCTTCGGCCACGGCTCGCCGATGAACGCCCTCGGCGGCCCGTATGCTGACGTCTGGCGCGACGTCGGCGTCTCGGTCGGCAAGCCGAGGGGCGTGGTCATGATCTCGGCCCATTGGGAAACCGACGGCCTGGGCGTGACGGCGCAGCCGCAGCCGGAAACCATCCACGATTTCGGCGGCTTCACCGACGAACTGCATGCGATGCAGTACCCGGCGCCCGGCTCACCCGAACTGGCGGCGCGGGTGTCGGCGCTCACCGGCGCGACGCCGACGACGCAATGGGGCCTCGACCATGGAACCTGGTCGGTGCTCGCCCACGTCTGGCCCGAGGCGGATGTTCCGGTGGTGCAGCTTTCGCTGAACCGCCGGCTGGACGCCCAGGGGCATTTCGATCTGGCGCGCAAGCTCTCGGCCCTGCGGGACGAGGGGGTCGTGATCGCCGGCTCGGGCGACTTCGTCCACAATCTGAGGACCTGGAAGCGTGCGGGCGGCGAGGCCTACGGCTGGGCCTCGGGGTTCAACGAAGCGGTCAAGTCGGCTCTGCTGCGCGGCGACGACGCGGCGCTGATCGACTGGGTCGGTCTGGCCGAGGATGCGCAGCTGAGCGTGCCGACCGACGAACACTATCTGCCGTTGCTGTACGTCGCCGCCCAGCGCAGGCCGGGCGACGACGTCAGCTTCTTCAACGACGTCATCGAGGGCGGTTCAATCTCGATGACGGGCGTGCGGATCGGTCAGGCGTAGGGCTTCTTGCGCATGGCCGCGTCGACGCTCCAGGGTCCGGGGCCGGCGGCGACGAGGTACAGGAAGACGAAGCAGTAGAGCGCGATCGTCTCGCCCCCGTTCAGGATGGGGAAGACCCCCTGGGGCCCGTGCATGGTCCAGTAGCCGACGGCGCAGAAGCCGGAGGCGAGAAAGGCCGCCGGCCGCGAGAACAGTCCCAGCACCAGCAGGGCGCCGAGGACGAGTTCGAACGGTCCGGAAAGCCCGGTGAGACTGAGCCCCGGGGGCGGGACGCCCTCGACGGCCGGGAAACCGAGAACCTTGGCCGTGCCGTGACACACGAACAGCAGACCGGCGACAATGCGCAGGACGCTGAGAAGCTGAGGCTGATACGCGGAGAACCTGTCGAACATGAAACCCTCCCTTGGCGAGGAGGAAGTCTGGAACCGAGTCGGCTGCATATCAAAGCCGGGCCTCAGGCCGCCTTGTCGACCTCGGCCATCTGCTGGATGCGGACGTAGTCGGTCTTGCCGGTGCCGAGGACCGGCACGTCGACCACGCGCATGATCTTCTTGGGCACGGCCAGTTCCGGAGCGCCGTGGCTGCGGGCCCATTCGGCCAGGCGCGCGACGTCGGCGTCCTTGCGGTCGGTGACCAGCACCAGCTTCTCGCCCTTGCGGCTGTCGGGAATGGAGACGACGGCGTGGCGGGCGTCGGGCCAGACCGCGCTGGCCAGGCCCTCGACCGCGGTCAGCGACACCATCTCGCCGCCGATCTTGGCGAACCGTTTCACCCGACCGAGGATGGAGACGTAGCCGTCCTTGTCGATGTCGACGATGTCGCCCGTGTCATGCCAGCCGCCGGGCAGGGGGTCGATCGACAGGGGGTCGTCCGCCGACAGATAGCCGTGCATGACATTGGGGCCGCGCAGATACAGCCGCCCGCCTTCGGGAATGCCCTCGACGGGATCGATGCGCCATTCCAGGCCCGGCATCATCTGACCCACGGTGCCGGGGCGGTTGCGGTCGGGATGGTTTACGGCGACGACCGGCGCCGCTTCGGTGGCGCCGTAGCCTTCCAGCAGTTTCAGACCGTGGAAACGGGTGTTGAACAGGTGGTGCGTCTCGTCGCGCACCCGCTCGGCGCCGGCGACGACGAATTTCAGGGTGGCGAAGTCATCGGCCGCGGCCACGCGGGCGTACTGGTTCAGGAAGGTGTCGGTGGCGAACAGGATCGAGGCCTTCACCTCGGGCAGCAGTTCGACGATCTGTTTGGCGTGCAGGGGCGACGGATACTGGAAGGCCTTCATCCCGTGCAGGATCGGCAGCAGGACGCCGCCCGTCAGGCCGAAGCAGTGGAAGGTCGGCAGCGGGTTGAACATCACCCATTCGGGCAGGAGGTCGATGTGCTGGGCCACCTGGCGGCAGTTGGCGACGAGGTTCCACTGGCTGAGCACCACGCCCTTGGGCGCGCCGAAACTGCCCGAGGTGAACAGGACCACGCCCGGCGACGAGGGCTCGGTCCTGGTGCGGAAGCGTCTGGGCATCAGGCCGGCCATGAGACCGTAGACCTTGTCCTGGATGCCGATGGTCTTGCGGACGTCGTCCAGCCAGACGATCTCGGCGACCGTGCCCAGGTCCTCGACCAGGTCATCCAGCTTCGCCTGGGTGACGAAACGTTTGGCCGTGAGGATCTTCCTGACCCCGGCGGCCTTGATCGCCGCCTTGATGTTGGCCTCGCCCGAGGTGAAATTCAGCATCACCGGCACGCGGCCGTGGGCGTGCAGGCCGTAATACGTGACCACGACCCCCATGCTGGACGGCAGCAGGATGCCGACCCGCTCGGACGGCTCGGTCATGGCGGCGATCTTGCGCCCCAGCACGAAGGCGGCGCGGATCAGGCCGGTGTAGGTGAGGGGCTTGCGGTCCTGGTCCTCGAGGATTTCCTTGTCGCCGTACTTTTCGCGAGCCGCGATCAGGGCGTCGAAAATGGTCTGCTCACCGGCCTTGGTATCCAGGGGTACGCGCAAAACCATCCTCCGTGGGGCCCGGTTGGGTCCGGCCCTTATGCTGAACGCGCAAACTAGGGCGGCGAGCCGCCGTTGAAAAGATACGTTACCTTGCGTGAGCCTTGGCCCTGCCTTGCCTTCGCCGCGAGGAAGGACGACATAGCGGTTTCGCACAGTCCGGAGCCCGCGACGCCTTGGTCACGCTGATTGACACCCTGACGAAGACGCCGGCCGAACTGCGTCACCCGGAAAAGCAGAACCGCCCCGAGACGGCCGTGCTGAAGAAGCCCGACTGGCTGCGCGTCAAGGCGCCCGGCTCGGGCCAGTACAACGCCACCCGGGCGATCGTGAAGGAGAAGGGTCTCCACACGGTCTGCGAGGAGGCCGCCTGCCCGAACATCGGCGAGTGCTGGAGCCAGAAGCACGCCACCCTGATGATCATGGGCGACACCTGCACGCGGGCCTGCGCCTTCTGCAACGTCAAGACGGGCCTGCCCCAGCCGCTGGACCCCGAAGAGCCGGCCAAGGTCGGTCTGGCCGTCCACGAGATGGGTCTGAACCACGTGGTGATCACCTCGGTCGACCGGGATGACGTCGCCGACGGCGGCGCGGCCCATTTCGCCGAGGTGGTGCGCCAGATCCGGCTGCAGGCGCCGAACACCACCATCGAAATCCTGACGCCCGACTTCCTGCGCAAGGACGGGGCGGCCGAGGTCATGATCGACGCCACGCCGGACGTGTTCAACCACAACCTCGAGACCGTGCCGCGGCTGTATCTGAAGATCCGGCCCGGGGCCCGCTACTTCCACAGCCTGCGCCTGCTGCAGATGGTCAAGGAGCGCGACCCCAACCAGTTCACCAAGTCCGGAATCATGGTGGGCCTGGGCGAGACCCGCGAGGAGGTCATGCAGGTGATGGACGACATGCGGTCCGCCGGCGTCGACTTCATCACCATCGGCCAGTACCTGCAGCCGACGCGGAAGCACGCGGCCATCGAGCGCTTCGTCACGCCGGAAGAGTTCAAGGCCTATGAGGCGATCGCGCGCGCCAAGGGCTTCCTGATGGTGTCCTCGTCGCCCCTGACCCGCAGCTCGCACCACGCCGGCGAGGACTTCGCCCGGCTGCGCGCGGCGCGTCTGGCGCAGATCGGACGCTGAGCCGCGCTTGGCCGTCCACCGCGTCACCAAAATCCTGCCCTACAAGCCCGAGCAGCTCGCCGCGCTGGTCGCCGACGTCCGCGCCTATCCCGAGTTCGTGCCCTGGGTCACCGCCATGCGGACATGGGCCGCTCGCGAAGAGGCGCCGGGTGTCTCGCTGCTGGACGCCGAGGCGGCGGTCGGCTTCTCGTTCCTCAAGGAGCGGTTCTCGACCTGGGTCCGGCATGACCGGAACCGCAATATGGTCGAGGTCGGCCTGCTGCGGGGGCCGTTCCGGCATCTGAACAACCGCTGGGAGTTCTTCCCCGATCCCAGGGGGACCCGGGTCGAGTTCTTCATCGACTTCGCCTTCAAGTCGCGGATCCTGGACGGCGTCCTGCACGCCAATTTCGACCGGGCGGTCAGCAAGCTGATGCACTGTTTCGAGGCGCGGGCGGCCAAACTCTACGGTCCGGAGGCGTGAGTTTCGACTTCGACGCGACGGTGGTGGGCGCCGGCGCAGTCGGTCTGGCCTGCGGCCGCGCGCTGGCGAAACGGGGCCTGTCGGTGCTGGTGCTCGAAAAGGAACCGCACATCGGTCAGGGCGTGTCGTCGCGCAATTCCGAGGTCATCCATGGCGGCCTCTACTATCCGACGGGCTCGCTGAAGGCGCGGCTGTGCGTCCAGGGCCGGCGCGCCCTCTATCCGTTTCTGGAGAGCCACAAGGTCGACTTCCGCAAATGCGGCAAGCTGGTCGTGGCGACCCGGGAGGCCGAGGTCGCGCGCATCGAAGCCATCTTCGAACAGGGCGTCGCCAATGAGGTCGAGGGTCTGGATCACCTGACCGGCGCCCAGGCGCGGGCTCTGGAGCCCGGCCTGAACGCCCATGCGGCCATCCTGTCGCCCGAGAGCGGGGTATTCGACAGCCACGGCTACATGCTGGCCCTGCAGGGCGAGATCGAGGACGCGGGCGGCTCGGTGGTCGTCTCCACGCCCTTCGAGCGCGCCGAGCCGCTGGCCGGCGGCGGCTTCACGATTACGGCAGGCGGGGAGGGCGGGGCCGCCCTGACGACCCGCCTGCTGGTCACCGCGCCGGGCCTGGGCGCACAGGATGCGGCGGGCCGGATCGCCGGCTACCCCTCCGCCGGCATTCCCGCGGGCCATTTCGGCAAGGGCGTCTATTTCCGCCTGACCGGCAAGGCGCCGTTCGAGCGTCTGGTCTATCCGCCGCCCATCCCCGGCGCGCTGGGCACCCACTACCGCAAGGATCTGGGCGGCCAGGCCGTGTTCGGGCCTGACCTCGCCTATGTCGAGAGCGAGGACTATTCGGTCGACCCGGCCAAGGTCGGCGAGTTCGAAGGCTATATCCGCCGCTTCTGGCCGGGCCTGCCCGACGGGGCCCTGACCGCCGACTATGCGGGCATCCGGCCCAAGCTGCACGGGCCGGGCGAGCCGCAGCCGGACTTCCAGCTGCGCGGCCGCGACGACCACGGCCTTGTCGGTCTGGTCGCGCTGTTCGGTATCGAAAGCCCGGGCCTGACCAGTGCGCTTGCGATCGGCGAGGCGGTCAGTGAAATGCTGGGTCATGACTGAGATCACGATCCGCGACGCCGTCGCGGCGGACATTCCGGCCCTGCACCGCCTGATCGAGAGCGCCTACCGCGGCGAGGCCTCCCGCGCGGGCTGGACGACGGAGGCCGACCTGCTGGACGGCCAGCGCACCGATCCCGACGATCTGGCCGACATCCTCGGCGATCCGAAACAGGCCCTGCTGTCCGCCTGGCGCGGCGATGCGCTGCTGGGCTGCGTCCTGATCGCCGACCGGGGCGAGGGGACAGGCTATTTCGGCATGCTGTCGGTCAGCCCGACGCTACAGGGCGGCGGTCTGGGCCGTCGTCTTGTCGAGGCCGCCCACCGGACGCTGGCGGAACGCTTCGGCGCGCGGCGCGTCCGCATTTCCGTCTTCCCGCAGCGCGAGACGTTGATCGGCTGGTACGAACGGCTGGGCTACCGCAAGACCGGAGCCACATTGCCGTTCCCCTACGGCGACCCGCGGTTCGGCCTGCCCAAACGCGACGACCTCCATTTCGTCGTCATGGAACACGAACTGGCCTGAACCGGTGGAAATCCGCACGCCTCGTCTGATCCTGCGCTCCGCCCGCCCGGACGATCTGGAAGCCATGCACGCCGTCCTGTCCGACCCGCGCGCCACGCAATGGTGGTCGACGCCGCCCCACGAAACGCTCGAACAGACGCAGGCCTGGCTCGAGGGGATGATCGCCAATGGCCCCGACCAGCCTGACTTCGTCGTCGAGCTGGACGGCCGGGTGATCGGCAAGGCCGGGTTCTGGCGACTGCCCGACGTCGGCTACATCCTGCATCCGGATGTCTGGGGGCGGGGGCTGGCCGCCGAGGCCGTGGGCGCCGCGATCGACCATGTCTTCCGCACCCGCGACATCGAGACCCTGACCGCCGACGTCGATCCGGAGAACGCCGCATCGATCCGGTTGCTGGAACGGCTGGGCTTCGTCCGCACCGGCTTTGCGGAGCGCACCTGGGAGGTCGGCGGGGTCTGGAAGGACAGCATCTTCTATGCTCTGTCGCGCGCGGATCGGGAGACGAAAGCTCCCGCTTGAACTTCGGGTCGGGTTCAGGCATAAGCCCGCCCTCGCTGGCGGCTCTTTCGGGCCGCCGCTGTTGTTTTCGCGCTCCTGCAGCGCCGACTAAGAAGATTGAGACGGACATGGCCGTTCCGAAGCGCAAAGTATCGCCCTCGCGTCGCAACATGCGCCGCTCGCACGACTCGCTGGGCGTCAACGCCTACACCGAGGACAAGGACACGGGCGAGCTGCGCCGCTCGCACCACATCGACCTGAAGACCGGCACCTATCGCGGCCGTCAGGTCCTGACGCCCAAGGAAGACTAGGTCTTTCAAGGCTTCGGCTGAATGATTGACGGCGCGCGGTTCTCCGCGCGCCGTTTTCATGCGTTGATGCTCCAGCCCAAGGAGCAAGGCCATGATCCGTACCCTATTGCTGACGTCCGCCGTCATAGCGCTCGCCGCCTGTGGCGCGCCTGATCCGGAGCCCGCCTCCGCCCCCGCAGCGCCCGCTGCACCGCAGCCCGCCACGCCTCCCGCCGCAACCCCCGCGCCTGCCAACAGCGTCTCCGCCGAAGGCTGGGGCCCGCTGCGCATTGGCATGACGCGCGCAGAGGTGGAGACGGCGCTCGGCGCGGACTCCAATCCCGGCGCCGTCGGCGGACCCGACCCGGAGGCGTGCGACACCTTCCATCCGGCCCGCGCGCCTGAAGGCCTGACCGTCATGGTCGAGAAGGGCGTCCTGACCAGCATCTGGCTGGCGCGTGCAGCCACGCTCAAGACCGATCGTGGCTTCGGCGTGGGCGACCAGGCCTCGGCCATCAAGGCCGCCTACGGTTCGGCGGCGTCGGCGTCCCCGCACAAGTACAGCGAACCTCCGGCCGAATATATCACCGCCTGGAGCAGCGGCGGCGGGGCGGGCTATGTCCAGAATCCGGCCGCACGCGGGATCAGCTATCACATCGGCAACGACGGCCGGGTCCAGATGGTGGCCGCCGGCGGACCCAGCATCCAGTACGTCGAAGGCTGCGCCTGACGCTTGATGTTGGCGATTCGGCGGGGCCTGCGTTACACCCCGCCGACTTCCCTGACAGCAGAGCGCTCCCATGACCGACATCGCCGACATCGTCGCCCGCCAGATTCTCGACAGCCGCGGCAATCCGACGGTCGAGGTGGATGTGATCCTGGACGACGGCAGCTTCGGCCGTGCGGCGGTGCCTTCGGGCGCTTCTACGGGCGCGCACGAGGCCGTCGAGCTGCGTGACGGCGACAAGGACCTGTGGGGCGGCAAGGGCGTCGGCAAGGCCGTGGACGCGGTCAACGGCGAGATCTTCGACGCCCTGTCCGGCATGGACGCCGAGGACCAGCGCCGCATCGACGAGGCCCTGATCGCGCTGGACGGCACCGAGAACAAGGGCCGGCTGGGCGCCAACGCCATCCTGGGCGTCAGCCTCGCCTGCGCCAAGGCCAGCGCCATCTCGTCGGGCCTGCCGCTGCACCGCTATCTGGGCGGCGTCTCGGCCCGCATCCTGCCGACCCCGATGATGAACATCATCAACGGCGGCGCCCACGCCGACAATCCGATCGACATCCAGGAGTTCATGATCCTGCCCACCGGCGCCGAGAGCTTCTCGGAGGCCCTGCGCATGGGCTCGGAAATCTTCCACGCCCTGAAGAAGCAGCTGAAGGACGCCGGCCACAACACCAACGTCGGCGACGAGGGCGGTTTCGCCCCCAACCTGGCCTCGGCCGAGGAAGCGCTCAGTTTCATCACCAAGGCGGGGCAGGCGGCGGGCTATCTGGCCGGCGAGGACTTCCACCTCGGCCTCGACGTCGCCGCGACGGAGTTCTTCAAGGACGGCAAATACGTCATGGCCGGCGAGGGCAAGACGCTGGAGGCCGACGCCATGGTCAACTATCTGGCCGACCTGTGCGAACGCTTCCCCATCGTCTCGATCGAGGACGGCTGCGCCGAGGACGATTTCGACGGCTGGCGGATGCTGACCGAACGTCTGGGCGACCGCTGCCAGATCGTCGGCGACGACCTGTTCGTCACCAATCCGGCCCGCCTGGCCGCCGGCATCGGCGAGGGCCTGGCCAACTCTATTCTCGTAAAGGTCAACCAGATCGGCACCTTGTCCGAGACTCTTGACGCCGTGGATATGGCGCACCGCGCCGGCTACACCGCCGTGATGAGCCACCGCTCGGGCGAAACCGAGGACTCGACCATCGCCGACCTGGCCGTCGCCACCAACTGCGGGCAGATCAAGACCGGCTCGCTGGCCCGCTCGGACCGGACGGCGAAATACAACCAACTGCTCCGCATCGAGGAGATGCTGGGCGATCAGGGCGCCTATTTCGGCGACGGCATGCTGCTGAACCGGTAGGCGCCGGTTCGCAGTTTTTACGGCCAAGCTACGGTTCGTTAGGCATTTTCGGTCAGACTCCTTCAATCTTGAGTCCCGCTCAGAAGGAGCGTCCCCCCGTGCCCGAGCGGATGAAGCCGTACTTCCCCTCCGCCATCCTGGCGTTGCTGGTCGTCTATCTGGGCGTACAGGCCCTGACGGGCGAGCGCGGCCTGCTGAGCGGACACGAGCGCGACGCCATGCTGGTGCGCCGCGAGGCTCAACTCGCCTCGATCATGGAGCAGCGCCGGGATCTCGAGGTCCGCGTTCGCTATCTGCGCACCGACAGCCTTTCACGCGATCTGCTGGAGGAGCGCGCGCGCGCTGTTCTCGGCTTCAGCGACCCGCGCGACTATGTGATCCGCGTCTCCGCTCCGGCTGCGTCAAAGAGCCCTACGCCCAGGGCCTGATCGCGGACCAGGCTGCGCTTTCAGGGAAGAAAACCCGAGATCGGACGCAGGGGCGTCCGAACCGCTTTCGTTCAGGCGTGAACTTTCGTTACAGCTTGACCGGTCCGCTTTGCGTTTCGGGAACGAAGGCTGCTAAAGCCCCTTTCCGTAACGACAAGAGGCCTGCAACGGCGGGCCCAGCCGGGAGATGACGGATGGCGAAAGCCCCCGCCGCCAAAGCTGATTCCAGCAAGGCGACCAAACTGCCCAATACGCCGACGGCCTCGAAGGAGGACCTGCTGCGCTTCTACCGCGAGATGGTTCTCATCCGCCGGTTCGAGGAGCGCGCCGGCCAGCTGTACGGCATGGGTCTGATCGGCGGCTTCTGCCACCTGTACATCGGCCAGGAAGCCGTGGCCGTGGGCGTTCAGGAGAGCGTCAAACAGGGCCACGACAAGATCATCACCGGCTACCGCGACCATGGCCACATGTTGTGCGCCGGCATGGACCCGAAAGAGGTCATGGCGGAGCTGACCGGCCGCATCGGCGGTTCGTCCAAGGGCAAGGGCGGGTCGATGCACATGTTCGACACGGCCACGGGCTTCTACGGCGGCCACGGCATCGTGGGCGCGCAGGTCGCGCTGGGCACCGGCCTGGCCTTCGCCGGCCGGTACCGCGGCGATGACTCGGTCGCCTTCATCTATTTCGGCGACGGCGCGGCCAACCAGGGCCAGGTCTACGAGAGCTTCAACATGGCCCAGCTGTGGAAGCTGCCGGCCATCTACATCATCGAGAACAACCAGTACGCCATGGGCACGAGCATCGAGCGCTCGTCGTCCACGACCCAGCTCAGCGAGCGCGGTTCCAGTTTCGGCATCCCGGGCGAACAGGTCGACGGCATGGACGTGCTGGCGGTCCGCGAGGCCACGGCCCGCGCCGTGAAGCGCGCCCGTGAGGGCGGCGGCCCCTACATCCTCGAGATGAAGACCTACCGCTATCGCGGTCACTCCATGTCGGATCCGGCCAAATACCGGGCCAAGGAAGAGGTCGACGAGGTCAAGAAGACCCGCGATCCCATCGACCATGTGAAGATGCTGCTCGACCAGGCCGGGGCCACCGAGGACGACCTCAAGGCCATCGACGCCGAGATCAAGACCATCGTGGCGGACGCCGTCCAGTTCGCCCAGGAAAGCCCGGAGCCGGATCCGTCCGAGCTCTACACCGACGTCTACGTGGAGGCGTCGGCATGATGGCGTTGCTTCTCGCGATCGCCCTGCAGACGCCGGCTCCTTCTGCGGCGCCCGCGCTGTCTGAGCAGCCTGCGCCGCCTCTGACGGCGGTCGACCCGTGCGTGGAACTTCAGGGCAATGGCCGCGGTATCATCGGCGGGCAGCGCTTCAGGGGACGCGCCTTGGCAAAAGCCGTAGCGGAGCGGATTCCCGCCGGCCGGCCCCTGTTCATCCGGTTCGCCAACGAGCGAGCCTCAAACGACATCGAAGGCATGACGGCTGCCATGGCGGGGGGAGCCAATGCTCCGTCGATCGTCATCGTTGAAACCTGCGATCTGCCCGGGGGAGCCCAGCAATGACCGACATTCTCATGCCGGCGCTGTCGCCCACGATGGAAGAGGGCACGCTGACCAAGTGGCACATCAAGGCGGGCGACACCGTCTCGGCCGGCCAGGTCATCGCCGAGATCGAAACAGACAAGGCGACCATGGAAGTCGAGGCCGTGGACGAGGGCGAGGTGCTGGAAATTCTCGTGGCCGAGGGCTCCGAGAACGTGAAGGTCAACACGCCGATCGCGCGTCTGTCGGGTGAAGACGCGCCTGCGATTTCGAAGACGGATTCCGCTGCGACTTCGACGACTTCGGATACGTCCGCGAAGAATTCGGAGACGGCCGCTTCCGGCGAGCCCGAAAAGGCGCCGGCGCCCGTCGCCGCGGCCCCCAGGGTCGAACTGCGCGATCCCGAAATCCCGGCCGGCGCCAAGCTGGTCAAGACGACCATCCGCGACGCCCTGCGCGACGCCATGGCCGAAGAGATGCGCCGTGACGACAAGGTGTTCCTGATCGGCGAGGAGGTCGCCCAGTACCAGGGCGCCTACAAGGTCAGCCGCGAACTGCTGCAGGAGTTCGGCGACAAGCGCGTCGTCGACACCCCGATCACCGAGCACGGCTTCGCCGGCCTGGGCGTCGGCGCCGCCATGGCGGGCCTGAAGCCGATCGTCGAGTTCATGACCTTCAACTTCGCCATGCAGGCCATCGACCACATCATCAACTCGGCGGCCAAGACCCTGTACATGTCGGGCGGCCAGATCCGCGCCGGCATCGTCTTCCGCGGTCCCAACGGCGCCGCCAGCCGCGTGGGCGCCCAGCACAGCCAGGACTATTCGGCCTGGTACGCCCAGGTCCCCGGTCTGAAGGTCGTGGCCCCCTATGACGCCGCCGACGCCAAGGGCCTGATGAAGTCGGCCATCCGCGATCCCAACCCCGTCGTCTTCCTCGAGCACGAGATGATGTACGGGCTGGAGTTCGACGTGCCCGAGGTCGAGGACTATCTGGTCCCCATCGGCAAGGCCAAGGTCCGCCGCGAAGGCACGGACGTCACCATCACGGCCCACAGCCGCATGGTCGGTTTCGCGCTTCAGGCCGCCGAACAGCTGGCCGGGGAGGGCATCTCCTGCGAGGTCGTCGACCTGCGCACCCTGCGTCCGCTGGATCATGAGACGATCGTCGAGAGCGTGAAGAAGACCAGCCGTCTGGTCTCGGCCGAGGAAGGCTGGGGTCCGATGGGCGTCGGCGCCGAGGTCGTGACCCGGGTGATCGAACACGCGTTCGACTATCTGGATGCGCCGCCGGTGCGGGTCCACCAGGAAGACGTGCCGCTGCCCTACGCGGCCAATCTGGAAGCCCTGTCGCTGCCGGGCGTGGACAAGATCGTCGCCGCCGTGAAGCAGGTGATGGCATGAGCGAGCCCGAGGAACACCAGCTGAAGACGCCCGACAGCGTCGCCGCCGACGCCGGGGCCATCGAGATCATGCGCATGTGGTGGTCGGAGGGCCAGCCGGTCATGTCGGTGAAACCGGCCTTCAACGACCCGCAGAAGTTCGGCCAGATGCTGGCCTACGCCGCGAAACACATGGCCCACGGCTATGCGGTGCGGCACGGCCACGACGAGCGTCAGGCCTATCAACGGATCCTGCAGGGCCTGTCCGAGGTGATCAAGGCGGACAACGTGCAGACCGTGACCGAACCCGTCTCCAAGCCCGGGAGCGTGCAATGACCGACATCCTGATGCCCGCCCTGTCGCCCACGATGGAAGAGGGCGTTCTGGCCAAATGGCACGTCAAGGTCGGCGACACGGTCAAGGCGGGCGACGTCATCGCCGAGATCGAGACCGACAAGGCGACCATGGAGGTCGAGGCCGTCGACGAGGGCGAGGTCACCGACATCCTCGTGGCCGAAGGCACGGAAGGCGTGAAGGTCAATACGCCCATCGCCCGGCTGAAGGACGAAGGCGGCGCCGCCGCTCCCGCGCCGAAAGCCGCTGCTGCGTCGGAGAAGGCTGAACCGGTGAAGGCCGAGGCCGCTCCGGCGCCCGCCGCCCCTCAGAAAGCCGCGCCGGCTCCCGCGAAGGCCGATGGCGAGCGCGTCTTCGCCTCGCCGCTGGCCCGGCGGATCGCGGCCCAGAACGGCGTCGATCTGAAATCCGTCAAGGGCACTGGCCCGCACGGCCGCATCGTCAAACGCGACGTCGAGGGCGTGAAGGGCGGCGCTGCGGCTCCGGCCGCTGCATCGGCTTCAGCGCCGGCCGGCGAGGTCCGCAAGGTCCAGTCGCTGGCCCAGATGGGCATTCCGGACGGCAGCTACGACCTGATCCCGCTGGACGGCATGCGCAAGGCCATCGCCCGCCGCCTGACCGACAGTTTCCGCGACGTGCCGCATTTCCCGCTGACCATTGATTGCGAGATCGACGGCCTGCTGGCCTCGCGCGCCAGGGTCAACGCCATGCTCGAGAAGTCGGGCGTGAAGGTCTCGGTCAACGACTTCGTCATCAAGGCCTCGGCCATGGCGCTGAAGGCCGTGCCGGAAGCCAACGCCAGCTATTCGCCCGAGGGCATCGCCATGCACCACCACGCCGATGTGGCGATGGCGGTGGCGATCGACGGCGGCCTGATCACCCCGATCATCCGCGCGGCGGAAACCAAGTCCCTGTCGCAGATCGCGACCGAGTCCAAGGACCTGGCCAGGCGCGCCCGCGACCGCAAGCTGAAGCCCGAGGAATTCCAGGGCGGCACCTTCTCGGTTTCCAACCTCGGCATGTTCGGCATCAAGGCCTTCGCCTCGATCATCAACGAGCCGCAGGGCGCGATCATGAGCGTGGGAGCGGGCGAGCAACGTCCCGTGGTCAAGGACGGCCAGCTGGCCGTGGCCGCGGTGATGACCGTCACCCTGACCTGCGATCACCGCGTGGTCGACGGCGCTGTCGGCGCGAGATTCCTTCAGGCCTTCAAGGCGATGATCGAAGATCCTGTGACGATGCTGGCGTAGGAGGCGGGCTGTGACCTCGGTCTATGATTTCAGCGCCACGGCCATCGACGGCGCCGAGCAGGCGCTGGAACAATATCGCGGCCAGGCCCTGCTGATCGTCAACACGGCGTCCAAATGCGGCTTCACCGGCCAGTATGCCGGGCTGGAAAAGCTGCATCGTCAGTATGCGGACAAGCCGTTCGAGGTGCTGGGCTTCCCCTGCAACCAGTTCGGCGAACAGGAGCCCGGCAAGGCCGCCGAGATCGCCAGCTTCTGCTCCACCAACTACGGCGTCGATTTCCCGATGTTCGACAAGGTCGAGGTCAACGGCCCGCACCGGCACCCGCTGTTCGACTGGCTGACCAGCCAGAAGAAGGGCTTCCTGGGCAGCCGCGACATCAAGTGGAACTTCACCAAATTCCTGACCGACCGTGAGGGCCGCGTGGTCGCGCGCTACGCCCCCCAGGTC
>NZ_JAKFEB010000108.1:0-7111 GCF_036677305.1 Brevundimonas sp. | reverse complement strand
GCCCGGGGGACTTACCCTCTGGCGCGTTGTAGTTTCCACCGGGACCTAGGAGTGTAGCTCAGCTGGTAGAGCATCGGTCTCCAAAACCGAGGGTCGTGGGTTCGAGTCCCTCCACTCCTGCCACTTTTCACTGACGGTGCGGGTCCCCATCTGCATCGTCAGACTGCGTTGAGAACGAGAACCGAGCATGGCCAAGGCCAAGAGCCCTTCGGGGCGCCGTACACAGACCGTCCAGCCCGCCATCGCCGGCGCGGCCGTGGCGGCTGACGCCGTCGCGCCGAAAAAGCGGACCTCGATCCCGCAATTCGCCAGCCAGGTTCGCGCCGAAGGCCGCAAGATCGTGTGGCCGAGCCGCAAGGAGACCTGGATCACCTCGGTGATGGTGCTGATCATGGTGGTGATCGCCTCGATCTTCTTCTTCGTCGTCGACACCGGCCTGGCCTTCCTGTCGCGCATCGTGCTCGCGATCGGCCAGTAAGAAAGACCCCCCATGACCGACGCAACGTCCAAGCCCGCCGCCAATCCCCGGCACAAGTGGTACATCGTCCACGCCTATTCGAACTTCGAGAAGAAGGTCGCCCAGCACCTGACGGACCAGGCGCGCCAGCAGGGCCTGGAGGATTGCTTCTCTGAAATCCTGGTGCCGACCGAGGACGTCGTCGAGATCCGCCGCGGCCGCAAGGTCAACTCGGAGCGCAAATTCTTCCCCGGCTATGTGCTGGTGAAGATGGAGATGACCGACGACGCCTACCACCTGGTCAAGAACACGCCGAAGGTCACCGGCTTCCTGGGCGCCGCGGGCGGCACCAAGCCGCTGCCGGTCTCGGAGCGCGAGGTCCAGAACATCATCGGCCAGGTGGAGGAGGGCGTCGAACGTCCGAAACCCACCATCCGCTTCGACATCGGCGAGACCGTCAAGGTCATCGACGGCCCGTTCGCCAGCTTCGACGGCCAGGTCGAGAGCGTCGACGAGGACGCGGCGCGCCTGCGGGTCGCGGTGTCCATCTTCGGCCGTCCGACCCCGGTCGATCTGGAATACAATCAGGTCGAGAAGAGCGCGGGCTGAGTTTCTCCCTCCCCTTCATGGGGAGGGACGATCGCGTCAGCGATCCGGGTGGGGAACGCCACCTCAAGCACGGTCCGTGGATGCTTCGAACTTCCCCACCCGGGCTCCGCTTCGCTTCGCCGTCCCTCCCCACTTCGGGGGAGGGAGAACGCGTTGCTTCAGCCCGCCGCTTCTGCTACACGCGCGCCTCGCTCTGAACAGGGCGGCGTGAGCAGTCACGCAAATCCGTGGGAGGCAGCCATGCCAGACCACGGCTCACCGGCCCCGATTGAGTTCGGGGTCATCACAGGAGAGACCAATGGCCAAGAAGATTCTCGGCTACATCAAATTGCAGGTGCCGGCCGGCAACGCCACGCCTTCGCCCCCGATCGGGCCCGCACTGGGTCAACGCGGCGTGAACATCATGGGCTTCGTCAAGGAGTTCAACGCGCGCACCGAGAAGGAAGTGAAGGGCACCCCCCTGCCGACCGTGATCACGGTCTACCAGGACAAGAGCTTCACCTTCGTCACCAAGACCCCGCCCGCGACCCACTACATCAAGCAGGCCGCCGGCATCACGTCGGGCTCGAAGATGACGGGCCGCGAAGTGGCCGGCAAGATCAAGCGCAGCCAGCTGCGTGAGATCGCCGAAAAGAAGATGAAGGATCTGAACGCGAACGACCTGGACGCCGCGACCAAGATCATCGAAGGCTCGGCTCGCGCCATGGGCCTCAACGTCGTGGAGGGCTAAGCACATGGCCAAGCAAACCAAGCGCGTCAAAGCCCGCACCGGCGACACCGTCGCCCCGATGGGCTTCGCCGAGGCGATCGCCGCCGTCAAAACCAACGCCACCGCCAAGTTCGACGAGTCGATCGAGATCGCCGTCAACCTGGGCGTCGATCCCCGTCACGCCGACCAGCAGGTCCGCGGCGTCGTGAACCTGCCCTCGGGCACGGGTCGTGACGTCCGGGTGGCTGTGTTCGCGAAGGACGCCAAGGCTGCTGAAGCCCTGGCCGCCGGCGCCGACGTCGTGGGCGCCGAGGATCTGTACGAGAAGATCAACGGCGGCTTCATGGACTTCGACCGCGTCATCGCGTCCCCGGACATGATGGCCCTGGTCGGTCGTCTGGGTAAGGTGCTGGGCCCCCGCGGCCTGATGCCGAACCCCAAGGTCGGCACCGTGACTCCGAACGTCGCGCAAGCGGTCAAGGACGCCAAGGGCGGCGCGGTCGAGTTCCGCGTCGAGAAGGCCGGCATCGCGCACGGCGGCATCGGCAAGGCCTCCTTCACCCAGGAAGCCCTCGAAGCCAACGTGAAGGCCTATGTGGACGCCCTGCAAAAGGCCCGTCCGGCCGGCGCCAAGGGCACCTACGTCAAGCGCATCACCCTGTCCTCGACCATGGGACCGGGCTTCAAGATCGACCCGGCGTCGCTGAACGTCTGATCGACCTGAACTGCTACGGGAAGGGCGGCGACCGCAGGGTCTGCCGCCCTTTTTGTTTGCGCGGGTGCAGGGAGAGGCGGATATTGAGGCGCACGAAAGGGCTGGGCATGCGCTTCTGGATCGTTCTTTTCTCCGCACTTGCGCTGGCGTCGGGGGCCATGGCGCAGGCCAAGGCAGCGCCGCAGCCCGGCGCGGACCAGCCGTCCGCCCGGCAGATGCATCTGAGCCGGCGCTATATCGAGTTGACCCAGAGCGACCAGATGGAAGAGGCCATCCGGAGCATGATCGTGGGTCAGGCCAATGACGACCCGTCGATGCGCGAGATCCCCGCCGAGGACCGGGCCTTCATGGTCGATCTGGCCACCGAACTGACCGTCGACCTGATGCCGGACATGCTGGACCGGCTGGTGCCGGTCTACGCCCGCACCTTCTCCGAGGCGGAACTGACGGCGCTGGTGACCTTCTTTGACTCGGAACTGGGACGATCGATCGCCGAGAAGAGCATCTCCAGCGCGCCGGAAGCCAACGCCGCCATGATGTCGGTCATGCCCCAGCTGTTCGAGAAGATGGCCACCCGGATCTGCGCGCGCTTCGGGTGCGACCCCGCCGAGATGCGGGCCATGATGCAGGGCGAGGCGTACGGCTCCGCACTGCCCCTGAGCAGCAAGCCCTCGAACTGACGGCCCGACGGGTCTCCGGACCTGAGGCCTGAACCGTCCGACCGCTGACGGGTTGACGCATGGGCGCGGACGCGGGAGTGACCGCACAGGGTTGCGCGGGAGATTCGTCGATGCTGGGCTGGTTCCAGACACTGCTGCCGAAGGAAGACAATTTCTTCCGCCTGTTCGACGCCCACGCGGCGACCCTGATCAAGGGCGCCGAGGCGCTGCGCAAGGTGCTGGAAGGCGGCGAGGAGGTGCCGCACTGGTGCCAGAAGATCGTCGATCACGAGCATGAGGCGGACGAGGTGGCCCGCGAGGTGCTGTTCGCCGTGCGCCGCAGCTTCATCACCCCGTTCGACCGGTCGGACATCCGCGGGCTGACGAACTCGCTGGATGACTCCATCGACCAGATGCAGAAGACCGCCAAGGTCATCACCCTGTACGAAATGCGGTCTTTCGCGCCGCACATGCGCCAGCTAGGCGACATCGCCGTGGACGCGGCCCTTCTGACCGTCGAGGCGGTCAGCCTGCTGCCGGCCATGCGGCGCAACCACGGACGGCTGAACGAGCTGACGGAGAAGATCGCGCGGCTCGAGAGCGACAGCGACACCCTGTACGACCAGGGCATGAAGGCGCTGTATCAGGCCCACAAGGTCAGCGACCCCATGGCCTTCATCACCGGCGCCGAGGTCTATGACCATCTGGAGAAGGTGGTCGACCGGTTCGAGGACGTCGCCAACCGGATCAACGGCGTTCTGGTCGAACACCTGTAGGAGGCGGCCCGATGGACGGTCCCCTGCTGATCCTGATCTTCCTGATCGCGGTCGCCCTGCTGTTCGACTTCCTGAACGGCCTGCACGACGCCGCCAACTCCATCGCCACCATCGTGGCCACGCGGGTGCTGCCGCCGGTCTATGCGGTGGGCTGGGCGGCCTTCTTCAACTTCATCGCCTTCCTGTTCTTCGGCCTGCACGTGGCCGACACGATCGGGAGGGGCATCATCGACCCCGACATCATCACCGATCAGGTGATCTTCGGCGCCCTGATGGGGGCGATCAGCTGGAACGTCATCACCTGGCTGGCCGGGATTCCGTCGTCGAGCTCGCACGCCCTGATCGGCGGGCTGCTGGGCGCGGGGATCGCCAAGGCGGGGCCGGGCGTCATCGTGGTCGCCGGCGTGACCAAGACCGTGGCGGCCATCTTCCTGTCGCCCGCCGTCGGGTTCGCCCTCGCCCTGGTGCTGGTCTTCATCGTCTCCTGGGCGTTCGTGAAGGCCAATCCGTCGTTCGCCGACAAGGTCTTCCGCCGTCTGCAGTTCGTCTCGGCCTCGGCCTATTCGCTGGGGCACGGGGGCAATGACGCGCAGAAGACGATGGGGATCATCGCCGTGCTGCTGTATTCCCGCGCGCCGCCGGGATCGGAGTTCATGGTGCCGTTCTGGGTGGTCATCACCTGTCAGGCGGCCATCGCCCTCGGCACGCTGTTCGGCGGCTGGCGCATCGTCCACACCATGGGATCGCGGATCACGCGCCTGAGCCCGCAGCAGGGCTTCTGCGCCGAGACCGGCGGCGCGATCACCCTGTTCATGGCGACGGGCCTCGGCATCCCCGTGTCGACCACCCACACCATCACCGGCGCCATCGTCGGCGTGGGCGCGGCGCGGCGGGCCTCGGCCGTGCGCTGGGGCGTGGCGCGGAGCATCGTCACCGCCTGGTTCATCACCATGCCCGCCTCGGCCGCCATCGCGGCCCTGTTCTTCTGGATCGGCGGAGCCTTCCTGACCTGATGGAAGGCGACGTCATCCGCACCCGGACGGCCGAGCGGCGTCAGGTCGCGGCCCTGCCATGGCGGCGGACGGCGGCCGGGCTGGAGATCATGCTGATCACCTCTCGCGAGACCCGGCGCTGGGTGACGCCCAAGGGCGGCCGCATGCCCGGCAGGACCGATGCGGAAGCCGCGGCGATCGAAGCGCTGGAGGAGGCCGGGATCGAGGGCGTGATCGGACATGAGCCGCTGGGGACCTTCCGCTATCTCAAGGTCCTGAAGCGACGGGCGCCGCGCTGGTGCGTGGTCGCCGTCTATCCCCTCGAGGTGCGGGTCGAACACGACGACTGGCAGGAACGCGGCGAACGCGAGCGCGTCTGGGTCAGCCGGGACGAAGCCGTGCAACGGGTCGACGAAACGGACCTGAAAGCCCTGATCGCGGCCTTTGAGCCCGGGGCGCGCTCCCGGGGGTCCTTCTCCCTGGCCGCCGTCATCGCCAGACTCCGGCGCGCCTGGAGGCCCTAGGCCGTTGCGCGGGGCGCGCGGCGTCCCCACAACGGAGGGCATGAACGCTCCCTTCAAGACCCCCGCCGATCCGCTGGACGCCCCGCTGTGGGACCTGTCCGACCTGTACGCCTCGCGCGACGACGCCCGCATCGAGGCCGATCTGGAGCGGGCGAAGGGGCTGGTGGCCGAGCTGAACGCCCTGCAGGGCCAGCTGGTCGGGGCGCGGGCGGATGCGGCCGCGCTGGGCGAGCGGTTGAACCGGGCCGTGACCCTGTACGAACAGGCGTCCGACGTGCTGGGCGGGCTGGGGGCCTACGCCTTCCTGGCGGCGTCGACGAACCGCAACGACGCGGCGGCGACGGGCTTCGAGGCCACGGTGCGCGAGAAGATGACGGCCATCGCCACGCCGACCGTCTGGGTCACGCTGGAGGTCAACCAGCTGGAGGAGGCCGAGGTCGAGGCCGCCCTGGCGGCGCATCCGGCGGCCGCGCGCTGGAGCCCCTGGCTGCGGCGGGTGCGGGCGATGAAGCCGCATGAGTTGTCGCAGGAGCTGGAGACCTTCCTGGCCGAGCGCGGGCCGATCAGCGCCCAGTGGCCGCGGCTGTTCGACGAGACCCTGGCGGCGATGAAGGTCAGGACGGGCAAGGACGAGCTGACCCTGGCCGAGGCGCTGAACCGGCTGTCGGACCCGAAGGCGGCGCGGCGCAAGTCGGCGGCGGAAGGGCTGAACGCGGCGCTGGCCGCGCGGACGACGACCATGGCGATGGTCATGAACACGGTCGCGGCCGACAAGGCGCTGGAAGACAAGTGGCGGGGCTTCAAACGGCCCGCTGACGGACGGCATCTGTCCAATGAAGTCGACGGCGACTCGGTCGATGCGATGGCGGAGGCCGTGGCGGCCGCCTATCCGAGGCTGTCGCACCGCTATTACGCGCTCAAGGCCCGGGCCATGGGCAAGGCGAAGCTGGACCAGTGGGACCGCAACGCCCCGATCGAGACGACCGCGCCGCGCGGCTACGACTGGGCGGCGGGCAAGCAGCTGGTGCTGGAGAGTTTCTCGGACCTGGGGCCCGAGTTCGCGGAGCGGGCGGGCGGCTTCTTCGACAGGCCGTGGATCGACGGCAAGGCGCGGCCGGGGAAACAGTCGGGCGCCTATGCGCACCCGGTGACCTCGGACCGGCACCCCTATGTGTTCCTGAACTGGATGGGCGAGCGGCGCGACGTGCTGACTCTGGCGCATGAGCTGGGGCACGGGGTGCACCAGACGCTGGCGGCGGGGCAGGGGAGTTTGCTGGCCGATACGCCGCTGACCCTGGCCGAGACGGCGTCGATCTTCGCCGAGGGTCTGACCTTCGACCGGTTGCTGAAAACCGCGCCGAAGGACGAGCAGCGCGGCCTGCTGGCCGGGCGGATCGAGGACGGACTGAACACCGTGGTGCGCCAGATCGCCTTCCACCGGTTCGAGACGCGGTTCCACGACGAGCGGGCGGCGGGGGAGCTTCCTGCCGAGCGGATCGGCGAGATCTGGATGGAGGAGATGGGGGCGTCGCTGGGGCCGGCGGTGACCCTGAACGCCGGTTACGAGCACTGGTGGAGCTATGTCAGCCACTTCGTCCACTCGCCCTTCTACGTCTACGCCTACGCCTTCGGAGACCTGCTGGTGGCGGCGCTGATGGAGACGCGGGCCA
>NZ_JAKFEB010000107.1:0-7581 GCF_036677305.1 Brevundimonas sp. | reverse complement strand
GGTGCGCGGGAAGACGCCGACTTCCGAGACGATGTCGCGGACCTTGTCCAGGGCGCGGCCGTCGACGCGGTGGCCGTTGTCGATGATGTCGCGACGCAGGACGTGGGCTTCGCATTCCTTGAAGGCGACGCCGAACTTGGCGCTGTCGACGCCGTCCGGGTTCTCGTCGGTCTTCACCAGCTTCTCGGCGGCCTTCTTCTTGGCCACGTCGACGCCCGTGCGGCGCTCGTACTTGCCGGCGTGGGTGTAGGCGGCCTTGATGTCCTCGCCGACCAGCGACTGGATCGAGGTGACGATGTCCGACACGTCGTCGGGCTGGAAGTCGAAGGGCTCCTTGGCGGCGTGCTCGGCCATTTCGATGATGGCCTCGATCACCGGCTGCATGCCGCGGTGCGCGAACATCAGGGCGTTCAGCATGATCTCTTCCGACAGCTCCTTGGCTTCGGATTCGACCATCATCAGGGCGTCCTGGGTGCCGGCGACGACCAGGTCCAGCTGCGAGTCGGGCAGCTGGTCCAGCGTCGGGTTCAGCACGAACTCGCCGTCGATGTAGCCGACGCGCGCGGCGCCGATCGGGCCCATGAAGGGCACGCCCGAGATGGTCAGGGCGGCCGAGGCGGCGACCATGCCGACGACGTCCGGGTCGTTCTCCATGTCGTGCTGCAGCACGGTGATGACGACCTGGGTCTCGTTCTTGAAGCCCTTGACGAACAGCGGGCGGATCGGGCGGTCGATCAGGCGGCTGACGAGGGTTTCCTTCTCGGTCGGACGGCCTTCACGCTTGAAATAGCCGCCCGGGATCTTGCCGGCGGCGAAGGTCTTTTCCTGGTAGTTGACGGTCAGCGGGAAGAAATCCAGGCCCGGCTTGGGCGCGCGACCGTAGACGACGGTGGCGAGGACGACGGTCTCGCCGTAGGTGGCCAGGACGGCGCCGTCGGCCTGACGGGCGATGCGGCCCGTTTCCAGCGTCAGCGGGCGGCCGGCCCAGTCGATCGTCTTGCGTTTGATATCGAACATGTTCGTCTTTCATATCCCGCGGGCGGATTCCGCGCGGGGTCCCATCAGTGGGTGGAGCGTCGGGCGTTCAGTCCTTCGGTCCATGGGCGTCCGCGCCATCGCGAACCGCCCGGGAGAAGAGGACCGGTATGGCCCTCGCGTCATGCGCCCTGGGGTCCCGGGGCGCGCGGGTCGTTCTGGATGCGGAACGAGGCGCGGACATGGCCCGCGCCTCGAAAAACTCTTCCGCTCGTCCCCCTCGCCTTAGCGGCGCAGGTTCAGCTTGCCGATCAGGGCGGCGTAGCGCTCGCGATCGACCTTGGACAGGTGGTCAAGAAGGCGACGACGCTGCGAGACCATCTTGAGCAGGCCGCGGCGCGAGTGGTTGTCCTTCTTGTGGGTCTTGAAGTGTTCGGTGAGGTTGGCGATGCGTTCCGAAAGGATCGCGACCTGGACCTCGGCCGAGCCGGTGTCGCCGGCGGAGCGGGCGTTGTCGGCGATGACTTCGTTCTTGCGTTCAGCAGTAATCGACATCGGGAGACTCCTATTGGAGGTTAAAAACGCGGTCGGGTTCTAGCCGGCCGGCCCGCAACTGACCGAGAGCGACGAGGGTCTGTCCGTGAAAGGCTGAAACGGTTCTGGAGCCATCCCGGAGGCGGCTTTTGAGCGTTTCGACCTGTCGGGGGAGCAGAACGATCGGTCGTCCCTGACGAAGCGAGAAGGCGTCTTGATCCGTCACGGCCAGCTCCGGGATGTCGTCCAGGGCGGTCGCAACGGGAAGCAAGCCTTCCGAGGCGGCGTCCCTATGCACCAGATCGGTCAGGAAATCCAGTGATACGGCGTTTTCCGTCGAGAACGGCCCGACCCGCTCGCGGCGCAGGGCCGAAACATGCCCCTCGGCGCCCAGCATGATCGCCAGATCGCGGGCCAGCGACCGGACATAGACGCCCTTGCCGGTCCGCATGGTGATCTCGACATGGTCGGCGTCGGGGGCGTCGGTGACGGCGGCCTCATGGATCGTCACCCGGCGGCTGGCCAGTTCGAACTCGGCCCCGTCCCGGGCGAGGTCATAGGCCCGCTGGCCGTCCACCTTGATGGCGCTGAACTGCGGCGGGACCTGATCGATCTCGCCGACGAAGGCCGGCAGGGCGGCGCGTACGGCCTCCACATCGGGACGCACATCCGACCGGGCGGTGATCTCGCCCTCGCGGTCCAGACTGTCGGTCGTGACGCCCCAGTTGATGGTGAAGCGATAGACCTTCTGCGCCTCCATCATGAAGGGCACGGTCTTGGTCGCCTCGCCTAGGGCGATGGGCAGGATGCCGCTGGCCAGCGGGTCCAGCGTCCCGGCGTGGCCGGCCTTCTGGGCGTCGAACAGCCGGCGGACCTTGGACACGGCGTCGGTCGACCCCATGCCGTACGGCTTGTCCAGACACACCCAGCCGTTGACGACCGCGCCCTTCTTGCGGCGGCCCACTAGCCCTGCCCGTCGTTGTCTTCCGCGTCGTCATCCTCGAACGGCGACACATAGACGTCGGCGCGCACCCGGGGATCGTCCAGCAGACGGTTCAGCCGCTCGGCCGCCGCGAAGCTCTCGTCGTGGCGGAAGCGCAGGTCGGGCGTGAACCGCATGTCGATATGCCGCCCCAGCGCCCCGCGCAGGAATTTGGCGTGGACGTTCAGCGCCTTGACGATCTCGTCGATATGGCCCGCGACCGGCGCCGTCTCGACGCCCGCGCCCAGCGGCTCGACGAAACAGGTGGCGTGCTTCAGGTCGGGCGACAGGCGCACCTCGGTGACGGTCACCGACACCCCGACCAGGGCCGGGTCGCGGATCTCGTTCTCGCGCATGACCTCGACCAGGGCGTGGCGGATCATTTCGGAGGCGCGCAGCTGGCGCTGGCTGACGGTTCCGGCCTTGGCGGCGGGCTTCTTCGGTTTGCGGTTGCTCATGCTCTGTCCTCGTCGCCTGTCGGGGATCGGACCCGGCCTGAAAAAGCGATGCCGCGTCGGATCGGAAAGGCGGAGCCTCTCGAACGCGGCGAATTAATGAGCGCGGGGTCTAGTCCCGTGAGGCCCGGCTGTCCAATTCGGCGCGGTCGACGGTGGCCATGACCTCCGCCGAGGTGATCGACCGGATGGGGCGGACGGGCAGACCCGCCGCGTTCAGAACACCCGCGCTCCAGTGGTTGCACAGATGGCCGATCGAGAAATGCTCTCGGCTGGCGAAGAAGCGCGCGTCGTCGCCCGCGCGCGCCGCCGCGATCCGGGGGCGGCCGTCCGTCAGCGCGAGCGAGCTCTGGATATGATCCGCCATGGCGTCGAAGCCCGCCGCCGAAAGCCGGAAGGCGCGGCGGCTTTCGGGCGCGAAGGCCGCGCGGGGATCACGCTGCGCCGGATCCAGCATGATCACCGAGGCGTTGCCCGGCCTGAAGAAGGCGCGCAGCCCGTCCGGCAGACGGCTCTCCATCGGGGTCTGGTCGACATAGAATTTGGCGTCGCCCCAGCCGATCAGGATCCAGTCTCCCGGCGCGAGTCCGCGCACGGCGTCCGCCAAGGGCCCGGGCCGCCCCTCGAGCGCCCGGCGGGGCACTGCCAGATCGGTATGGAAGCCGTTGTCCAGCAGATGCACCTCGACCCCCGCCTCGCCGTCCCTGGCCGGCCAGAGCGTCGGATCGCCCGGCGCCGTCCAGGTCCACGCCGCGGCGAGAGCTGCGATCACGGCGACGATGACAAACCGCTTCAGGCCCCAGGAGTGACGGCGCTGTTTCATCGGCGACGGAAACTCCAGAGCCCGCACAGGGCCGTCCGCGGCGCATCCGGTCCGACAACGGCGCCGGCGCGGAACACCATCATATCCACCCGGTCCTGTCGGTGCAGCAGGGCGACGGCCCCGGGGCTCGCGGCGCCGCAGGGCGCGGACGGCGCGACGGTCCGGCCCGCTGCTCCCGGCATGACGCGGCGCAGTTCGATCTGCGCGTCGGCGGGCGCATTCCATTGCTCCGCAAACGTACGGCCCGCGACAAAGGCTTCGCGCCCCGCGGCGATGCGAAGGGGTCGGGTGTGCAGCACCTCGCCGCTCTCGAACCGAAGGTCGGCTCCCAAAAAGGCGACGGCGCCGGTGACCGCGCGGGTGACGTCGTCGGCGGGACCGAACTCACCCGCCAGGATCGCGTCAGCCGGGTCAGCCGCCACGGGCCCGGGGTCGGCGGCGACGGCGGTCTTCAGGCCGGACAGGCCGTCAGCGGCGCCCGATGGCAGCCGCGCCGCCCAATCGGCGACGCGTCCCGCCGCCGGGGCGACCTCATCGCTCAACCCCCGCCAGGCCTCGATCGCGTATTTGTTCTCGATGGCCAGCAGGAACAGCACCAGGCACAGGAAGGCCAGCGCCGCGGCGAGGCGCTTCAGTCCGGTCTGTCGGGGCGCTACGGCGGCGGGCATCGCCGCAACCTTAGCGAGGCTCTGCGTCGAGGTGAACGCCTATCGCGCGACAGGCGCGTTGGCGTCGTCCGAGGCGCCGCCGGCAGGCGGGAAGGCCCACTCGCCGCGCCAGTCGTAGGACAGCTGGACGCAGTGACGGTAGGTTCCATCGGCCCAGCGCCCGACCGCCTGCGCCGTCAGCGGCCGCGCCAGCCGCACGCGGCCCAGCACCAGCCAGGCCTCGTCCGAACCGGGGCACAGAGCCCGGCCCAGCGCCCGGCCGCCGCCTTCCGGCGTGATGGAATAGACGGCCGTCTCCCTGGAGCCCGCGGGCAGAACGCGCCGCACCTCATCCGGGCCGCCGCGCCGGATATCGGCCTGGCCGCGGTTCGAGGTGGAGATGATCCGCCGCACGCTGATCGCGCCGAACAGGCCGCGCTCGGCCTCGAGCGTGATGCCGCGCGTCAGGGCCTGGGTGACCCGGTCGGAGGCGTTGTAGGCGAGATACCGCGTCTCGGCCGAGGCGGGGCCGGCGATAGCGGACAGGGTCAGGACGGCGATCAGGAAACGGCGCATGCGGCTTGATCTCCGACCCGTAAGGCGAAAAGGCGGCGCTTGCGCACCGCCTTTCCTTTGGTTCCATCGTTGCGGTCTGGACTAGTCCAGCGTGCGCTTGATCTCTTCGACCGTGAAGCACTCGATGTAGTCGCCGGCCTTGATGTCCTGGAAGCCCTGGAAATGCATGCCGCACTCCTGGCCCGACGGGACCTCGTTGACCTCGTCCTTGAAGCGCTTGAGCGTCGTGAGGGTGCCCAGTTCCAGAACCACGACGTCGTCGCGGATGATCCGGACCTTGGCGCCCTTGCGGACCACGCCCTCGGACACCCGGCAACCGGCGATCTTGCCGGTCTTGGAGATGTCGAAGACCTGCAGCACGGCCGCGTTGCCCAGGAAGGTTTCCCGTTGCAGCGGAGCCAGCATGCCGGACAGCACGCCCTTCATGTCGTCCAGCAGGTCGTAGATGATCGCGTAGTAGCGGATCTCGACGCCTTCGCGCTCGGCCAGGTCGCGGGCCTGTTTCGAGGCGCGGACATTGAAGCCCAGGATCGGCGCGCCGGCCGACTTGGCCAGCTGGACGTCGCTCTCGGTGATGCCGCCGGCGCCCGAATAGACGGTGCGCGCGCGGACCTCCTCGTTGCCCATCTTCTCGAGCGAGCCGACGATGGCTTCGGCCGAACCCTGCACGTCGGCCTTGATGAGAACCGGCAGTTCCGAGACCTTCTTGGACTGCAGCTTCGACATCATGTCGACCAGCGAGACCTGGTTGATGCCGCCCGTCGCCTTCTCACGCTTCACGCGAGCGCGGTATTCGGTCAGCTCGCGGGCGCGGGCTTCCGATTCCACGACGGCCAGAGGTTCGCCCGGGCTCGGGGCCTCGTCGAGGCCGAGGATCTCGACCGGGACCGAAGGACCGGCCTCGGTGAGTTGCTCATTGCGTTCGTTCAGCAGGGCGCGAACCTTGCCCCATGCCGAGCCGGCCACGACGATGTCGCCGCGCTTCAGGGTGCCGCGCTTGACCAGCACGGTGGCGACGGGGCCGCGGCCCTTGTCCAGCTTGGCTTCGATCACGACGCCTTCGGCCGACCGCTCGGGATCCGCCTTCAGGTCCATGACTTCGGCCTGCAGCAGGATGGCCTCGAGCAGGCCGTCCAGATTGGTGCGCGCCTTGGCCGACACCTCGACGATCTGGGTGTCGCCGCCCAGGGCCTCGCCGATGATTTCGTATTGCAGCAGTTCGTTGACGACCTTCTGCGGATCGGCGTCGGGCTTGTCGATCTTGTTGACCGCCACGATGATCGGAGCGCCGGCCGCCTTGGCGTGCTGGATGCTTTCGATCGTCTGCGGCATCACCCCGTCGTCGGCTGCCACCACCAGAATGACGATGTCGGTGACGTGGGCGCCGCGCGTCCGCATGGCGCTGAACGCCGCGTGGCCCGGTGTGTCGAGGAAGGTCACGGCCTGACCGTCGGCCATCTTCACCTGATAGGCGCCGATGTGCTGGGTGATGCCGCCGGCCTCGCCCGCCGCCACGTCGGTGGTGCGCAGGGCGTCAAGCAGCGAAGTCTTGCCGTGGTCGACGTGGCCCATGATGGCCACGACCGGTGCGCGCGGCGTGGTCGCCTCGTCGTCGATCGCGTCGGACAGGAAGCCGGTCTCGATGTCGGACTCCGAAACGCGGCGTACGGCCATGCCGAATTCGTCGGCGACCAGCTCGGCCGTGTCGGTGTCGATGACGTCGTTGATCTTCATCATCAGACCCTGCTTCATCAGGAATTTGATGATGTCGACGCCGCGGACGGCCATCCGGTTGGACAGCTCCTGCACGGTGATGACGTCGGGAATGACGACTTCGCGCGGACGGTTCGGCGCGTCGGTCGAGCCGCCCTTGCGCTTTTCCTTCTCGCGTTCGCGGGCGCGGCGGACCGAGGCCAGCGAGCGCATCCGCTCGGCGGTGTCGCCGTCGCCGGCGACCGACTGGATGGTCAGGCGGCCTTCGCGGCGCTTGGGTTCGCCGCGGGTGCGGCTGACGGCCTTGCCGGCGTCCGAGAAACGCTTGTCGCGATCGTCCTCGGGCTTGACCGGACGGGCGAAGCCGCCGCCGGGCGCACGGCTGGGACGCGCCACTTCCGGCGTCGCGGGCGGGGCGTTGGGGGCGGGACGGCCGCCGGGGCCGGTGCGCGGACCGCCCGGACGGGCGGCGCCGGGCGCCGGGCGCGGGGTCAGGGCCGAATAGCGGACGGGCTCGGCCGGACGACCGCCGGCGGGACGGGCCGGGGCAGGTCTATCCGAATAGGCGCGTTCACCGCCGCCCATGGCTTCTTCACGGGCCGAACGGCCGCCGAAGGCGGGACCGGCCGGGGCGCGCGAGGGGTTCGGGGCCTTGGGCACGCGCTGGCCGAAGTTGACGACCGGGCGGGCGGGCGGAGCGGGACGGGCCGGGGCGGGCGGAGCCGGAGTCGGCGCGGCGGCCTCGACCGGAGCCGGGGCCGGTGCGACGGGCGCGGCAGGAGCCGGAGTCGGAGCGGCGGCGGCCGGAGCGCTCTTGGCCGGAGCGGCAGGCGCGGCGGCCGTCAGCTTGGCGGCTTCGGCGCGGGCGGCCTCGGC
>NZ_JAKFEB010000106.1:0-2828 GCF_036677305.1 Brevundimonas sp. | reverse complement strand
GAGGGCGGCATCGCCCTGATCGCCATCATCTCCTATGTCGCCATCTCCCTGGCGGTCATGGCCCTGATCGTGGTGATGAGCATCATGGCCGGCTTCCGGTCCGAACTGCTCAGCCGGATGCTGTCCTTCAACGGCCATATGTACGTCCAGGGCCAGATCCTGAACGACCCGGACCGCGAGGCCGCGGTCCAACGCATCAGCAAGGTCCCCGGCGTCGTCAGCGTCTCGCCCGTCACCGAGAACCAGAGCCTCGTCCGCGCCGCCGGCCAGACGACGGGAGCCTTCGTGCGCGGCATCCGTCCCCAGGATCTGGACTCCATGTCCTACGTCTATGACAGCCTGACGCCCGAGGCGAAGCGCACCTTCGGCCAGGGCGCCTACGGCGGCGACGACATCATCATCGGCAAGGCGCTGGCCGAGGGCATGGGCCTGCGCGTCGGCGACCCCATCACCCTGTATTCCCCGACCGGAGCCGACAGCGCCTTCGGCAATCTCGGCGGGCTGGAGAAGGTCTACCGCATCGGCGGGGTCTTCACCTCGGGCACGGCCGACTTCGACCGCGCCTTCATCTTCATGCCGCTGGAGCAGGCCCAGCTCTTCTTCGGCAAGGAGGGCGTCTGGGACGTCATCGAGATGAAGGTGGCCAAGCCCGACCAGGTGGCTGACCTCTATCCGGCCGTGCGCGAAGCCGCCGGTTCGAACGCCCTCGTCAGCGACTGGCGCGACCGTCTGGCCGCCTTCTGGGGCGCGCTGAAGGTCGAGCGGGTGGCCATGAGCATCATCCTCGGCCTCGTCGTCGCCATCGCCGCCCTGAACATCATCTCGGGCATCGTCATGCTGGTGAAGAACAAGACCCGCGACGTCGCCATCCTGCGCACCGTCGGGGCCAGTCAGATGTCCATGCTGCGCGTCTTCTTCGTCGCCGGCGCGGCCATCGGCGTGGCGGGCACGGCCACCGGCCTGTTCCTCGGCCTGGTCTTCTGCCTGAACATCGGCGCGATCCAGCATTTCCTCGAGGCGCTGCTGGGCGTCCAGCTGTTCAACGCCGACGTCTACATGCTGGACGCCGTTCCGGCCCTGGTCGATCCGGTCGACGTCTTCTGGGTCGCCGTCTGGTCGCTGTTCATGAGCTGCGTCGCCAGCCTGCTGCCGTCGTGGCGGGCGGCGAAAATGGATCCGGTCGAGGCGCTTCGGTATGAGTAACCCCGTCCTGTCCGTCCGCGGCCTGAGCCGCACCTACGACACCGCCACCGGCGGCCTGACCGTGCTCAAGGGCGTCAACCTCGACGTCATGCCGGGCGAGGTCGTGGGCCTGATCGGTCCTTCGGGCTCGGGCAAGTCGTCCCTGCTGCACGCGGCCGGACTGCTGGAGCGCCCCACCTCGGGCGAGATCCGGATCGACGGCGAGGACGTCGGCGGCCTCGACGAGCGCGCGCGGACCCATATCCGCCTGGCCAAAATCGGCTTCGTCTACCAGTTCCACCACCTGCTCGCCGAGTTCGACGCGCGCGACAACGTGGCCCTGCCGCTGCGGATCGCCGGCGTTGGTCAGGCCCACGCCCGCGCCCGGGCCAGCGAGGTGCTGTCCGCCCTCGGCCTCGGCGAACGCCTGACCCACCAGCCGGCCCAGATGTCGGGCGGGGAGCAGCAGCGCGTCGCCGTCGCCCGCGCCCTGGCCAACCGTCCGCGCCTGCTGCTGGCCGACGAACCGACCGGCAACCTCGACCCCGCCACCAGCCAGACGGTGTTCGAGGCCCTGCACGACCTGGTCAAGAAGACCGGCGTCGCCGCCCTGATCGCCACCCACAACATGGAGCTGGCCGGCCATATGGACCGGGTCTTCGCCCTGAAGGACGGCCATCTGGAAGAGCGCCCGGCCGAGAGCCACGCCTACTAGGGGTAAACCCCGCTTGCCGCTCGGTCCGGTAGGAATAGACTGGCGGTCTCAATCACAGGGGAGGGCGGCATGACTCGCGCGCTGCTGGTTTGTGCGATTGTTACCGGTGTCATCGGGGTCGCCGCCTGCAACCCCGCCGAACCGGAGGCGCCGGCCCATCCGGACGCTCCGGTCACGACCGTCACTCCCACGGCCAGGGCTGACCTGCCCGGAGCCGTCCGCGCCGTCGTGCTGACCGCGCGCCCGGGCATGATCATCTCCGAAGCCGAGCTGAAGGAGCGCGAGGGCCGGCGCTACTATGACGTCGAGGGCCGGATGCCCGACGGTTCCGACATAGAGCTCGACCTGCTGGAAACGCCGTCAGGCTGGAAGGTGGTGGAGACCCAGCGCGACCTGCCCTGGAACAGGGTTCCGGACCGGGTCCGGGCCGCCACGGAGGCCGCCCGCGCCGGCTTCACCCCCGTCCGCGTGATCGAAAGCACCCAGGCCGACGACGGCTCGGTCATCTATGAGCTCTTCGCCGAGGGCCAGCCCGCGACCCCCGTGCTGGAGGTGCGTGTCCGCGACGGCCAGGCCGAGGTCCTCAAGGAAGCCTGGCCGCACTAGGGCGGCCCATCCCCGCGAAGGCGGGGACCCGGTGCTTTGGGTGTTGCGGCGGGTCCGGAGACTTGTCGTCAGCGGTCCTGATGCGCCGGCATCACGCTGGACAGAACTGGGTCCCCGCCTTCGCGGGGATGCACGGATATATGGGAGACCGCTATTTCTTCCCCGGCGGCGTCGTGAACGGCGAGCTCCCCACCGACACGGCCGGCTTGGGCTTCTCGGCCTTCGGTTTCCGGGTTTCCTTGTTGCTGCGCACCTGACCCTTGGCCATGACCGCTCTCCTGCGACGCCTGCCGCCGGAAGGGGCGGATGGTGGGTGGCGCGCGGG
>NZ_JAKFEB010000105.1:0-7497 GCF_036677305.1 Brevundimonas sp. | reverse complement strand
TGGCCGCGCACGAGCCGCTGCTGGCCGAGATGGGCTTCATGGAATGCGCCCGGCTGATGCTGTTCGGCTGCGACTGCTTCATCTCCCGCTCGGGCTACACCGGCGAAGACGGCTACGAGATCTCGGTGCCGGCCGACCAGGCCGAGCGCGTCTGGAACACCATCCTGAAGGACGCCCGCGTCAAGCCGATCGGCCTGGGCGCCCGCGACAGCCTGCGCCTCGAGGCCGGCCTGCCCCTGCACGGCCACGACATCGACGCCTCGACCAGTCCGGTCGAAGGCGCCCTGACCTTCGCACTGTCGAAGTCGCGCAAGGAACGCGCCGACTTCAACGGCGCCGACCGCATCCTGAAGCAACTGGCCGACGGCCCGAGCCGCGTCCGCATTGGCCTGAGCGTCAAGGAAGGCGCCCCGGCCCGTGAAGGCGCCGAGATCGCCGACATCGACGGAAACGTCATTGGAACGGTCACCTCGGGCGGCCCCTCGCCGACGCTGGGCCGCAACATCGCCATGGGCTATGTCCCGCCGAAGTTCGCCGAACTGGGGACGGACCTGAAGGTCATCGTGCGCGGCAAGGCCGCCGCGGCCGAGGTCGTCGCCACCCCGTTCGTCGCCCAACGCTACTATCGCAAACCGAAAGCCTGAGGATCGGATCGATGCATTTCTCCAAGGATCACGAGTGGGTTCGCTTCGATGGCGACGTCGCCACCGTCGGAATCTCCAAGCACGCCGCTGACGCCCTGGGCGACGTGGTGTTCGTCGAGACGCCGGACGCCGGCAAGACCGTCTCGAAGGGCGACAGCTTCGCCGTCGTCGAGAGCGTCAAGGCGGCCTCGGACGTCTACGCCCCGGTCTCGGGCGAGGTGATCGAGGGCAACGCCGCCCTCGCCTCCGCTCCGGAAACCGTCAACGCCGATCCCGAAGGCGAAGGCTGGTTCGCGAAGATCAAGGTGTCCGACGCCTCGACCGACGGCCTGATGGACCGCGCCGCCTACGACGCCTTCCTGGCCACGCTTTAACCACCGTCACCCTCGGGCTTGACCCGAGGGCCGGACATTCAACCGCTCGTGCGATGACTTCCGCGCACGCGCCGCACCACATCCGATCCTCGGGTCAAGCCCGAGGATGACGGGTGAAGGAAAGACCGGATGCGCTACCTCCCCCTGACGCCCGACGACCGTACGGCGATGCTCGCCGCCATCGGGGCGAAATCCATCGACGACCTGTTCGTGGACGTGCCCAAGGCGGCGCATCGCGACGGCTTCGTCGACCTGCCCCGCGTGGCGGGCGAACTGGAGGTCGAGCGGGCGCTGGGGGCCATGGCGGCGAGAAACGCCTCGGCGGGGACGGTTCCGTTCTTCTGCGGCGCCGGGGCCTACAAGCACCACGTCCCGGCGACGGTGGACCACGTGATCCAGCGGTCGGAATTCCTGACCAGCTACACGCCCTATCAGCCCGAAATCGCCCAGGGCACGCTGCAGTATCTGTACGAGTTCCAGACCCAGGTCGCGAACCTGACCGGCATGCCGGTGGCCAACGCCTCGCTCTATGACGGCTCGACCGCCATGGCCGAGGGCGTGCTGATGGCGACCCGCGTGACCCGCCGCAACAAGGCGGTGATCTCGGGCGGGGTGCATCCGCACTATGTCCGGGCGACCGAGACCGTGGTCCACGCCGTCGGCGTCGAGACCGAGGTGCTGCCGGCCGCCGTGGACGCCGAAGCCGACGTGATCGCGCAGATCGGTCCGGACACGGCCTGCGTCGTCGTCCAGACCCCGAACGTGTTCGGCACGGCCACCGACGTCACGAAGATCGCCGAGGCGGCCCACGCCGCCGGCGCCCTGCTGATCGTCGTGGTCACCGAGGCCGTGTCGATGGGCCTGCTGAAGTCGCCGGGCGAGATGGGGGCCGACATCGTCGCCGCGGAAGGCCAGTCGATCGGCAACGCCCTGAACTACGGCGGCCCCTACGTCGGCCTGTTCGCCTGCCGCGAAAAGCTGGTGCGCCAGATGCCCGGCCGCCTGACCGGCGAGACCGTCGACGCCGACGGCGAGCGGGGCTTCGTCCTGACCCTGTCGACCCGCGAGCAGCACATCCGCCGCGACAAGGCGACGTCGAACATCTGCACCAACTCGGGCCTGTGCACCCTGGCCTTCACCATCCACATGAGCCTGCTGGGCGAGACGGGGCTGCGCCGGATGGCCCTGCTGAACCACGAGAAGGCGCTGGCCACGCGTGACGCGCTGGCGGCGATCCCCGGCGTCGAGATCCTGACCACGCGCTTCTTCAACGAGTTCGCCGTGAAGCTGCCGAAGCCGGCGGCCGAGGTGGTCGAGGCGCTGGCCGCCCATCGCATTCTCGCCGGCGTGCCCTACAGCCGGCTGGCCCCCGAAGCCGGCATGGACGACGTCCTGCTGGTCGCGGCGACCGAGATGACGATGGACGCTGACATCAAGATCCTGGCGGGTTCGCTCGCCAAGGTTCTGGCGAACTGAGGAGCGGAACGATGAGCACCATGAACACCGTCGGCCGCCCGACCGCCCCCAACGCCGTAGATCACGACTACAAGCACCCGACCCTGACCGGCGGGCGCGGCCTGCTGCAGGACGAGCACCTGATCTTCGAGAGCGACGGCTGGGGCAAGACCGGCGTCGACCTGCCGGAGCCCAAGACCGACGGATCCGACCTCGGCGATCTGGTCCGCAAGGATCCGATCGGCCTTCCCGGCCTCTCCGAGCCCGAGACGATGCGCCACTATGTGCGCCTGTCGCAGAAGAACCACGCCATCGACCTGGCCATCTATCCGCTGGGCTCGTGCACGATGAAGCACAACCCGCGCCTCAACGAGAAGATCGCCCGCCTGCCGGGGTTCTCGGACATCCACCCGCTGCAGCCGACGTCGACCGTTCAGGGCGCGCTGGAGCTGATGGACACCCTGGCGCACTGGCTGAAGACCCTGACGGGCATGCCCGCCGTGGCCCTGTCGCCCAAGGCCGGCGCCCATGGCGAGCTGTGCGGCCTGATGGCCATCCGCGCCGCCCACGAGGCCTCGGGCCAGCATGAGAAGCGCCGCAAGGTGCTGGTGCCGACCTCGGCCCACGGCACCAACCCGGCGACCGCCGCCTTCGTCGGCTACACCGTCGTCGAAGTGGCCCAGACCGAGGACGGCCGCGTCGATGTGGCCGATCTGGCCGCCAAGCTGGGCGACGACGTCGCCGCCATCATGGTGACCAATCCCAACACCTGCGGCCTGTTCGAGCGCGACATCCTCGAGATCAGCCGCCTGACGCATGAGGCCGGCGCGTATTTCTACTGCGACGGCGCCAATTTCAACGCCATCGTCGGCCGGGTGCGCCCGGGCGATCTGGGCGTCGACGCCATGCACATCAACCTGCACAAGACCTTCTCGACGCCCCACGGCGGCGGCGGTCCGGGCGCCGGTCCGGTGGTGCTGTCGGAAGCGCTGGCGCCCTTCGCCCCGGCTCCGTGGGTCGTGCACGACGCCGACGGCTACCGTCTGGTCGAGCGCGAGGAAGACGAGGCGGCGCAGGCCTTCGGCCGCCTGTGCGCCTTCCAGGGCCAGATGGGCATGTACACCCGGGCCCTCAGCTACATGATGAGCCACGGCTCGGACGGCCTGCGTCAGGTGGCCGAGGATGCGGTGCTCAACGCCAACTATATCAAGGCCCGGCTGTCGGACCTGATGAGCGCGGCCTTCCCGGACGGACCGTGCATGCACGAAGCCCTGTTCGACGACGAATGGCTGAAGGGCACGGACGTGACCACGCTCGACTTCGCCAAGGCGATGATCGACGAGGGCTTCCACCCGATGACGATGTATTTCCCGCTGGTCGTCCACGGGGCCATGCTGATCGAGCCCACCGAGACGGAGTCGAAGCAGGAGCTGGATCGCTTCATCGAGGCGATGCGGGCCCTGGCGACGGCGGCCCTCGAAACGAAGGATGGGGCCGGCAACGTCGAACGGTTCAAGGGCGCCCCCTTCCACGCCCCGTTGCGCCGTCTGGACGAGACCCGCGCCGCCCGCTCGCCGGTGCTGCGCTGGACCGCTCCCGAAGGGTCGAACAGGGCCGCCGTCTAGGGTCCCGACCCGAGAGCCAAACACGGCAAAGTGAATTACGCCTGTTACAGCAGGCGTATGCTCCTCCTTGCGTAAGTCTGAGCCACAACCAGCGTTGGGAGGCGCTAACGGACATGATGTCACGCGTACGTAAGGGTCTGGCCGCCGGGTTCGCGGCCACCGTAGTGGTTTCAATCATCGAAGGCTTCAACATGGCGGTCGGCCACTGGGCCGTCTCCATGCCGCAACTTCTGGCCGTGGTCGTGCAGCAACCCGACCGGCTGGCGCTGGGGTGGTTCCTCCACGTCCTCGCCGGCGTGGGCCTGGGCGTCGTGTTCGGGATCCTGTGTCCCCGGCTGCCGACGGATACGCCGGAGTCGAAGGGCATCCTGTTCGCCGTGAGCGCCTTCATCCTGATGGCGCTGTTCATCGCGCCGATCGCAGGGGCGGGCCTGTTCTTCATGCGGGCGGGCTTCGGCACCCTGGCGTGGATGATCGTCAGCCACGCGATCTTCGGCCTCGTGCTGGGCAACGTCTACGGGCGGCTGGTTCGAGCCGAGAAGGCGGCGCGACACCCGTTCGAGCCGGCGACGAACTGATAGAAAAACGGCCCCGCCAGACTGGCGGGGCCGTTGTTTTCTGTAGCGGCGGGACCGCCTAGTTGAGGCGCGAGCCGATCTGGGCGATGGCCGCATCCAGCAGCGGGTCGGACGTCTGGCCGGCCAGACGCGCGGCCAGGATCTGTTCGGCGGCGCGGGCGGCGAGATCGGCCGCGGCGGCCTTCACCTCGGCGGAGGCCTGGGCCTCGGCCTGGGCGATACGACGTTCAGCCAGGTCCTGACGGCGCTTCAGCGTCTCTTCCAGCTTGACCTTGGCCTCGGCCTCCATGAGGCGGGCGTCGGCCTCGGCGGCCTTCAGCATTTCAGCGGCCTGGGCCTCGGCCTCGGCCTTCTCGGCGCGGATCTGCTTCAGCAGGGCCTCGGCCTCGGCGCGCAGGCGGGCGGCCTCGTCGAGTTCCGACTGAATTTTGGCGGCCTTGGCGTCCAGCTGGGCGCCGACCATCCTGAAGGCGCCGACGAAGACGCAGATGGCCAGGAAGGCGATCAGGCCGACGGCGACCCAGAGTTCCGGGTTGTCGAGGCTGTAGAGATGGGGATTGAAGAATTCCATCAGGCGGCGCCCTTCACGGCGGCAGCGGCTTCGGCGGCGGTCGGCGCCTTGCCGGTGAGACGTTCGACAATGGCGGCGGCCGTGTCGGACGCGATGGTCGAAACATTGGTCATGGCGGCGTCGCGGGTCTTGCCGATGGCGGTCTCGGCCTCGGCGATGCGGGCGTTGACCACGGCTTCCTCGGCGGCGGCGCGGGTGTTGGCTTCCTCGGTCACGCGAGCCTTGGCCGCGGCGGCCGTGGCGCGCGACGAGGCGCGGGCCTCCTCGACTTCACGCTTGGCTTCAGCGGCCTGGCCGGCGGCCTCGGCCTGGACCTGACGGGCGGTGTCCACCGCCGTCGAGATGGTCGAGGCGCGCTCGTCGAAGACGCGGCGCATGCGCGGCGCGAAGATTTTCGCGATCAGGAAATACAGGATCGCGAACAGGAAGATCAGATAGACGATCTGCCCGAACCAGTGCTGGAACTCGAACTGGGGCAGGCCGCCAGACTCGTGTTCGCCGCCGTGAGCGGCTTCGGTCGTGGCGTGCGTGTCCTCGACCGCGACCGGGGTGGTCGCGTCTTCGGGCATGACGGGCTGGGCTTGAACGGTCATCGGTCGCCTGTTGGATCGGAAAGGTCGTCAGCCGGCGGCGCGGACGGGGTCCGCGCCGCCGAAGCCGATTACGAGATCCAGATCAGGATGCCCATGACGAAGGCGAGGATGCCCAGGGCTTCAGCCAGGGCGGCGCCGACGAACAGGTTGCCGATTTGCGAGCCGGCGGCCGACGGGTTGCGCAGGGCGCCCGCCAGGAACTGGCCGAAGATGTTGCCGACGCCGATGCCGGCGCCGATCATGCCGCACATCGCGATGCCGGCGCCAATGAGTTTAGCGGCTTGGGGATCCATGTCTTAGTCCTGTCAGTCTGGGTTTGGTTGGGTTGGAAAGAACTGGTCCGGCCCTTAGTGGGCATGGTCCAGGTTGACCACATCGTTGAGGTAGATGCAGGTCAGAACGGCGAAAACGAAGGCCTGGAGGAAGGCCACGAGGAACTCGAGCGCGGTCAGACCGATGGTCATGCCCAGCGACAGCGGGAAGATCAGGAAGCCCCAGGCGCCGGCGGCGCCGATGACGGCGGTGGCCACGAAGCCGGCGAACACCTTCAGGGCGATGTGGCCGCCCATCATGTTGCCGAACAGACGAAGCGTCAGGGTGATCGGGCGCAGCAGGAACGAGAAGAACTCGATCAGGCCGACGATCGGCCGCATGACCAGCGGCGCCCCGGTCGGCCAGAACAGCTTGAGGAAGCCCATGCCGTTCTTGACGATGCCGACGATGACCACCAGCGCGAAGGTGATGACGCCGAAGGTGGCCGTGATGGCCAGCTGCGAGGTGGCGGTGAAGCTGAGGAACATGCCGAGCAGGTTCATCGCCAGGATGAAGGTGAAGATGGCGAAGACGAACGGGAAATATTTCTTGCCGTCGTGGCCGATGATCGACTCGGTCAGGCCGTCGATCATGCCGAACAGGGTCTCGCCCACGGCCTGGGTGCGGCCCGGGACGACCTTGGCGCCGTTGGTCACGAGCGTCAGGAAGCCCACGACGATCAGGAAGGCGATGGTCATCGCCAGGTGCGAGTTCGTGAAGGCGAGATCGACCGTGCCGATAAGCGGCAGGGTGACGTCGGGGAGGTCGACGATCTTCTGGATCTGGAACTGATGTAGCGGATCGGCCATCGGGCGATCAGACTCCCTGGTCTTCGTCGTCGTCGAAGGGAACCGACTTAGGCTCCCCGTGCTTGTTGGCTTCGGCCATCAGACGCTGCGCCGTGCGCCACGCCATCCAGACCGAGATGGCGAAGCCCAGAAGGACGCCGCCTATAATCCCCACCGGCGAGGTGCCGGCGAAATGATCGACCCCGAAGCCGATCGCCAGACCCACGAAGACGCCGCCGAACAGGTCGGCGATGATCTTCCACGCCTGGCCCGCAGCCGCCTGACCCGCCGCCTCGTGAGAGAGCGGCGGAGCGGTGCGCGCCTCCAGATCGGATGCGCTCCTGTTGAGACGAGCGATCGCCTCTTCGCGCGATTCCGGTGGCAGGGACATGGCGGCCTCAGCACTCCGGCACGGATGTCGGAGGGGGTCTGAATTCGGCGCGGAACCTATAGGCGGGACCCCCGCAGGTCAAGGCGGCGCGGACGTGCTGTACGACGTTGATTTTCCGCATGTTTGTTTCGCTATTCGCAGGGCGTGGCGAACAGTCGCTGGGGAG
>NZ_JAKFEB010000104.1:0-25422 GCF_036677305.1 Brevundimonas sp. | reverse complement strand
GCCATGCCCATTCCCAAACTCGCGACCCTGATCGGCGGTCTGCTGCTGAGCAAGAGCGGCCGGCGCATGGCCGGCCGGCACGCGGGCAAGCTGGCGCTGGCGACCCTCGCCTTCCAGCTGTGGGAGCAGCGGCAGGCGGAGAAGCATCCGGGCCGCGGCCAGACCCGCGCGCACCCCCGCCGCCGCTGGAGTGGGCGCAGCGTCTGAATCCGCTGGACGGACGCGGCGTCAACCTCGCTAACTGCGCGGCCAAGCGGAGCTGTCGCCATGATCACCGTCCATCACCTGAACGATTCCCGGTCCCAGCGCGTGCTGTGGCTGCTGGAGGAGCTGGGCCTGCCCTATGAGGTGAAACGGTATCAGCGCGACGCGAAGACCCGGCTGGCGCCGCCCGAGCTCAAGGCCATCCACCCGCTGGGCAAGTCGCCGGTGCTGGACGACGGGGATGTGCGGGTGGCCGAGACCGGGGCCATCATCGAATATCTGCTGGAAACCCATCCCGGATCCGGCCTGCGGCCCGAGGCCGGCACGGAGGCGGGCCGGCGCTTCACCTACTGGCTGCACTATGCCGAGGGGTCGGCCATGACGCCCCTGCTGCTGAAGCTGATCTTCGGCGTGATCCCGGACCGCGTTCCCTTCCTCGCACGGGGCGTGGCCAGGGGCATCAGCAAGGCCATGAACGCAAACATGATCGACCCGCAGATCGCGGCCCACACCGCCCTGTGGGAGGCCGAGCTGACGCGGTCGGCCTGGTTCGCGGGCGACGCCTTCTCGGCCGCCGACATCATGATGAGTTTCCCGATCGAGGCCGGCGGGTCGCGGGTCGCCTATGGCCCTGACAAGCCGCGGCTGAAGGCCTTCCTGCAGACCATCCACGCGCGCCCGGCCTATAAACGGGCCCTGGAGCGGGGCGGCCCGTACAGCTACGCCTGAGGGGTTTCGGCGCCACAGGCGGCCGGTGAACCCGTCCCGAATCCGGACAAGGGCGCAACCGGCCCCTGAATGGAACGTTAATAGCCCCATGCGCCCGAGAACCGTCCAAGTCATCGCCGCCCTTGTCGCCGCCGTCGCCTTCATCCTGGCCTTCATGGCGGCGGGCATCGTCCTGGTGTCCAGCCTGTTCATGGCCCTGGGCCTCGCGGCCGTCGGCTGGCTGGCCTGGAGCCTGGTCAACCGGGTGAAATTGTGGGGCAGCATCCAGCAGATCCGCGAACGCCGCCGCAAGGCCGCGACATAACGACAATCGGCGGGGCGAACCTTGCCCCTTGAACCTTGGAACCGGGCGCCCTACCCTCTTGGGCCGGTCGCGAGCGCCCAGCGACCCTTGGCGTCACCAACCTCTAGTCGGGCGATAGCTCAGAAACTCACGACATATGGAAAAAGTGCCGATGACGGCCGAGGGCTACCGTGTCCTCGACGATCAGCTGAAGCAATTGAAGTCCGTGGAACGGCCGAGCGTGATCTCGGCCATCTCGGAAGCGCGCGAGCATGGCGATCTGTCTGAAAACGCAGAGTATCATGCCGCCAAGGAGCGTCAGGGCTGGATCGAGGGCCAGATCGCCGACATCGAGGACAAGATCAGCCGCGCCCAGGTCATCGACGTCTCCAAACTGGACGGCGCACAGGTGAAATTCGGCGCCACGGTCACCGTCGTCGACGAGGACACCGAGGAAGAGGCCCGCTACCAGATCGTCGGCGAGCACGAAGCCGATGTGAAGGCGGGCAAGATCTCGATCGCCTCGCCCATCGCGCGCGCCATGATCTCGAAGGAGATCGGCGACGTGGTCGAGGTGAACACCCCCGGCGGCGTGAAGGCCTACGAAATCCTCAAGGTCGAGTGGAAGTAGAGCCCCACAGGGCTCCGCTTTCCGTCCAGGTCGTCTCCGACGGCCGGACCGGCATCGAAAATCAGGCGCTGGGTCTGGCGGAAGCCGTCCAGCGCCTTTTTCCATCCGACATCACGATCAGGCGCATCCGCTGGCGGGCCGCGTTCGACAAATGGCCCTCGGCGCTCAAGGCGCCGTGGATGCTGGACCCGTCGTCGGACGCCGTGACGCCCGCGGCCGGCGAGGCGTGGCCGGACCTGTGGATCGCGACGGGCCGGGCGACCCTGCCCCTGTCGGCGGCCGTGCGGCGGCTGTCGGGCGGCCGGACCTTCGTGGTCCAGACCCAGGACCCGCGCTGGCGCAACGCCGCCTACGACCTGATCGTCGCCCCCGCCCATGACCGGATCGAGGGGCCGAACGTTCTGTCGATCACCGGCTCGCCGCATCGGGTCACGGCGGAACGGCTGGCCGAAGGCTCGGCGGCGTTCGCGGACCGGCTCGCCCTCCTGCCCCATCCCCGCGTCGCGGCGCTGATCGGCGGACGCTCCAGGGCCTTCGACCTGACCGACGCCCACGCCGCCGACCTGGCCGACCGCATCGGCCGCGCCGTCGAGGCGGCGGGCGGCTCGCTGATGCTGACCTTCTCACGCCGCACGCCCGAGGCGGCGAAGGCGGCGATGACCGCGCGACTGGCGCATCTGCCGGGGCTGATCTGGGACGGCGCGGGGGCGAACCCCTATTTCGCCTTCCTCAACTACGCCGACCATGTGCTGGTGACCGAGGACAGCGCCAATATGGCGGCCGAAGCGGCGTCGACGGGCAGGCCGGTGCACATCCTGCCGATGGTCCCGCTGAAGCCGGCGGACAAATTCGCCCGACTGCACGCCGACCTGCGCGAGCGCGGCGCGGCGCGGCCGTTCGACGGGACGCTGGAGGCGTGGCGCTACGAGCCGCTGGATGAGACCGCGCGCGCGGCTCGCACCGTGCTGGAGCGAATGAAGCGGGCCTAGTCGCCGCCGCCGTCGCCGCCGTCAGAGCTTCCACCATCGTGGTGGTCCCGGCCATCCAGAGGCGCCGAGTTCTCGGGCCCAGATCCCTTCTTGCGCTGGCCGGCGTCCAGCGCCACGCCCAGGCCGGCGCCGATCGCGACGCCCGCGCCGATGCCGATGGCCAGATTGTCCATGGCGATGCCGATGGCCGTGCCGATGGCGATCCCCAGCGCCAGACCGATCCCGATAAAGCTGCGTCCTTCCATGTCTTCCCTCCATCAGACCTGTGAACAGGTGGAACCTACCATCGCGCGAGACGGAATCAGCGCCTAAATAGGGACCATGAGCACCCTGAGAACCGTCCGCGTCGCCATCATCGGCTCCGGCCCCGCCGGCTGGACCGCCGCCATCTACGCCGCCCGCGCCCTGCTGAGCCCCGTCGTCATCGCCGGCCTGCAGCCGGGCGGCCAGCTGACCATCACCACCGACGTCGAGAACTATCCCGGCTTCAAGGACGTCATCCAGGGCCCCTGGCTGATGGAGCAGATGCGCGCCCAGGCCGAGCACGTCGGCACCGAGGTGATCGAGGACATCGTGGTCAAGGCGGACCTGAGCCAGCGGCCTTTCCGGCTGACGCTCGACTCGGGTGCCGAGATGCTGGCCGAGACGGTGATCATCTCGACCGGCGCCCAGGCCAAATGGCTGGGGATCGAGAGCGAGGCGAAATACCAGGGCTTCGGCGTCTCGGCCTGCGCCACCTGCGACGGCTTCTTCTATCGCGGCAAGGACGTGATCGTGGTCGGCGGCGGCAACACCGCCGTCGAGGAGGCGCTGTTCCTGACCAATTTCGCGTCGAAGGTCACGGTCGTGCACCGCCGCGACGAGTTCCGCGCAGAACGCATCCTGCAGGACCGGCTGTTCGCGAACCCGAAGGTCGAGGTGGTCTGGGACAACGCCATCGACGAGATCCTGGGCGAGACCAACAGCTTCGGCGGCGTCAACGTCACCGGGGCGCGGATCAAGAATGTGAAGACCGGCGAGACCCGCGAGATCACGGCGGACGGCGTCTTCATCGCCATCGGCCACGCGCCGTCGTCAGAGCTGTTCGCGGGCCAGCTGGAAACCAAACAGGGCGGCTATCTGGTCGTGAAGCCGGGCACGGCGGCGACGGCCATCGAGGGCGTCTGGGCCGCCGGCGACGTGACCGACGACATCTACCGCCAGGCCGTCACGGCCGCGGGCATGGGCTGTATGGCGGCGCTGGAGGCGGTGCGTTTCCTCGCGGAAGAGGATCACGCCAGGGCGCATCATCCCATCTCGCACAAGGAAGCGGAAAAGATCGGCGTCTGGTGATCTAGCCGTCTGCTTCTCCCTCCCCCTCCGGGGGAGGGTGGCCGCGCAGCGGCCGGGTGGGAACGGCCGCGCGAAGCCGCTCCAGTAGATGCCCAATGACGCCATCCAGATTGTCGCGAACCGAGGCGTTGTCGTACCTCAGCGTCACGAAGCCCTCGCCGGCCAGGGCCGCATCGCGCCGCCGGTCCCATTCCCCACGATTTTCGTGGCTTGAGCCATCGACCTCTACAATCAGCCGGCGATCGATACAGACGAAGTCCAGGTAGTAGCCCCGCAGGGGGTGCTGGCGGCGGAAGTGGAAACCTTGGGCGCGAAGTCGACGCAGGGCGACCCAGAGCCGCGCCTCAGGCGGGCTCATCGTCTTTCGCATGGCACGGGCTTTGGCGATGATCGCCATATTTGGCCGTTCCCACCCGGTCGCTGCTTTGCAGCGACCACCCTCCCCCGAGGGGGAGGGAGAACGCAAGTCTGTACAACTTCAGATTTAGCCGAACAGCTGCAGCTCGGGCGGGGCGTATTCGATGGGGCGTCCGGCCCGGCGGCGCAGGGCGTAGTCGACCGCCGTCTGCACGGCGCGCTCGTCCGTCGGCTTCGACAGCACGCCGATCGTGCCGGCGACGCCGTTGCGCACCATGCCCGGGTTGGCGGTCATGAACAGGACGGTCACGCCGAGGTCCTGGCCGAGTTCGCGGCCCAGATCGATGCCCGTCGGGCCGTCGGACAGGTGGATGTCGACCAGCGCCAGATCCACTTCGCGTTCCTGAACCAGCTGGCGCGCCGTGCGCGCGTCAGCAGCCGTCCCGACCACCTCATGGCCGAGATCTTCCAGTACGAAGCGCAGCTCCATGGCCACCAATGCTTCGTCTTCAATGACCAGGATACGCGCACTCATGGGATTTCAGACGCTTCTGCCTCTCTGTAATCGCGCCCGCAGTATGCGGACAGACTGGTGAACCAACGCTGACCGTTATGTAGGGTTGCGGACCAACAGCGTTATGCGACAATTTGTGCAGCGCGGCGCCGCGACAGGGCGGTGGCCGGCAGGTCGGCCGTGACCCTCAGGCCCTCGGGCGCCCAGATGCGCTCAAGCCGCCCGCCCAGCTGGTTTTCGACGGACAGGGTCGCCAGCGACGAGCCGAAGCCGGACCGTTCGGGCTCGCCCGTGACGAGCGGCCCGCCCCGCTCTTCCCAGACCAGGATGAAGCGGTCGCCCTCGGTGCGCGTGTCCAGGGTGATGGACCCGCCCTCGACCGACAGGGCGCCGTATTTGGCGGCGTTGGTAGCCAGTTCGTGGAACAGCAGGGCCACCGAGGTCGCCGCCTGGTCGTCGAACACGGCGTCGTCGCCGCTCACCGTGACCCGCATCCGGCCGTCCAGCGTCGCATAGGGTTTGAACAGGTCGTTGAGGAAGGCGTGCAGCGTCATCGTCCCCACGGTCGGGCGCGAGGTTTCCGTGTGCGGCCGCACGAATTCATGCGCCCGGGCCAGGGCGTTGATCCGCGTCCGCACGGCGGCGGCGAACTCCTTGGCTTCCGGGAATTGACGCGCCGACAGGGCGATCAGGGCCGAGACGACGGCGAAGATGTTCTTGATCCGGTGGCTCAGTTCCTGGCTCAGCAGGTCCTTGGAATCGACCACCCGCTTGAGGTCCTCGATATCCGTGCAGGTGCCGAACCAGCGGGTGATCTCGCCCTTCTCGTTGCGGATCGGCGAGGCGCGGCCCAACGTCCAGCGATAGACGCCGTCGGCCCGGCGCAGCCGGTATTCGATCTCATAGGGCTCGCCGGTCTCGAGCGAATGGCTCCAGCGCTCCCAGGCCCGCTCCTGATCGTCGGGATGGAACATCCCGTTCCAGCCCTCGCCGTCCGTCGAGCCGGCCGGCACCCCGGTGAACTCGTACCAGCGGGCGTTGTAGTAGTCGTGGAACCCGTCCGGCAGGGTCGACCAGACCATCTGCGGCATGGAGTCGGCGATGGCGCGGAATTTGGCCTCGCTCTCGGACAGGGCGGCGGCGGCGGCGATCAGGTCGTCATCCGCGCGACGCCCGGCCGCCAGCGCCTTGCGCAGGTTGAGCAGGTTCATCACCTGCCGCGCCAGCACCTCCAGCGCCTCGGCCTGGGTCTCGTTCAGTCCGTCGGGCCGGACACGGGTGTCCAGGACGCACAGCGTGCCCAGCGGCATGCCGTCCTGATCCTTGAGCAGGACGCCGGCGTAGAACCTCAGACCCGCGTCGCCGGTCACCAGCGGATTGCCCTCGAAGCGCGGGTCCCGCGTCGCATCGGGGACGACCAGCCGGTCCTGCTCCAGCAGGGCGTGGCGGCAGAACGACGTCTCCAGCGGGGTCTCCCGCACGCCCAGGCCCACCTCCGACTTGAACCACTGCCGGTTCGCGTCGATCAGATTGACCACGGCGATCGGAGCGTCGCACAGCCGCGCCACCAGGGCTGTAATGTCGTCGAACGCGGGCTCGCGCTCTGAATCGAGGATGTCATAGGAATACAGGGCCGCGAGGCGATCCGTCTCGTTCCAGGCGGTCTTGGTCATCCGGGGTCCGTAATTCGCGCTCTGGCGCGCGCCGACATCACCTAATGCCCAAAAGGCGATGCCGTTGCAAAGCTTCCGGTTTCTGGAGGTCAGGCGCCGGGGCGGCCGACTTCCTCGACGTCCATGGGCGTGACGCCCGGCGCGACCACCGCCGGGGCGGGAGCGGCGGGAGCCGGAGTCTCGAAGACGGAAAGACGCTGGTTGATGGCGGCGATCTCGGCCGGGGTGGCCTGGCGGCGGCCGCCCAGCGAGGCGACGCCGACCACGCGGGTCTGGCCGTTGATCTCGACCGTCCGCATGACGCTTTCGCCGTTGGCGGCGGCCTCGGCCAGCGCCTTGTCGGCCTCGGCGGCGGTGGCGATCTGGATGCGGGGCCGCGAGAAACGGGCCTCGTCGATCAGGGGCTCGCGGCCCGAATAGCGCTGGCTGAAGGCCGCAGGCTCTCCATAGACGCCCTTCCAGCGATAGAAGATGTGCGCGCCGATCTGGGTCAGCTTGTTCAGCGTCGGCGACCACCAGGGGTGGACGTAGTCGGCGTGATAGTGGGTCGCCGTGCCGACCGCGGCCGAGACATGGCCGGCCAGGGCCCGTTCCGCGACCAGCTTCGCACGGGCCCACGCCCAGCCAACCGGCGCCTGGCTCAGGGCGCCGTCGCAGGTGAAGCTGAACTGGCAGCCGGTCGTGCGCTCGGCGCCCTCGAACACGACGCCGCAGATGGTGTTGGCGTAGTTGGGGTCGCGCACGCGGTTCAGGATCACCTGGGCCACGGCCTCCTGGCCCGCGGTCGGCTCGAGCGCGGCCTCGTAATAGACGCCCTGGGTCAGGCAGCGCAGGGCCCGCCGACGGTCTTCCGCGGTCGCGGGCCTGAAGACGAACGGCTGCGCGGTGCGCAGATACTGCGATGCGGCCGGCGTCGCCGCATTCAGCTTCATGGCGTCGAGGCCGGTTGCGCCGAATTCGAGCCTCGGCCGCCCCGCGAGGGTCAGGCTCTCCCAGCCGGGGGTCAGTCCATAGAGGGCCGGGCGGTGCTCGCCCGGATCATGCCGTATCGCCAGGGCCAGTTGCGACGGGTCCATACGGCTGGTGATGGCGGCGAGGCCCCTGGCGCCGAGATCGCCCTTCGTCAGCGTCCGCACGGCCTCCGCGCGGCGATCGATTTCGGGCCGGGGGGTCGAACTGGCGGCCATGGCCACGCCGAAGGCGGCCAGCACCACAGGCGCGCCGGCGGCGAGCCGTCGCGTCCGTTTCAGCATCGATGTCCAGTCGATCCCGGCCAAATCCCAACTCCCAGAGCGGTCTGCACCGCCACAGCCCAGAACAGATGCCCCTCAAGCAGGGCGCTTTTCAGGCGGAAAAGCGCCGTTAGGTCAAGCCTCAACGGCCTCCCAGCGTGGAGCGCAGCATCCAGGCGAATTTCTCGTGCGCCGCCAGCCGCTGCGTCATCAGGTCAGCCGAAGCCTCATCGCCGGCTTCGGACGCCTTGTCGAAGGCGGCGCGCGCCGTGGCGATCAGGGTTTCGTGGTCGTGCATCAGCTCCTTGAGCATGGCGGTCGCCTCCTTTTCGGGATCGCCGTCCTTGATCGAGGTCAGATTGCCGAACCCCGAGAAGCTCTGCGGAGCCAGCACGCCGAGGGCGCGGATGCGTTCCGCGATCTCGTCCAGGGCGGCCCAGATGTCCCGGTACTGCTGCTCCAGCAGGTTGTGGAAGCTGAAGAACTCGGGACCCCGCACGTTCCAATGATAGCCGTGCGTCTTGAGGTAGACGGCGAAACTGTCGGCCAACACCTTGGTCAGTTCCTGCGCGACGTCGGCGCGGTCGGTCTTGCTGAGGCCGGTATCGATCGTGGCGGGCATGCGGGGTCTTCTCCGGAGTTGAATGTTCAACGTACAGGTGGGCATGGGCAGGTCATTCGCCAAGCCCCGGCCGCGTGTCCGACCGCGCGACAAATGGCGGCGCCGGGATGGAACGTGATGCTTCCCAATACGTTGCAACGGATCGCGCCCCGGGGCGCGAGCGGGGGTTGTTGAGTGGGCGAAGACGAGTTTCGCAAGCGTCTGTCGGTGGCTGACGTCGGGCTGAGCCGCCTGGCGCGGATTCCCCCGCAGCCATGGTGGACCAACATCCTCGTCGGTCTGGCCTTCGCGGGCGGTTCGCTGGCTATCCGCTGGGCCCTGTCGGGCTTCTACGGCCAGATCAGCGGTTTCATCATCCTCTTGCCGGGCGTGGTTCTGGCCGGGTTGGCGGCCGGCAGGCTGGCGGGCGTCACCACCGCCATCGTCTCCTTGCTGGGCGGCTGGATCATCGCGGGTCCGTCCGCCACGGGCGTCGGCGTCTCGACACCCATAGGGGTGGTCGCCACCACCAATTTCATCGTGGTGAGCCTGTTCGTCGCGATCGTCGCCGCGTCGTTGCGCAAGAGCATTGCGCGTCTGGACCAGTCGGTCGCCGAACTGTCCGCGGCGGACGCGCGCATCGGCGAGAGCGACGCCCGGTTCCGCCTGATGGCCGACACCGCGCCCTCGCCGGTCTGGATGACCAACGCCAAGGCGGAGGTCGAATTCGTCAACGCCGCCCTGGTCGAATACTACGGCCGGCCGGCCGAGGAGCTTCTGGGCCACGTCTGGAAACAGACGATCCACCCGGACGACCAGGCCGAGGTCGCGGCGGCCATGGAGGCCGCGAGGCCGCAGCATCTGCCCTACGGCTTCGAGGCCCGGTTCCGGCACGCCGACGGCGGCTGGCGCTGGATGCGCATCTCGGTCAATCCGCGGTTCGGCGCGGACGGGACCTTCCTGGGCTATGTCGGCATGGCCTTCGACGTCAGCGAAACGCGCGAGGCGCTGGACGCTCTCGCGGCGCTGGAACGGCGCCAGAGCTTCCTGCTGGAGCTGGCCGACAGTCTTCGCGATCTCACGTCCCCGGAAGAGATGATGCTTCAGGCCGAACGGGCGCTGGGCGCGGAACTGGGCGCTGACCGCGTGGGCTATGGCGAGGTCAATGAGGAACGCGGCGTCGTCTTCATGACCCGGGACTGGACTGCCGGCGTCGTCAGCGCCGAGGGCGAATTCCGTCGGGAGGATCTGGGGGCCGATCTGATCACGGACCTGGCGGAAGGCAGGGTGATCCGCATTCCCGACGTCGAGAAGGACGCGCGGACGAGAGGCGCCCTGGACGTGTTCCAGAGACTGCAGACCCGCGCCCTGGTCCGCGCCCCTGTCATTCGCGGGGGCCGGCTGCGGGCCTTCATGTACGCCCATGACGCCGGGGTCCGCGACTGGAGCGAACCGGAAGCGGAGCTGTTGCAGGAGGTCGCGGTCCGGACCTGGACCGAAATCGAGCGGGCCCGGGCCGAGGCGTCCGTGCGAGAGAGCGAGGTCCGCTTCCGCGCCATCGCCGACACCGCGCCCGTGCTGATCTGGGTGACGCAGGAGGACCGCAGCCGCGCCTTCGTCAACCAGGCCTATGTCGCCTTCAACGGCGGAACCTATGAAGAAGCCCGGCTGGCCGACTGGCGCGCGATCATCCATCCGGACGACCAGGACCGCATCATCCGCGAGTCCCTCGCCGGAGAAGCGACGGGCGAACCGTTCTCGATGGAAGCGCGTTATCTCCGCCACGACGGCGCGTATCGCTGGCTGAAGTCGTTCTCGCGGCCCCGGCTGGGCGCCGGCGGCGCCGTCGTCGGCTTTGTCGGCGTGGCGTTCGACGTGACGGATATCCGCGAGGCCAGCGACCGGCTGATGGAGTCCGAGACCCGGTTCCGCACCGTGGCCGACAGCGCGCCCGCCCTGATCTGGATGCTGGACGCCGAAGGCCGGCCGACCTTCATCAATCGCCGCTACCGCACCTTCTTCGGCATCGAGTCCGAAAAGGAAGTGGCGGCGGGGTGGCGCAAACTGGTCGACCCCGACGAGATCACGACCTTCATGGCCGCCTTCAACGAGACGGCGGCGCGGCACGACCGGTTCCAGGGCGTGCTGCGCACCCAGCACCCGGCCATGGGGGAACGCTGGCTACGCTGCGAGGCCCTGCCCCGTTTCGACGCCGCCGGAAAATTCCAGGGCTATGTCGGCGCCAATGTCGACATCACCGAGGCCAGGCGCGCCGAGGACGACCTGAAGCGGATCAACGAACTGCTGGAAGAACGCGTCGGCGAGGCGATGGCGGAGAAGGCCAAGGCCGAGGCCGACCTGATGCACGCCCAGCGGATGGAGGCGGTGGGGCGGCTGACCGGCGGGGTGGCGCACGACTTCAACAACCTGCTGACCGTGGTCATCGGCGCCCTGGACATCATGCTGCGCTCGCCGAACGACGCGGCCAAGCGCCAGAAGCTGGGCGAGGCCGCCCTGGCCGCCGCGCGCCGCGGCGAGGGCCTGACGCATCAGCTGCTGGCCTTCTCTCGCCGGCAGGCCCTGCGGCCCGAAGCGATCGACCTCAACGCCCAGATCCGCGAGAGCGAGCCGCTGCTGCGCCGCGCCGTCGGCGAGGCGGTCGAGTTCAAGCTCAAACTGAGGCGCGGCGGGGCCCGGGTGAACGTCGATCCGTCCCAGTTCGAGGCCGCCCTGCTGAACCTGGTCGTCAACGCCCGCGACGCCGTCGGCGACAAGGGGCGGATCACCGTCCAGACGATGTCGTGCTCGGTCGAGACCGGAGAGGTCACGGACCTGCCGGGCGGCGACTATGTCTGCGTCACGGTGACCGACAACGGTTCCGGAATGTCGCGTGACGTCATTGACCGGGTGTTCGAGCCCTTCTTCACCACCAAGGCGGTCGGCAAGGGCACGGGTCTGGGGCTGAGCCAGGTCTATGGCTTCGCGCGCCAGAGCGGCGGCGCGGCCCACATCGAGTCGGAGACGGGGCGCGGAACCACGATCAAACTGTTCCTGCCGCCGCTGGACGAAGCCGATACGCCCGTGATCGAGGCCGGGCCCGGCGCGGCCCAGGCCATGAAGGCCGGACGCCGCCTGCTGCTGGTCGAGGACGACGCCAGCGTCACCGTGGTGGCGCTGGAGCTGCTGGAGGGGCTGGGGCTGGAGGTGCGGGCCGTCGAGACCGCGCCCCAGGCGCTGGAGCTGCTCAAGCGCGAGCGGTTCGACATCATGCTGAGCGATGTGGTCATGCCCGGCGGGATGACCGGGATCGAGCTGGCGCGGCGCTGCGAACGCGACCACCCGGCCATGCGGGTGGTTCTGACGTCCGGCTATGCGGGCGAAGACGTGGACGCCGCCCTGGCGGACGCGCCCTGGCCGTTCCTGCGCAAACCCTATTCAGGCGAGCAACTGGCCCGCATCCTCGGCGATCTCGCGCCCGAGGATGCGGCAGCGGTCTGAGTCAGCCCTAGCGGCTGCGGGCCTTGCGGGCGGCGTAGCGCGCGTCGCGGGCGGCCTTCTGTTCTTCCTTGGTCAGCGCCTTGCGCTCCTTGCGGGCGGCGCGCTTCTCGGCCTCGACGGCTTCCTGGGCCTCGACGTCGGCCGCCATCCGGGCGGCTTCCTTCTCGGCCTTCTCGCGACGGGCTTCGGCCTTGGCCAGCTCGTGCTGCTGGCGCAGGGCCTCCTTCTCGGCGGCGCGCTTGAGCGCCAGCTTCTCGAATTCGGGGTCGGGCGCGGCGGGTTTGGCCTTGAAGCGCGCGAGCAGGGCCTTCTTGGCCTCCTGCTGGGTGGTCAGGCGGTCGGCGAAGCCGGTTTGTTTCAGATCTCTCATGCGGAGGTCGTCGAAGTCCTTGTTCGGTTATCGGAGTACGCGAAACGGCGCGGGCGAGCGTCACTCAGCCCGGGCGCGTCGGCTAACCCTATATAGGAGGCGAAATCAAGGTTGCGAGGCGGGATCGCGCCCGCGCCGGTCATTCGCCCCCGGAATGTGTCAGTTGGGTTTCTCGGCGTGGCCGACCGCGGCTCCGGCCGCGCCGCCCACGGCCGCGCCGACCGGACCGGCGACGAGAGCCCCGGCCACGGCGCCCGTGGCGGCCTTCTGTTCGATGGTTGCGCCGCAACCGGCGACGGCGATCGCAGCGGCGGCGAGGATGAGGGTTACGGCGGTATTCTTCATCGGAATTCTCCCAATAGCGCAGCCGGAACGCCCCTGGGGGGAGACCGGTTCCGGGATCGCGCCGGAAGTTAAATTGGTCAACGAAACCATAACGAAGACAATAGAAGTCTTACCCGTTAATCCTGCCTGTGCAGAATCATAAGCCGCTCATGTTGTGCCAGTGATCTGAAATACAGATCAGCGGCGATAGATTGAGGGCGAATATATGCCTCCGACAGGGACTTGATCCCGGGTTACATATCCACAGCTACGCGATGCTGCGCCGCACTCGAATCTTGCGAATCAACCACATTGGCGCCACAAATGGCTGGCTTAAGGCGCGTCCTTCGACAGCTGGCCCGTTCGCCGACCGTCGATACACCGCAAACGGACCGCGACTCCGTCTTCCCGGATGGGGAGGGGTCGCCCGGTTGCGAGACTACCCGGGGGCGGCACTGCGCCCTGCCGAACAGGACTGAGCCCTTGCCGAACGCCCCGCAACCGTGCGCGAAGACCCCTGTCGATCGTCTGGCCCGTATCCGGCCCGGCACGGCGGCTGCGGCTTTCGGCGTGGTGATGGGGCTGGCGGTGGGCTGCGCCTATCTGGGCGGAACGGCGGCGAAGGCCACTACCGTCCGCAACCAGGCGGAACGGATCGAAGGCGCCACGGCGGCCGGATTTACGGAAGAAGCGCTCGCGGCCGCGGCCGGCGGCCTTGACGAAAGCGCCCTGGCCATCGCCCGGCGCCATGACCCCTATACCGTCGCCGGCGGCGCCCAGCGCGACCGCCAGGCCGAGCTGATGACCGCGCGCCTCGAGCAGCTGCGCGCCAAACCGGCCAACGGCGGCCTGCGCCAGGTCAGCCTGACCGGCCCGGTCGCGGCCCAGCCCTTCCGCCTCGGCGGCGCCCTGGACGCCTCGCGCGATCTCGAGTGCCTGACCCAGGCCGCCTATTACGAAGCCCGCGGCGAAGGCCGCGACGGCATGCGCGCCGTGACCCAGGTCGTCCTGAACCGCGTGCGCCACCCCGCCTTCCCCAAGAGCGTCTGCAGCGTCGTCTTCCAGGGCGCCGGTCGCCGTTCGGGCTGCCAGTTCAGCTTCACCTGCGACGGCTCGATGCGCGGCGCCGTCAACCGCGCCGCCTGGAACCGGGCCCGCGAGGTCGCGTCCAGCGCCCTGTCCGGCAGCGTCTTCGCGCCGGTCGGCAACGCCACCTTCTTCCACACCACCGGAGTCGCGCCGGGATGGCGCAACGCCATGGTGCGGGTCGGCCAGGTCGGCGATCACCTGTTCTACCGCTTCGGCGGCCGTTCGGGCTCGCGCGGCGCCTTCACCTACGTCGCCCGTCCGTCGGGTCCGGCCGAAGGTCCGCGTCTGATCCAGGCCAGCATGGACCCGACCGCCACGGTCCGCGAGGCCGGCGCCGTGGCCTACAACCTGCTGACGGCGCAAGAGGCTCCGGCCGAGACCGCGCCCGCCGCCGCTCCGGCGCCGGTCGTGGTGGACGTTCCCGCCGCCGCGCCCGCTCCGGCCGAGACCACGCCGACCGCCGCCTGATCCGTCAGGCGTCGCGGTGACCCTTCGACGAGCGATGCGCGTCGTCGTGGCTGTGTTTCAGATCCCGTTCGCCGCCGCCGCCTGACACCTTGCTGTTGCGCGAGTTGGTTGGGCCGCCTTCGCGCGGGTCGTCAAAGGTCGGCGGCTCCTTCTTCGCATTCTCGTGGCTGGCGCCGGGTCCGCCCCAGCGCTTGGTGTCTTCGGGCGTGGGATTGTGCTGGTTGTTGGCCATGATCAGCGGTCCTGCACCTTCCACTGGTTGGTCAGGTTCTGCTTCAGATTGCCGAACCGGCCCTGGGTGTCGAGATTGACGTCCGCGTCGCCGGGCTGGCCCGTCTGGATTTCGGTTTCAAGATCGCGGCGATCGCTGTCCGCCGCATCCGCGACCGACTTGCCGCCCTTGTCGGCGTAGCTGCGCTGTTCTTTTGGAATTCGCGGGGCGTGGGTCATCGAAGTCTCCTTCTTGTCCCGAATAAACCCTCCGTCGGCGGCCCCGTTCCGTAGCGGCGTTCGCCGGTCGGCTCAGACGACGTCCAGGCCGATGTCCAGAGACGGCGCGGAATGGGTCAGCGCCCCAACCGAGATCACGTCCACGCCCGTCGCGGCGATGCCGGCGACCGTCTCCAGATTGACCCCGCCAGACGCCTCCAGCACCGGCCGGCCGAAGGACGAGACCCGGGCCCGTTCCACCGCCTCGCGCAGCATCGGCAGGGTGAAATTGTCCAGCATGATCACGTCGGGCCGTTCGGCCAGCGCCTCGTCCAGCTGATCCAGTCCGTCGACCTCGACCTCGACCTTCATCAGGTGGCCGACCGCCGCCCGCGCCCGGCGGATGGCCTCGCCGACGCCGCCGCAGACGGCGACGTGGTTGTCCTTGATCAGGATGGCGTCATCCAGCCCGAAGCGGTGATTGACCCCGCCGCCGCAGACGACCGCGTGCTTCTCCAGCGCGCGCAGGCCGGGCGTGGTCTTGCGCGTGTCGGCGATGCGCGCCGCCGTGCCCGCCGCCGCCTCGACGTAGGCGCGGGTCAGAGTCGCCACGCCACAGAGCCGGCCCAGCAGGTTCAGGGCCGTCCGTTCGGCGGCGAGGAAGGCGCGGGCGTCGGCCTCGACCTCGGCCAGGACCGTGCCCGCCTCGAAGGCGTCGCCGTCCTTCAGCTTCAGATCGATCGACGCCTCGGGATCCATGGCCAGCACGCTCAGCCGGACGCAGTCGATCCCGGCCAGCACGCCCGGCTTTCTCGCCACGAAGGACGCCTTCATGCGCGCGCCCTCGGGGATGCAGGCCTGGGCCGTCACATCGCCGGCGCGGCCGAGGTCCTCGGTCAGGGCCATCAGGACGACCGGCTCGATCAGCAGGTCGGGCAGTTGTCGGATCATTCGGTCTATCCCACGGCGGCCAGAACGCCGGACTCCACGCCGGCATCGGGGGCGAAGACGATGCGCGTATGCCGCGCCTGCGCCGCGGCCTCCGGATAGTCGCGGCGGAAATGCCCGCCCCGGCTCTCCCGACGTTCCAGCGCCGCCGCCGCGATCAGCCGCGCCGCGACCAGCGGCAAGGCCGCACCGGCGGTCTGCTCGAGTTCGTCGATGACGGTCAGGGCGCGCGTCAGTCCTTCGGCGTCGCGCACCACGCCGACATCGGCGCTCATGGTCGCCCGCAGCCGCTGCAGCTCGGCGTCGCTCAGTCCGGGAGCCGCCACGACCGCGATCGCCGCGCCGCCCTCGCCGCGCTCCGTCGCCGCCGCCCGGCCGGTGCGCCGTCCGAACGCCGCCGCCTCGAGCAGGGAGTTGGACGCCAGCCGGTTGGCGCCGTGCACGCCCGTCGCGGCGCATTCCCCGACGGCGAACAGGCCCGGCAGCGTCGTGCGGCCGTCGGGCCGGGCGGCGATCCCGCCCATGTGATAGTGGGCCGCCGCCGCGACCGGGATCGGCGTCTCTCGCGGGTCCAGCCCGGCGCGCATGCAGGCGGCGAAGACGGCGGGGAAGGCCTCGGGGAATTCATGGCCGATGGCGGCGCGCGCATCGAGAAACGCGCCGCGTCCGTCGGCCACGGCGGCATGGACGGCCCGCGCCACCACGTCGCGGGGCTGCAGGTCGGCGTCCGCCGCCTGACCCAGCAGAAAGCGACCTTCGCGATCGACCAGCCGCGCGCCCTCGCCCCGCAGGGCCTCGGTGGCCAGCGGCATGGGGTCCAGCCCCACATCGATGGCCGTCGGATGGAATTGCACGAACTCTGGATCGACGATCTCGGCTCCCGCCGACCATGCCAGGGCCATGCCCTCGCCCAGCAACGCCGCCGGCGTCGTCGTCCGGGCATAGAGGCCGCCCGCGCCGCCGGTCGCCAGCACCACGGCGGGCGCCATGATCTCGACGGTCCGTTCGTCGCCGCGCTCGATCAAAGCCCCGCACACCCGGCCGGACGCGTCCTGCAGCAGGCCGCGCAGGCGCGCATCCTCCCACACCTCGATATGCGGCGCGGCGCGCACCGCGGCCACCAGCGCTGACAGGATGGCCCGGCCCGCGCCGTCGCCGCCGACCCGGGCGACCCGCGCCTGTGAATGGGCGGCTTCCAGACTGACGGCGAACCCTCCGTCGGCGTTCCGGTCAAACGGCGCGCCAAGGGCGGCCAGCCATTCCACGGTCTCGCGACCGTCGCCGGTCAGGGCGCGCGTGGCCTCGATCTCGACCAGACCGGCGCCCGCCGCCGCCGTATCGGCCGCATGCAGGGCCGGGGCGTCGTCCGCCGACAGGGCCGCCGCGACTCCGCCCTGGGCCCAGGCCGAGGAACAGGCCTCCAGCAAGGGCGCGGGCGTGACCAGCAGCACCTTGCGCGGCGCGGCCTCCAGCGCGGCCGAAAGACCCGCCAGACCGCCGCCGACGATCAGCGGTCCGTCATGACGGACGCGGCTCAACGGCCGAACTCGAAATAGCTGCCGGCCAGCGCCATGGCCTGGGAGAAGGACCCGGTGAGGGGCATCAGGCCCGCAAGAGCCACGCCCGCGCAGGCCGCGGCCACGATGGCGAACAGGCCCACGCTGCGCGCCGCCTCGGGCCAGTTGAGCTGACGCCCTTCCGGCCGCCAGACTCCGCGCTTCAGATGGCCGAACAGGGCCAGGGCCAGGAAGGCCGCGAAGATGTAGCTGCCGTTGGTGAAGCCCCAGACGATCACGACCGCGCCGACAGCGACCATGGCGGCCTTCTCGACCATCGGATGGATGCGGGCGAGCACGGGTCCCAGCGCCTTCGATCCGTCCAGCGGCGGCGCGGGCGCCAGGTTCACCAGGTTGATCAGGGCGATGATGAACACCCCCTGCAACCACATCCCCTGCCCGGTCGCGATGTACAGGCCGAAGAAGGGAATGGCGGCCAGCAGGCCGAACGCGGGCCCCGCCAGCGACACCAGCACCCCGTGCCATTCGCTGGCCGGCAGGCGCTGGCTCTTCGCCACCCCGCCGAGGAAGGGGATGATGTAGATGCGGGCCGGGCCCATGCCGAGCGCGTTCATCGCCAGCACGTGTCCGTATTCATGGACCAGCAGGCCCCAGATCGCCGCCACGGCGATGACCCAGCTGCCCGACAGCCACCAGATGAAACCGCCCAGAAGCAGGGTCGAGACCACCGCCCAGACGGGATGCTGGCCCTTGTCCAGCGGCGGTTCGTCCGCCTGCGGCCGGGCGATTTCCCGCTCGACGGGCGCGGCCGGCGGCAGGTTTTCCCAAGGTCCCGGGCGGCGTGTCTGGTCTGAGTCTGTCATCGAGGAGACGTGGCCTTCTCCGACCTCAGCCACAAGGCCAGGATGGCGAGAAGCCGCAGGCTCTTCGCATCCACATTGGCGACGACCCGGACGGGCGCGACGTAGTGCATCAGATCAGCTCCACCGAGACGTGGTGTCTGGCCTTGAACAGGTCGTAGCGGGCGGGAACGGCCGGCGGCGGCAGGTCGATCATCCGCTGCACGGCCAGCCGGGCGCGCTCGGCCATCTCTTCCGGCACGGTGACCTCGAACTGCATGTGCAGCAGGCAGTCGCGGATGTTCTCCAGCGTGATCCGCTTCATGTAGGGGCACATGTTGCAGGGGCCGATGAAGCTGACCTCGGGCACGTCGCCCTGGATGTTGGCGGCCATCGAGCATTCGGTGATCAGCACCACCTGCTTCGGCTTGCGGCTGGTGATGTAGTCGGTCATCGCCGCCGTCGACCCGGCGAAGTCGGCGGCCGACAGCACATCCTCGGGGCATTCCGGGTGGGCCAGGATTTCCGCGCCGGGATAGGCCTCGCGCATCTCGGCGATGTCCGAGGCGGTGAAGCGCTCGTGCACGATGCAGCGGCCCTTCCAGGCGATGATGCCGACATTGGTCTGGGCCGCGACGTTGCGGGCCAGGAATTCGTCGGGGATCAGGATGACGCGGTCGACGCCCCATTCCTTCGCCGCCCATTCGACGATCTGGACCGCGTTGGCGCTGGTGCAGCAGATGTCGGTCTCGGCCTTCACGTCGGCCGTGGTGTTGACGTAGGTCACCACCGGCAGGCCCGGATAGCGCTGCTTGATCAGCCGCACGTCGGCGCCCGTGATCGCCTCGGCCAGCGAGCAGCCGGCCTTCAGATCAGGGATCAGCACGGTCTTGTCGGGCGACAGGATCTTCGAGGTCTCGGCCATGAAATGCACGCCGGCCTGGACGATCACCTTCGCCGGCGACCGCGCGGCCTCCTTGGCCAGACCCAGGCTGTCGCCGACATAGTCGCCGACGCCGTGGAAGATTTCCGGCGTCATGTAGTTGTGCGCCAGGATGACCGCGTCCCGCTGCTTCTTCAGCGCATTGATCTCGCTGATCAGGGCGGCCTGTTCCGGCCACTCCATCGGGGTCACGTGATCCTTCACCTTGGCCCAGACCGGCGCGGTCTCCCGCTCCAGTTCCTTCGACAAGCCAAACATCCCGTCCGCCATCACTCGTTTTCCTCTACTTATGCTCAAAGTTAGCATAAGTCGGGATGAATGTAGGCGGCTGGCCGGAAAACGCAAGCCGGATGCCGAACATGCTGATTATGGGAAACGTGATTTTAACCAGAACCCGTTCGAAGGGACGAACCTGCCGGAGAACCCCATGCGCCTGATCCCCTTCGCCGCCGCCGCCCTGCTCCTGTCCGCCGGATCGGCGATGGCGCAGTCGTCAGAACCCGGCATCGCCGTCGGAGGCACGGCGGGCACCACCGGCCTGGGCGTCGAGGTCCAGGTCAGGATCGGTCCGATCTTCACCCTGCGCGGCGCGGTCGACCGGCTGACGTACACGACCGACGAAAGCTACGACGGGGTCGACTATGACGCGGACCTGGCCTTCGACACCGTCGGCGGCTTCATCGACATGCACCCGCTGGCCAACGGCCTTCTCATCTCGGGCGGCGCCTATGTGGGCGACCGCGACATCGATCTGGCGGGCACGCCGACCGGGCCGGTCGACATCGGGGGCCAGACCTATACGCCTTCGCAGGTCGGCGCCCTGAACGGCACGGTCAAGCTGCGCGACGTCGCCCCCTTCGTCGGCATCGGCTGGGACGACACCTTCTATCGCACGGGCCGCTGGGGCTTCCGCGCCGTGGCGGGCGTCGCCTGGAGCGAGGAACCCGAGGTCGCCCTGACCTCGACCGGCGGCAGCCTGTCCAACGACCCGGCCTTCCAGGCCCGGCTGCGCGCCGAATCCGAGCAGATCACCGAGGACACGGAAGGCTATGGCCTGTTCCCGGTCATCCAGGTGGGCCTGAACTACAAATTCTAGGCCTCGAGGCGCCGGCGTGCGATCTGTCGGGTCGCACCAGGAGATCCGCATGCCCGGCAGACTGCAGCTGAACCGCCGCTCGATGGTGGCCGCGGGCGCCGCCGGCCTGTTGCTGCCCGGCTGCGCGACGATGCGGCCGCAGGTCCCGGCCGGCCGCAAGGTCTGGACCTTCGACAATCTGGCCACCGTCGGCGGCCTGCCCGTCGCGGCAGAGGGCGGACCGGCGCTGGTCGACAGCCCCTGGGGCCGGGCCGTGAAGTTCGACGGCGTGGACGACGCCCTGTTCATCGAGGAGCATCCGCTGGCGGGCGCCGCGACCTGGACGATCGAGGCCCTGATCCGCCCCGACGGCGGCGCCTTCGAGCAACGCTTCCTGCATCTCGCCGAGACCGAGACCCCGGGGGAGGGCCGGCCGCCGGTGGGGACCCGCTTCCTGTTCGAGATCCGCGTGGTCGGGACCGAGTGGTATCTGGACGCCTTCACCAAGGGCCCGACCTACAACCACACCCTGATCTTCCCGGACAAGCGCTTCCCCGTCGGCCGCTGGTTCCATGTCGCACAGAGCTACGACGGGACGACCTACCGCAGCTTCGTCGACGGCGTCCTGCAGGGCGAGGCCCCGCTGGCCTTCACACCGCAGGGACACGGACGGTCCTCGGTGGGGGTGCGGATGAACCGCGTCAGCTGGTTCAACGGAGCCATCCGCGAGGCGCGCTTCACGCCCCGCGGCCTGACGCCGGATCAGTTCACGCGGCCGACCTGACGGCCGCCGACCGGCTTTCATGCGCCAGCAGCCACTGTTTGCGTTCGATCCCGCCCGCGTAACCCGTCAGCGTCCCGTTGGCGCCGATCACCCGATGACAGGGCACGATCACCGCGACGGGGTTCTGGCCGTTCGCCAGACCCGCAGCCCGCACAGCCTTCGGCTTTCCGATCGCCGCGGCGAGCTGGCCGTAGGTCCGCGTCTCGCCGTGGGGGATGGCGCGCAGGGCCGCCCAGACCGAGCGCTGGAATTCCGTGCCGTTGGTGCGCACCTCGAGCCCGTCCAGCGCCGTCAGGTCGCCGCCGAAATACGCCTCGACCGCCGCCCGCACCGCAGCCGGGGCGCGGCCCTCGACCAGCGTCGCCGCGGGCCAATGCCGGCCCAGCAGCCGCATCATCCGCTCTTCGTAGCCGGCGAAGTCCAGCGCCCGCACGGCGCCCTCCGCATCGGTGATCAGCAGGACCTCGCCGGTCGGCGTGGCGATCCGGTCCAGGGTCAGGGTCTCAGGCTGCGCGTTTCGCATCGTCTCTCTCCATCAGTTCGGCGCCGCTGATCCCCGCCATTGCGAGATACAGCGCGCCATAGGCCCGCCAGGGACGCCAGGCTTCGGCGCGGGCGGTCAGGGCTTCGTCGGTCCAGCTGTCCGGCAGCCGATCGCTCGGCGCCTCCAGATCGTCGTCGATCCATGCGCCGGGCAGGCGCAGGCCGGGCCGCGCCCCGACCAGAGGCTTCAGCACCGGATCGGCCGACAGATCGCGGGCGATGGCGTCCGGGTCGGCGGACAGGTCGAACACCCGCCGCACCCGCGCCAGCACGCCCGGCAGGGCTTTCAGGTCGCTCGCCTCGATACAGATAGAGACCTTGCCCGCTTCGGCCGGCTCGACCGACACCGAGCCCCCGGCCCCGTCCACATCCGGCGTCAGGATGCGCGACCAGCGCGATCCCTCCACCGTGTCGCCGCGCGCCGTCAGGGCCGCCAGCATCGCCTCCCGGTCATAGGGCGGACGGTACGGCAGGCTCAGCTTCACGCCGCCCTCCTGCACCCGCTCGCCGCGCCGGCGCAGCGCCGAGGGCGGGCGTTCGTACAGGGCCTGGAAGGTCTCGTTGAACCGCCGCACGCTGCCGAAGCCCGAGGCCAGCGCCACCTGCGCCATGCTGAGGTCGGTCTGGTGGATCAGCGCCTTGGCCAGCAACACCCGGCGCGTCTGCGCCACGCTGACCGGGGCGGCGCCCAGATGCTGGCGGAACAGCCGCCGCAGGTGCCGCTCGCCGACCCCCAGCCGGGCGGCCAGTCCGTCGACATCCCCCTCGTCCAGCGCGCCCGCCTCGATCAGGGCCAGGGCCCGGCTGACCGTGTTGGACGTGCCGCGCCAGGCGCCCATGTCCGGGGCCGTCTCGGGCCGGCAGCGAAGACAGGCGCGGAAGCCCGCCTCCTCGGCCGCCGCCGCCGTGACGACGAAGAACATGTTCTCCCGTTTGGGAGTCCGGGCCGGGCAGACCGGGCGGCAGTAGATGCCGGTGGTCTTCACACAGCCGAAGAAGCGTCCGTCGAACCGCGCGTCGCGGGTCAGCACCGCGCGGTAGCAGGCCTCCTGGTCGAGTTCGCTGGCGTTTTCCATGGCCGCAAGATGGGCCCGGCGGCGCCGGATGTCTCGCGGTTTTCGGACATTTGAGTCAGGTCAGCCTGTTCAATCCTCTCCCGTCATTCCGGCTTCCTCGCTACGCTCGGCCCCGGAATGACGGATTGGGAGGACGGGACTGAGAGACCGTCACCCCCGCGCCAGCCGCCACAGGTTCAGGATGATGCTGCACCCCAGGCTGATCGCGGAAATGGCCAGGGCCCAGACCATCACCACCGACAGGGTGCTGGCCACGCCGGCCAGATCCCGGGCGCCGTCGCCCAGCGTCCTCAGGGTGTCGAAGTCCAGCATGACCCAGTCCCCCGCAATCCGCGCCGTCTCGCCGTCCCGGCTCAGCGTGAACCAGTGCCCGGCCTCATAGATCGCCCAGGTCAGCCACAGGCCGATGGCGGCGATCGGAAGCCGCGCGAGGGCCCGCAGCCGGACCGCATGCGGCCGGAACAGGCTGTTCAGGTCGACGGCTATCTGGATCAGGGCGTAGGCGAGGATCGGCACGAACAGGGTCGACCAGATCGGGGCCGGCGTCACCGTCGCATCCTGGCCCAGCAACTCGACATGGGCGAAGCCGGGGAAGTGCAGCACGCCCAGCCACCACAGTACGAACATGCCGACTGCGATGACCGAGAACAGATATTCCCCGCCAGGCCAGCCGTTCGTCCGCCGCGAGGAGCCCCACGGCGTCGTCGGCGTCATCGGGGCCTTCGGCGGCTTGATCGTATCAACCTTCACGCCCCAGGCGGCCGGGTCCGACAGGCCGAAGGCGCCGAGATCCTTGACCCGCCAGTGGGTCATCCATTTCGGCCGTATGTCGTAGTGTTCGAACACCGCCGCCGCGACGGTGGCCACGCCGATCAGGGTCAGTCCCGAGCTGAAGAAGCCGTGGAAGGCGTGGCCGATGGCCTGCCCCGCGTCGTCCGTCCCGCTGATGAGGTGGATGAACAGGCCGATCGCCTGCACCGCCAGCAGGACCAGCAGCCCGGCCTTCACCCCGAACAGCCAGTAGGGAAACAGTTCGGGCCCGATCAGCGAGTCCGGTCCCTTGCGATACCGCGCCGCCACGACCAGCGGGTGGCCGATCTCGCGCAGGATGCTCTCCTGCTCGTCCTCGGTCAGCGGCCGGCCCAGCTCCTCTTCCTTCGCCTCGAACCGGCTCAGGATCAGGTCGCGCAGTTCAGCGATGATGTCGGCCCGTTCGTCCTGCGGCAACTGCGCGGCGACGGCGTTCAGATAGCGGTCGATCATGTCCATGGCTTTTCCCCTTCAGCCCGATTTCAGAGAATCTTGTCGAGCGAGGCGTTGATCCCCCGCCACTCGTCGGTCAGGGCGGCCAGCATCGAAACGCCGCCCGGCGACAGGACGTAGAAGCGCTTCTTCCGCTTCTCCTCCTCGCGCCATTCGCTATCGAGAAGGCCCTGGCTCTCCAGCCGGCGCAGCAGCGGATAGAGGGTCGATTCCTCCATCTCCAGCCCGTCGGCGGCCAGGGCCTGACGCAGGGTGTAGCCGTACCGCTCGGTCCGGAGACAGGCGAGCACCGCCAGCACCAGCGACCCGCGCCGCAGCTCCAGCCGCATGGATTCGAATAGGTCCGGATCGAGGCTCATGCCGCTTCCCTGCATCTCACATAGTGTGTGACACACAGTGTATGCCGCATACTGTGTGAGGGAGTCAATACCCACGCCTCACCCGTCATCCTCGGGCTTGACCCGAGGATCAGACCAAAGGCGTGTCTGGTGTTAGAGCGTCAGCCCGCGGTCTCAGGGCCGCCTTCATCGACGGAGCGGCGGCGCGTCTGATCCTCGGGTCAAGCCCGAGGATGACGGAGCTGGGTTGGGTCGACGCCTGAGGCGGATCAGGCCGCCTTCTTCTTCGCCGCCGGCTTCTTCGCGGGCGCGGCCTTCTTCGTCCCCGCCTTCTTCGCCGGAGCGGCCTTGCCGCCCGCCGATCCCTTCAGGCTGGCCCGCAGCGCCGCCATCAGGTCGACCACATTGGTGTCGTCGGGCTCGGGCGCCTCGACCAGACCCTTGCCGCCCTTCTGCTTGGCCTTGATCATGTCCTTCAGGGCGTCGTCGTAGCGGTCGGTGAATTTCGACGGATCGAAGTCCGACTCCTTCTGGCCGATGATCCGGGTGGCGATCTCGACCATGTCCTTGTCGGGCTTCACCGCCGGGATGTCGTCGAAATAGTCGGCCGTATCGCGCACCTCGTCATGCGGCCGCAGCGAATACGCCACCAACCCCTTGCCCCGCACCTCCAGCGCGATCTGCCGCTCGCGGCCGCGCAGCACCAGACAGCCGATGGCGATCTTGCCCGCGGCCTTCATGGCGTCGCGGATGACGGCGAAGGCCTCGGCCCCCACGCCCTTCTCGGGCACCACATAGAAGGGGTCGTCCCAGTACAGGCGGTCGATGTCGTCCTCGTCGACGAACTGGTTGATGTCGATGGTGCGGGTCGACTCCAGCTTGACCTTGTCGAAGTCGGCGTCGTCGAACAGGACGTATTCGTCCTTGGACACCTCATACCCCTTGACCAGATCGGACCGCTCGACCGGCCCGGTGTCGGGATCGGTCGGCACCATGCGGATGCGGTTGTTGGTGTCGGGGTTGATCAGGTGGAAGCTGACGTGGCTCGCGCTGGATGTCGCCGTGTAGAGGGCGACCGGGCAGGTCACCAGCGACAGCTTCAGATGTCCCTGCCAGGTGGGTCGGGCGGCCATGGCGCAGTCTCCGTGTTCGGGGGCAGAACGCGGGTGCGCGAGAGGGGTTCAGCAGGAACGTTCACCGGCCATGCTGACCCCACCCTTCCGTCATTCCGGGGCCGAGCGCAGCGAGGAACCCGGAACCCAGGGGACCGGGCTCGACGTTCGCGGCGCGTCGGACGACGGCGGCGGCCCCCCTGGGTTCCGGGTTCGCTCTGCGAGCGCCCCGGAATGACGGTTCAGTGCTGCAAGTTCGCG
>NZ_JAKFEB010000103.1:0-9324 GCF_036677305.1 Brevundimonas sp. | reverse complement strand
GGCCCGAACAGGGCCGGCGGCCGGCACGCGCGTGGAAAACGACGACGCGGGGCGGTCTGTCTCGTCGAAACGGTAACTCTGCAACAGCACCGGGCGAGGCCCGGTCGCCCCGCGCCCTCCCCAGCCTTTGGCGGCCCTTCGCCAGAGCGCGTCGACTCATGCCCACTGGACAGAACCGGCGACCGGGTGTGTCCTGCAGAGTCCGGCGCAAGAAAAACAACAAGCCGGTTTCGAGTGAGGAAACATGTCCAACCGACCGAGCCATATCCGGCTCAACTCCCACCCCGGCGCGGGGACCGTCAGCCGCTTTCCCCTGAATTGGGGCGCGCCGACCGCGCAGGAGCGCGGGCCCGTCATCGGCACCGTCAACTCGGGCAGCGACCGCAACGCCATCGGCGCCCACGGCGGGGCCTATTCCGTCTACCGCGCCCTGGCCGTCTCCTCGGGAGCCATGAGCGCCAACAACCGGCCCGACCTGACCAACACCTCTCCGACGACCCCCATGGGCCCGTTCCCGCAGTGGACCGACCCGGGCAAGATCGTCTCCCTCGACCCTTGGGGCGCGCGTGTCGCCGAGGACTTCGCCGACGAACTGCGCGACGGCGTCGACATCCGCCCCACCATCGCCGTCACCCGCGCCCGCCTGCAGCTGGGCGAGATCGGCGAGGCGATCGCCGCCGGCCGGCTCAAGGCCGACGGCCAGATCGTGCATGAGAGCGGCGACGTCGCCGTCACCAAGGCCGCCATCGATCCGGTCTGGTATCTGCCCGGCATCGCCGAACGCTTCGGCGTCACCGAGACCGCCCTGCGCCGCACCCTGTTCGAGCAGACGGGCGGCATGTACGCCGACCTGGTCACGCGGCCGGACATCAAGGTCTTCCTGCCGCCGATCGGGGGCATCACCCTGTACATCTTCGGCGACCCGGCCGCGATCGCCGACCCGAAGCGCCGCCTGACCTGTCGCGTCCATGACGAGTGCAACGGCTCGGACGTGTTCGGCTCGGACATCTGCACCTGCCGCCCCTATCTGACCCACGGCATCGAGGAGTGCATCCGCGAGGCCCAGGACGGCGGCGCCGGCCTGATCGCCTATAACCGCAAGGAGGGCCGCGCCCTCGGCGAGGTGACCAAATTCCTCGTCTACAACGCCCGCAAGCGTCAGCCCGGCGGCGATCAGGCGGCGACCTATTTCGAGCGCACGGAGTGCGTGGCCGGGGTGCAGGATGCGCGCTTCCAGCAACTGATGCCCGACATCCTGCACTGGCTGGGCATTACGAAGATCGACCGCTTCGTTTCGATGTCGAACATGAAGCACGACGCCCTGACCGCCTCGGGCATCGAGATCGGCGAGCGGGTGCCGATTCCCGACTACCTCGTGCCGCCCGACGCCTCGGTGGAGATGGAGGCCAAGAAGGCGGCCGGCTATTTCACCCCCGACGCGCCGCCGTCGGCCGAGGACCTGACCCGCGTGGTGGGCCGCGACCTTGAGCAGTTCTGAAACGCAGCAGGCGCATGGCCTGCTGAACGCCCGCGCCGTCCGCGAGCGGGCGCACGAGATGCTGGAAATCGGCGTCGCCGGCGGTCTCGGCCACTGGCGCGTCGATCTCGACCGGCTGCCGGAGACGGCGAAATACGTCGCCGCCGTGATCCGCGACCAGTATCCGACGCTGGCCGTGCCCTTCCACGCCCGCTGGCGGCATTTCGCCGTCGACGGCGTCGACCTGTGGAGCCCCGCCGCCGGGGATCGCGACTGGCTCGATCCAGCGTCCCGCGCCCGGGCCGAGTTCGATCTGGCCATCGTCTCGGTCCTGCTCGACGCAGGCTCCGGCCCCGGCTGGGCCTACAAGGACAAGCAGACGGGCCGCACCCTGACCCGCTCCGAAGGCCTGGCCATCGCCTCCCTGCGCATGTTCGAGGCCGGCGCCTTCTCGGTCACCGAGGACGATCCCTGGCGCGTCGACGCGGTCGCCCTGACCTTCCTGACCGCCGATACGCTCGCCAAGGGCTTCCAGGTCACCGCCGACAATCCGCTGGTCGGCCTCGGCGGCCGCGCCGCCCTGCTGCGGCGGCTCGGCCAGGCCTGCCTCGCCGAACCCGACCTGTTCGCGCTGGAAGACGAGCCCCGGCCCGGCGGCCTGTTCGACGCCATGGTCGATCGCGCCGACGATCAGGACCGCCTGCCCGCCCCCGTGATCCTCGAAGTCCTGCTGGAGGCCCTCGGCCCCGTCTGGCGCGACCGGCTGACGCTGGGCGGCGTCGATCTCGGCGACTGCTGGAAACATCCGGCGATGAGGCGCGGCGACGCCACCGACGGCCTCGTACCGATCCACAAGCTGTCGCAGTGGCTCAGCTATTCGCTGGTCGAACCGCTTCAGACCGCGGGGGTCCAGATCACCGACCTCGACGGGCTGACGGGGCTGGCCGAATACCGCAACGGCGGCCTGTTCATGGACCTCGGCGTGCTGACGCTGAAGGACCCTGCCGACGCAGCAAAGCCGTGGCCGGTCTCCGATCCGCTGGTGGTCGGCTGGCGCGCCATGACCGTGGCCCTGCTGGATAAAATTGCCCCGCTCGTCCGCGCCGAACTGGGCGTCGCCGCCGCCGACATGCCCCTGGCCAGCGTGCTGGAAGGCGGCACCTGGGCCGCCGGCCGCCGCGCCGCCGCCGAACGTCGTCCGGGCGGCGGTCCGCCCCTGACCATCCTCTCCGACGGGACCGTTTTCTGATGCCGACCAAGCCTTTCAAGATGGACGGCGTCACCGTCGTCGCCCACCCGCTGGTCCTGCACAAACTCAGCATCATGCGGTCGAAGGCTGCCTCGACCGCCCGCTTCCGCCAGCTGCTGCGCGAGATATCGACCCTGCTCTGCTACGAGGTCACCCGCGACCTGCCGCTGGAGGACTATCCGGTCGAGACCCCCGTCGGCCCCACCACCGGCCAGCGGATCGAGGGCAAGAAGCTGGTCTTCGTGCCGATCCTGCGCGCGGGCCTCGGTCTGGTGGAGGGGATGCTGGACCTCGTCCCCTCGGCCCGCGTCGGCCACGTCGGCCTGTACCGCGAGCCCGAGACGCTGGACGCCGTCGAATACTATTTCCGCGCCCCCGACGACGTCGCCGACCGCCTGTGCATCGTCATCGACCCCATGCTGGCCACGGCCAACACGGCCGTCGCCGCCATCGAGCGGTTGAAGGAACGGGGCGTGACCAACCTGCGCTTCGTCTGCCTGGTCGCCTCGCCCGAGGGACTGGAGCGGCTGCGCGGGTGGCACCCGGACGTGCCGGTCTGGACCGCCGCCGTGGACGAGCGGCTGAACGATCACGGCTACATCGTGCCCGGTCTGGGCGACGCCGGGGACCGGCTGTTCGGCACCCGCTAGTCCACCGCCTTCACATTGTCGTCCGAGTTGCGGTCGATCCATTTGTTGTAGGGATCGACGCCGCCGAAGCTGGGGGCCCGGGTGGTGATGAACCGCAGGGTCTGCACCCCCGACCGGATCGGCCGGCGCTCCAGCAGGACGACGTTGCGGGCGTTGAAGGCGCCCTTGCCCGGCATGGCGGTGAACAGGCCGATGTCGAACAGCTCGTTCAGCGGCGCGGCGGTCTCGACCCCCTTGCCGTCGACATAGAGCTTGCGCGCATCGATCGTCACCGCGACGTCGAACCGGCCGTCGGCGCGGCGGGTCGAGGTCACGCCCGTGGTCTTGACGTCGTACAGGGTGATCTTCTCGAACAGGTCGGTGATCAGGGCCTGTTTGTCGGCCGGCGCCTCGGCGCGGATGGCCGCCACCAGGTCCAGCGAGCGCGGATAGGGCGCGCCCTTGAAGGCGTACTGCGCCAGCACCCGGCGCAGGGCGCGGTTGACCGCGTCCTCGCCGATCTGGTCGCGCAGCAGGTACATGACCAGGCCGCCCTTCTGATAGTGGATATACTGCTGGTTCTCGACCCGCATCAGGGGCAGTTCCTCCAGCCGTTCGGTGCCGCGCGAGCGCAGGTAGCGGTCCAGCTCCTGCTTCAGGAAGCGGCGGATCTGGTCCTTGCCGTACTGCTTCTCCATGACCATCAGGGCCGAATACTGGGCCAGGGTCTCGGACAGGGCCGTCATGCCCTGCTGCTCCGAGCCGACGACCTGGTGCGCCCACCATTGGTGCGCGAACTCGTGCGCCCCGACATAGGTGACATAGTCGATCTTCTCGGGATCGCTCAGGTCGGCGATGAAGCCGAGGCCTTCGGACCAGGCGAAGGTGTTGGGATAGGACTGGGCGAAGCTGGCGTAGTCCGGGAACTCCACGATCCGCGCCTGTTTGAACTGGTACGGACTGAAGTTGGCCTGGAAATAGTCCAGCGAAGCCGCCAGGCCGTCCAGCATCCGGGGCACGTTGCGGTCATGGCGCGGGTCATGGAAGACCACCAGCTCGACGCCGTTGTGCATGCGCCGGGTCTGTTCGTAGCGGGCCGACTGGACCGAGAAGAAGTTCAGCACCGGAGACTCGGTGACGAACCGGCTGGTCCGGCGGCCGTCGCGCACCACGTCGGACACCATCGTCCCGGGCGCGACCAGGGTCTGGTCGGCGTCGGTCGAGACGGTGATGTCGGCCGTCACCCAGTCGGCGCCGATATAGTTTCGGGACTGGGCCGAGGTGTCTTCCAGTTTGGCCGGGCGCAGCTCGGCCGGCAGGCCCGCCTTGCGGCGTTTGGTGCGGTCGGTCAGCAGGCCCTGGCGGTCCATGCCGATCCTCGGCGCGAACTCCATGTTGTTGACGAAGGTGCCGTTGTCGACCAGCCGGGTGGTGTTGCCGCTGGCCTTGAAGCCGCGCTGTTCCAGCACCGTCTCGAAGGTCACGTTGCGCCGGTCGCCCGGCTGCATCGGGGTGGCGAAGCGGTAGATCCGGTATTCGAAATCCTTCCACTCGCGGGCCACCGAGGCGCCCTCGACGGTGAGGTTGACCATGTCCAGATCATCGCCCCAGCGCAGGTGGACCTCGGTCAGCGGCGCATTGGTGTTGTTGACCAGCACATAGGAGCCGCGCGTGGTCAGCTTCGGCTGATGGGGGCGCAGGTCCATGACCAGTTTGACGTCGGCGACCGACGGCTGGGGGGTGACCTCATAGCGCAGCAACGCCTTCTCATAGGCCGCCTGCTCCTTCTCCTGCGCGCCCTGCGTCCGGTACTCGTTCCAGACGTTGGTGTTGGTGTAGATGAACACGCCCAGAGCGATGAAGGCGACAAGCGCCGCGCCGCCGATCAGGCCCGCGGGGCCCATCAGCCGGTGCGGCAGCCGCTTCAGCCGCGGCCAGAGCCGCTGCTCCGTCCCGCGCCGCCACAGGCCGTAGGCCAGCACCAGCAGGATCACGGCGAAGGCGGTCCAGTAGGAGTCCATCCAGACGGCGAAGGTGGCGAAATCGCCTCGCCCGTTCATGTCCGACAGCGGCATGCCGACGCCGCTGCTGTACTGATACAGCGGGTGGTCGAAGCCGATGTTCGACAGCACGATCGTGGAGATCATGTAGACGACCATGATCGCCCAGCCGACGAATTTGTTGGGCGACAGCGCCTGGACGAAGATCGCCAGCACGGCCAGCTGGAGGAAGCCGAGGGACTGCGGAATGACATACCAGAGCAGGTATTTCCCGAGCTCGTAGTCGGTGTGCCCCTTGATGGTCTGGGTCACCACGCCGGCCAGCACGCCCATCAGCAGCGTCGAGATCAGCACCAGCGCCAGGGCCAGGGTCTTCGGAACCAGGAAGGTCCAGTCCGGCGTGGCGGAGGCGTCGACCAGCTCGTGCACCTTGCGGTCGCGGTCGCGCCAGACCAGTTCGCCCGCATAGTAGATGGCGATGACCATGGAGATGAGGCCGAAGGTGCCGGTCAGGCCCGTGATCACGACGCGCGTCACCAGCAGGATCGGCGCGCCATAGATTTCCCCGGTGAAGAACAGGAAGGACAGGGCGAAGGCGAACGCCAGCAGGATCAGCACCACATAGGCGGGGCTCTTGAAGACCAGCACGGTCTCGAACACGGCGCGCGACCAGAGCTGCGTCAGGCCGCTGGCGAAGCCGTAGCTCGGGCGCGGCAGGGCGCCGACGGGCGTGACGACCACGTCCTTCTCGACCAGCGCCTTCATGCGCTCCTGCTTCTTCAGCTTCGCGCCCTTCGGCGAGGGGCGGTAGAGCAGGTAGGAGGCGGCCAGCAAGGCGGCGCCCACGGCGGTCCAGATGACCCGGTTCCACAGCAGCACGCCTTCCAGCGGCGCGTTCAGCGTGTTCCGTTCGGTTGCGGTCCAGTATTTGGTCACCAGCGAATAGGCGCCCGAACCGAACGGCTCGGCCCAGGCCATGGCCGTCTCGAACTCCGGCCTGGAGCCCAGCACGCCCGTCGAGGCCAGGTATCCGATCAGCACGGCGACCACGCCGATATAGGTCGCCATCATCGACCGCGTGACGGTCGCCAGCATGAAGAACAGGGCGGAGGTCAGGAACAGGCCGGTCAGCCCGAACACGCCATAGGCATAGGCGTAGTCGCCGAACCGGAACGGCCCGACCGTCTCGGGGTCGACCCAGGGCATGAGGGTGCCGAACAGGGTGCCAAGGGCGATGCTGAGGTAGCAAAGCGCCACCGCCGCGAAGGCGCCGAAGAAGCGGCCGTAGAGGTAGGCGCCCTTGGTGATCCGCGTCGACAGGATCATCGGACCGAAGCCGGTCTGGGTGTCCCGCGCCACGACGTTGGCCACGATGGCCGTGGTCGCCAGCATGAAGAAGACGTTGAAGATGATGTGGGCGGTCGCCAGCGAATAGGGGGCGTTCTTGAGGACGTTGCCCCCCGACCCCAGCGACACGTTCTCGCTGGCCACGGCGCCGAAGGCCAGCAGGCCGAAGACGATGGCGATGACCCAGAACGCCGGCTGGCGCAGCTGGTAGCGGAATTCAAAACTCGCGATCTTGCCGAACATGATCCGTCCCTCAGGCCGCGCGGCGCGAGGCGTTGACGGTCGCCAGATAGACGTCTTCCAGACCGCCCGGCGCCCGCTCGAACCCGGCGCCCGGGTTGGCGTCCGACAGGACGTGGACGACGGTCCGGCCCGCGAACAGGCGCGTCGAGATGACGTTGTGGCGTTTGGTGAACTCGGGCAGTTCGGCCTTGTCGATGGTCTTGGTCCAGACCCTGCCCTCGAGCGTGTGCATCAGGTCGACGGGCGCGCCTTCCAGCTGGATCTTGCCGCCGGCCAGCACCGCCATGCGCGGGCACAGGTCCGTCACGTCCTCGACGATGTGGGTGGACAGGATGACGACGACGTTCTCGCCCACCTCGGCCAGCAGGTTGAGGAAGCGGTTGCGCTCCTCGGGGTCGAGGCCGGCGGTCGGCTCGTCGACGATGATCAGTTCGGGGTTGCCGATCAGGGCCTGGGCGATGCCGAAGCGCTGGCGCATGCCGCCCGAGAAGCCGGCCAGGGCCTTGCCCCGCACGGGCCACAGATTGACCTGGTTCAGCAGGGCCTCGACCGTCTGCTTGCGCTCGCGGCCGTTGGAAATGCCCTTCAGCACCGCCATGTGGTCCAGCATGTCGTAGGCCGAGACGCGCGGGTAGACGCCGAAGTCCTGGGGCAGATAGCCGAGCACGCGGCGCAGCTGTTCCGGATCCTTGATCACGTCGATGTCGCCGAAACGGATCGAACCCGACGTCGGCGTCTGCAGCGTCGCGATGGACCGCATCAGCGTCGACTTGCCCGCGCCGTTCGGGCCCAGCAGGCCGAACATCCCCTTGGGTATCGTCAGGCTGACGTCGTCCAGCGCCCGTGTGCCATTGCCATAGACATGGGTCAGGTTTTCGATCGTCAGCATGGGAGCCCCTCCGTGAAGTAAAGGGACCTTGTCAGTCGCCCGGCACGTCCGCAAGTTACGATTCAGAAATGTTGACCGCCTGGCGCGATCAGCGGGCGTCCTTGGCCATCCGCCGGAACCGGTGCAGCAGCGGTTCGGTGTAGCCGTTCGGCTGGACCGCGCCGTCGAACACCAGGGCCCTCGCCGCGCGGAAGGCCAGGCTGGCCTCCGGGTCGGGAGCCATCGGCCGGTAAAGCGGATCGCCCGCGTTCTGGGCGTCGACCCTGGCCGCCATGCGCAGCAGCGCCGCATCCGCCTGTTCCGCCGTGCAGACGCCGTGCAGCAGCCAGTTGGCCATGTGCTGCGACGAGATGCGCAGGGTGGCGCGGTCCTCCATCAGGCCGACGTCGTGGATGTCCGGCACCTTGGAACAGCCGACGCCCTGATCGATCCAGCGCACGACATAGCCGAGCAGCCCCTGGGCGTTGTTGTCCAGCTCCTCGGCGATCTCGGCCTCGGACCAGTTGCGCCCGGCGGCCAGCGGCGGGGTCAGCAGGTCTTCCAGCGGCGGAACCGGCCGCGCGGCGATGGCGTCCCTCAGGGCGAAGACGTCGGTCTGGTGATAGTGCAGGGCGTGCAGGGTCGCCGCGGTCGGGCTGGGCACCCAGGCGGTGTTGGCGCCGGTCTTCGGATGGGCCGCCTTCTGCTCCAGCATCTCGGCCATGCGGTCGGGCGCCGCCCACATCCCCTTGCCGATCTGGGCCCGGCCCGACAGGCCGCACTTCAGCCCGATGGCGACGTTGCGGGCCTCATAGGCGGCGATCCAGGCGGACGACTTGATCTCGCCCTTCCGCACCACCGGCCCGGCCTGCATGCAGGTGTGGATCTCGTCGCCGGTGCGGTCGAGGAAGCCGGTGTTGATGAAGACGATGCGGTCGTTCACCGCATGGATGCAGGCCGCCAGATTGGCCGAGGTGCGTCGCTCCTCGTCCATGACCCCGACCTTGATGGTGTGCCGCGCCAGACCCAGCAGGTCCTCGACCGCGTCGAACAGGGCGTCGGTGAAGGCGCACTCCTCGGGCCCGTGCATCTTGGGTTTGACGATGTAGATCGAGCCGGCCCGGCTGTTGCGGAACCGCCCCTGCCCCTTCAGGTCGTGCATCGCGATCAGCGCGGTGACGACGGCGTCCAGCACCCCCTCGGGCGCGTCGGTTCCGTCGGCCAGACGCACCGCCGGCGTCGTCATCAGATGGCCGACGTTGCGCACGAACAGCAGCGACCGGCCCGGCAGTGTCAGGGTCGATCCGTCCGGGGCGATGAAGTCGCGATCCGGCGCCAACGCCCGCGTCATCGACCGCCCGCCCTTGTCGAAGGTCTCGCTGAGATCGCCCTTCATCAGGCCCAGCCAGTTGCGGTAGGCGGCGGTCTTGTCGGCGGCGTCGACGGCGGCGACCGAGTCCTCCAGATCGACGATGGTGCTCAGCGCCGCTTCCAGCACCACGTCGGAAATG
>NZ_JAKFEB010000102.1:0-9845 GCF_036677305.1 Brevundimonas sp. | reverse complement strand
GCCACGAACACGATCAGCACCGCCGAGATGTTCAGCACCACCATCAGGCCGTCGGCCGTGCCCTTGACGATGGCGTCGATGGCGCTGTCGTATTTCAACGCGGAGTCATAGTCGGCCACCGTCCCGCCCTCGCCGGGCTTCTCGGGGATCATGATCCGGGCCAGCAGCACGCCCGCGGGCGCCGAGACGATCGAGGCCACCAGCACATGGCCCGCCGCGTTCGCCATCACCGGCGACAGGATGGCCGCATAGGCCACCATGGTGGAGCCCGCGACCGTCGCCAGACCGACCACCATCATCAGGAACAGCTCGGACCGCGTCAGCTTGTCCAGATAGGCGCGGATGACGATGGGGCTCTCGATCATGCCCAGGAAGATGTTGGCCGCCACCGCCAGCGCCGAGGCCCCGCCCAGACCCATCGTCCGCTGGAACAGGATGCCGAAGCCGTGGGTGATCCACTTCAGGACCTTCCAGTGCCACAGCAGGGCCGACAGGGCCGAGATCACGAGGATCAGCGGCAGGACCTGGAAGGCGAAGGTGAACAGGGCGCCGTCGTTCTGCACCGCATAGGGCTGGTCGCCCCCCGCCAGATAGCCGAACACGAACCGCGTGCCCTGGTTGGTCGCGGACGCCAGACCGTCCACGGCTCCCGTGATCGCCGCCAGCACGTTCTGCGAGCCCGGAATGGCGAACAGCGCCAGCACCAGCACCGCCTGCACCGCGATCGCCCCCAGCGTCAGCCGCCAGGGGAAGGCCCGCCGATTCTCGGACAGGGCCCAGCAGGCCGCGACGATGACGACGAGCCCGAGCAGGCTCTGGAGATTCAGCAGGCTGAACATGAAAGGCGTTTCCCGGCCGGCTCCCCGCCAGCTTCGTCCCGTTGAACGCCAGACGGCGCTCTCTGGCAAGCCGCCGTTTCGCTTGTTTTGAGCCCTGAATCCGTCGCGATCCACGCGCGTCATCACGGAACCGTGATCGACACGGGACAGGGAGATCAAGACGATGCGCAAGGCTCTGATGCTGGCCGCGGCCAGTTTGACTGTTTTGTCCGCCTGCGGTCCGGCCGTGCCGGACGGGTCACAGGATTTCGCCTCCGACGCGGCCGTGGCCGAAGCCGCCGTCGAGACCGGGGCCGCCGCCCCGGCCGACCCCGGCGCCGCGGCCCGCGCCGTCTCGCCGCCCCAGCCGCTCGCCCCCGTGGCCCGGATCGCCTACGCCTACCGCTACGCCCTCTCCCTGCCTCGCGACCGCGGCGCGGAGTTGATGAGCCGGCATGAACTGGCCTGCGCCTCGGCCGGGCCCGGCTTCTGTCAGGTGATCTCGGCCCGGGCGGACTGGACCGCGCGCGATCCGGGCGGCCGTCTGGAGCTTCGCGGCCAGCCCGACTGGATCAACCGCTTCCGGGCCAATCTGGCGCTGGACGCGCAGAACGCGGGGGGCCGTCTGGACGAGGCGGTCACCGAGGGCGAGGACGTCACGGCGGGCATCGAAGTCGCCGCGACCGGCTCGGCGACCACCGCCTCCCTGTCCGAACGCATCCGCGTCCTGCAGGCCCGCTCCGGCGGGACCCTGAAACAACGGCTGGAGATCGAGCGCGAGCTGGCCGGGCTGCAGCGCCAGTACGACGCCCAGCAGAGCCAGCTGAAGGCCCTGAACGACCGGGTCCAGTCGGCGCGGCTGACGCTCGAATACCGCCCGGGCGGCGTTCTGGCCGCCGACAGTCCGACGCGGTCGGTGGCGCACGCGCTGTCCGGCGCGTTCGGCCTGTCCATGGACGTGCTGGCGGTCCTGATCACCGTGGGGTCGGCCGCCCTGCCGCTGATCGTGATCGGCGGCGCGGTCTGGTGGGGCCTGCGTCGCCGCAGGCCCGCATCAGCCTAGATCTGGCCGCGGACCAGCCGGCCGTAGTCTTCCATCAGGCCCAGGCTGAGGGCGCCGGGGGTGAATCGGTATTCGCCGATCTCGCTCACCGGCGTCACCTCGGCGGCGGTGCCGGTGACGAAGCATTCGCTGAACGTCGCCAGTTCCTCGGGCCGGATGTGGCGAACGATCACCTCAATGCCCTTGGCGGCGGCCATCTCGATGACGGTCTGGCGGGTGATGCCGTCCAGAATCGCATCCACAGGCGGGGTGTGCAGGACCCCGTCCTGGACGAAGAAGACGTTGGCCCCGGTCGCCTCGGCGACATAGCCGCGCCAGTCCAGCATCATGGCGTCCGCATAGCCGCGCTTCTCGGCCGCGGTCTTGGACATGGTGCAGATCATGTACAGGCCCGCCGCCTTGGCCGCCGACGGCGCGGTCATCGGGTCGGGGCGGCGCCATTTGGCCCACTCCAGCCGGATTCCCTTCGCCTTGGTCGCGGCGTCGAAATAGCTGGGCCACTCCCAGACGGCGATGGCCACGTGGGTCTTGTTGTTGGCCGCCGAGACGCTGACCTGTTCCGGCCCACGGTAGGCCACCGGCCGCACATAGCAGTCGGAAAGGCCCATCTTTTCGCAGGTTTCCTTGCAGGCCGCGTCGATCTCGGCCACGCTGTACGGAAGGTCGAAATCAAGCAGGTTTGCAGAGCGCTTCAGGCGTTCGCTATGCGGGGTCAGCTTGAAGATTTCGCCGCCATACATACGCTCCCCCTCGAACACCGACGAGCCGTAGTGGAGGGCATGGGTCAGAACGTGCGTTTTCGCTTCCCGCCAGGGCACGAAATCGCCGTCCATCCAGATCCAGCCGTCACGATCGTCGAAAGGAACGAAGGCCATTGAATAACGTCTCCCGCGAAGAACACCGGGTTAGAGCCCTCCGAACCGCTCAGGTCAACGCCTGGAGCGGCGCCCGGATCACATCCGCATGAGCGACGTGCGTCCCTATGGCCGGTCCGGCCCGATCGCGGGCCCCGGCGCCGGTCGGCACCTGCTGGTCGTCGATGACGACGACCGCATCCGCGAACTGCTGAAGGAATTTCTCGCCCGCGAAGGCTATCGCGTCACGGGCGCCGCCCACGCGGCCGCGGCGAAGCGGATGATGGAGCTGATCGAGTTCGATCTGGTCGTTCTGGACGTCATGATGCCCGGCGAGAGCGGCTTCGACCTGACGACCTGGGTCCGGTCCAAGGCGGAAACCTCGAAGACGCCGGTCCTGCTGCTGACCGCGCGCGGCGATCCCGACGACCGGATCGAGGGCCTGTCGCGCGGCGCCGACGACTATATGTCCAAGCCCTTCGACCCGCGCGAGCTGGCGCTGCGGGTCGACGCCATCCTGCGCCGCACCGGCGGCAAGCCCCTGACCCCGCGCGAGATCAAGCTGGGCCCCGCGGTCTTCGACATGGAGCGGCTGGAACTGTCGAAGGACGGCAAGCCCCAGCGCCTGACCGAGGCCGAGGCCCAGCTGCTGAAGACCCTGGCCATCCACGCCCATTCGGCGGTCGAACGCATGAGCCTGTCGCCCGACACCGCCGACATCACCGGCCGCGCCGTGGACGTCCAGGTCACCCGCCTGCGCCGCAAGCTGGAGGCCGACCCCAAGAACCCGCGCTATCTCCAGACCGTGCGCGGCGTCGGCTATATGCTGGCCCCGGACTGAGCCGGCGATGAGGCTGCTTCCCGCCAGCCTCTGGCCGCGATTCCTGAAGCGGCGTCTGCCGACCTCGCTGTGGGGCCGGTCGCTGCTGATCATCGTCCTGCCGGTGCTCGTCATGCAGGTGGCCGTCACCTGGGCCTTCTTCGACATGCACTGGCAGACGGTGACCGCCCGCCTGTCCGACGGCCTGGCCGGCGACATCGCCTGGGCGGCCGAAAGCTGGCGCGACGACCCGACGCCCCGGAACATGGCCGTCATCTCCGAACGCGCCCAGCGGTCCATGTCCCTGTCCATCGCCCTGCAGGACGGCGCGACCCTGCCCGCCGAAAGCCGGCGCGGCCCCGTGGGCGTCGTCGATCGCACCCTGGAGAAAGCCCTCGCCGCCCGGCTGGACCAGCCCTTCTGGTTCGACACCACCCGCTACCCCGCCTATGTCGACATCCGGGTGCAGCAGCCGCAGGGGGTGCTGCGCATCATCGCGCCGCGCGAGCGCGCCGTCGCCACCCAGGCCCACATCTTTGTTCTCTGGCTGCTGATCGCCACCGTCCTGCTGATGGGCGTGGCCATCCTGTTCATCCGCAACCAGGTCCGCGCCATCGAGCGGCTGGCCGAGGCGGCGGAGGCCTTCGGCCGCGGCGAGACCCAGGAACGGTTCAAGCCGCACGGCGCCCGCGAGGTCCGCGCCGCGGCCGTCGCCTTCCTGGCCATGCGCGAACGGATACAGCGCCACATCGATCAGCGCACGGCCCTGCTGGCCTCCGTCAGCCACGACCTTCGCACCCCCCTGACCCGCCTGCGCCTCGAGCTGGCGCTGGCTCCCCCGTTCAAGCGCGCGGACGCCATGCGCGGCGACATGGACGAGATGGAGCATATGATCGACGAATACCTCGCCTTCGCCCGCGGCGAAGCCGGCGAGGCGCCCCAGCCGGTCTCCCTGTCCGATCTTCTGGCCGCCGCCGCAGAGGACGCCCGCCGCGCCGGCGCCGAAGTCGAGGTCGACGCGCCGCAAGGGCTGACGGCCTCGCTCCGCCCCCTCGCCTTCAAGCGGGCCCTGACCAATCTGACCGGCAACGCCGCCGCCCACGGCGAGCGCGTCCGGCTCAGCGCCCGTCCCCTGCCCTCCGGCGGGCTCGAGATCGCGGTCGAGGATGACGGCCCCGGTATTCCCGAAGACATGCACGAAGAGGCGTTCCGCCCGTTCTCCCGCCTCGACGCCTCGCGCAACCAGAACCACAAGGGCGTGGGTCTGGGGCTGGCCATCGCCCGGGACGTCGCGCGCGGCCATGGCGGCGACATCACCCTGGAACGCAGCGACATGGGCGGGCTCCGCGCCCTCATCCGCCTCCCGGGTTGATCAAATTTCGCGGCGGCGCTGGTAAAGCGTTGCCTTGAGGATCATCTTTCGTCCGACGGGGGACATCGAGGATCATCATGACCAGACTCGCCATCCTTGCCCCCTTCGCCGCCGGTCTGGCCCTGCTGGCCTCGCCGGCCCTGGCCGATCCGGCCTCCGTCAACATCACCCTGGGTCCTGACCTGATCGAACGGGCCGACGAACTGGGCCAGCGCGAGATCGAGGAACAGGCCAGGCGCCTTGCCGAGGTCGTGCGGCAGACCCTGACGCGGCGCGGCTCCCTCGACGGCGCCGAGATAAACCTGACCCTCGCGGACGTCAGGCCCAACCGGCCGACCATGCAGCAGATGGCCGATACGCCCGGACTGGACGGATTTCGCAGCATCTCGACCGGCGGCGCGACCATTACCGGTCACGTGACCACGGCCGACGGCCTGGTCCATCCGGTCCAGTACGACTGGTATTCGAGCAATCTCGCCGATGTGCGCGGCTTCACGACCTGGCAGGATGCGGACCGGGTCTATCGTCGACTGGCCGACAATCTCGCCGAAGGCCGCTACCAGAAGCGCTAGAAGGCGCGCGCCCGCTGCACGGCGGCGGTGACCGCCGCGGTCGCCGCCCGCTCCAGATCGCCGCTCGCCGACATGGCGTCCAGACCGGCGCGTGTGGTGCCGCCCGGCGAAGCGATGCGGGCGACCAGCGCCTCCAGCGCCTCATCCGTCTCGACCCCGGCTCCCGCGGAACGCAGCGCGCCCCGGGCCAGGCGGCGCGCCGCCTCCATGGACAGCCCTTCGGCCTGCCCCGCGTCCGCCAGCGCCTGGACGAAGGCGTAGATGAAGGCCGGAGCCGAACCGGCGACCGCCGTCGCGGCGTCGATCTGCCCTTCCGTCTCCAGATCCACGACCTCGGCCATGGGGGAAAACAGATCCCGTGCGGTTTCCAGCGCCCCGGGATCGGCCGACCACACAGCCGCGACGCCCCTCGCCTGCGCCACGGCCGTGGTCGGCATGACCCGCGCGACAGGCCGCGCCGAGACTTCGCTCATGTCCGCCGCCGACACGCCCGCCATGACCGAGACCAGCTGCGTGCGCGGGCCCAGGCGGGCGATCAGCGGCGCGAGGGCCGTCCGCCACATCGCCGGCTTGACCGCCAGCACCAGCACACGGGCGGCTTCAAGCTCGTCGTGCGGCGGATTGATCCGCGCGCCGCGCGCCCGTGCCTGTTCGGCCACGGGCTTTGCGGAGGGCGTGAGAATGATGAGATCGGAGGGATCCACCGCGCCGGTCTTCAGCCATCCCTCGACGATGGCGGAGCCCAGCCGTCCGCAGCCCAGAAGGACGACAGGGCCGGAAGGTGCGGGAGGGGTCATGGCCGTCAGGCCGTGCCGACGGTCTCGAACAGGCAGGCGTCGATCGCGTCCTGCGGCTTCTTCGATCCGCGGATCATGAAGTCGAAGGCGGGGTAGTAACGGTCAGCGGCCTCGACGGCCGCGTCGATCATGGACGCCGCCTGGGCCAGGGTCGGGCGCTCGCCCATCGGCAGGGCCAGCGAATGGCGGAAGACGATCTCGCCGTCCTCGGCCCAGACCTCGAAATGGCCCATCCAGGTCCGCTGGTTGATCAGGCCGACCAGCTCATAGGCGGCGGCGCGGCGCGCCTTCGACGCCTGCAGATCGAGGGCGCAGCACAGCTGCAGGCAGTCGCCTTCGGGACGCCAGGCGAACCACAGTTCATAGTCCTTCCAGTCGCCGGCCAGGGCGAAGGCCAGGTCGCCTTCATCGGTGCGGTCGAACGGCAGGTTTTCGGCCACCAGGACGTGTTCCACGACATCCAGCGGATCGTAGGGAACATCGACTTCTTCGGGCCGTACAGCGTCCATCAGGCACTCTCCGGGCGCGACTCACGCCCTGTCACGCAACGGTAGGCGGGTTCGCAGATTCGGCTCAACCGGCTGCGTCCTGAGGGGGAACCGACGCTGTGGACGTTCCCGTGGCAGGCTTTTTCGCCGCCTTTTGAGCGCCTTTCAGAGCCGCGATCTCGGTGCGGAGCGCGGCGATCTCGGCCTTGAGGGCGTCGAACTCGTCGCGGCGGACCAGATCCATTTCCGCCACCATGCGATCGGTCTGCGCGCGGAAGGCGGTCTTGGCCTCCTCCCCCGCGGCCTGGGCCAGGCCCATGGCGCCGGTCGTCAGCTTTGCGAACTCGTCGAGGATGGGGTTGCGCGTCTGCATGAGAAATCTCCCGCCCGCACCCGCGAGCTTCGTTAACCAAGGTTCCGCCGATATGGTGAACGAAACCTTGCTGTCGATGCGATCTATGGCCTGATTTGGGCCCCGGCCAATGCGTTGTTGCTGAAATTTCAGGGACGCGCCCGGCTCCGCTTGCTAAACGGCATTCAGGACCACCCGTCAGGAGCGCCCGTGCAATTTCCCGAGTTCGACCCGGTGCTGCTCAGCATCGGCCCGCTGGATATCCGCTGGTACGCGCTGGCCTATGTCGCCGGCATCGTTCTGGGCTGGTGGTATGCCTCGCGGCTGGTGAAGGCCAACGCCCTGTGGCAACCGGCCAGGCCGCCGGTCACGACGCTGCAGCTGGACGATCTGGTCCTCTACGTCACGCTCGGCATCATTCTGGGCGGCCGGCTCGGCTACGCCCTCTTCTACCAGCCCTCGCTGTACGGTCGCCTGTTCACCGGGGCCGACTGGGGCGAGCGGCTGTCGCTGTTCCGGCTGTGGGACGGCGGCATGTCCTTCCACGGCGGTCTGATCGGCGTCTCGATCGCCATCGTCTGGTTCGCCTGGCGCCACAGGATCCGGCTGCTCAGCCTCGGCGATCTGGTCGCCCCCGCCGCGCCGATCGGCCTGTTCTTCGGCCGTCTGGCCAACTTCATCAACGGCGAGCTGTGGGGCCGCGAGACGACCGTTCCCTGGGCCGTCCGCTTCTGCAACGACCGGATCTACCGCCTCTACAACGGCTGCCCGGCCGGCGACGTGCCGCGCCACCCCAGCCAGCTGTATGAAGCCGGTCTGGAAGGACTGGTCCTGTTCGCCGTCCTCTGGTTCGCCGTTCACAAGGGCAGGCTGCTGGCCAAGCCGGGCTATGTCACCGGCATCTTCCTGTTCGGATACGGCCTGTCGCGGGCCCTGCTCGAGAATGTGCGCCAGCCGGACGCGGGCAAGCTGTCTGAACTCCCGCTGGGCCTGACCATGGGCATGATGCTGTCGATCCCGATGATGATCGTGGGCGCCGTGCTGATGTGGCGCGCCTGGAGCCGGCCGCCCGCCGCCGCCTGATGTCGCTCGCGGAAAGACTGGCGCGCGAGATCACCCTGACCGGACCGATGACGGTGGCCGACTATGTCGTCCGCTGCCTGCACGATCCCGAGGGCGGCTACTACGCCACCCGGCCCGCCATCGGCGCGACGGGCGACTTCGTCACCGCGCCCATGGTCAGCCAGATGTTCGGCGAACTGATCGGCCTGTGGGCGGTCGAGCTGTGGCAGCGGCTGGGCGCGCCCGAGCGCGTCCGGCTGGTCGAGGTGGGTCCGGGCGACGGCACCCTGATGGCCGACGCCCTGCGCGCGGCGCGACTGGCCCCGGACTTTCTCGCCGCCGTCGATCTGGTCCTGATCGAGCCCAGCCCGCCCCTGCGTGCGGCCCAGGCCCGGATGTTGAACGACAGCGACGTCCATCCCCGATGGGTCAGGGACCTGAACAGCGTCGAGACCGACGCCCCCGTCATCCTGGTCGCCAACGAGGTTCTGGACTGCCTGCCCGCGCGCCAGTTCGTGAAGACGGAGGACGGCTGGGCCGAACGCCGCGTCGGGGTCACCGACGAGGGCGGCCTGACCTTCGGACTGGTGCGGATCACCGGCGGCTTCGCGCGGCCCGCTTTCGAGGTCGAGCCCGGGCAGACCGTCGAGATTTCCGAACAACAGGCCGCGTTCGGCCGCGATGTGGCGGCCCTGGTCAAGGCGGCCTCGGGCGCCGCCCTGCTGATCGACTATGGCCGGGCCAGACCCGAGGCCGGCGACACGCTTCAGGCCCTGCGGCGGCACCGGAAGGTCGATCCGCTGGACACCCCGGGCGAGGCCGACCTGACACAGTGGGCCGACTTCCCGACCGTGCAGGAGGCCGCCATCCGGGCCGGCGCCGATGTGACCGGCGCGCTGGGCCAGGGCGAATTCCTGCGCCTGCTCGGGATCGAAGCCCGCGCCGACCGGTTGAAGTCGGGACGGCCGGACGCGGCGCCCGTCATCGAGCGCCAGCTGGCCCGCCTGACCGCCGACGACCAGATGGGGACCCTGTTCAAGGCCTGCGCGGTCTTCTCGCCCCGCACCCTGGTCGTCCCGGGCTTCGAGGACTGAGCATGATGCTGGAACCGATCACCCACCCCCTGCTCGACAAGACCGGCGTCCGCCACGGCTTCTTCACGCGTCAGGGGGGCGTCTCAACCGGCATCTACGACAGCCTGAACACCGGGCTGGGCTCGACCGACGACGCCGCGGCCGTCGCCGATAACCGGCGACGGGTCGCCGGGCACATGGGGGGCCGCCCGGATGACTTCGCGGCCTGCTACCAGATCCATTCCAGCCTCGCCCGCGTCGCCGTCGCCGGCTGGAAGGGCGACCGGCCCGAGGGCGACGCCACCGTCACCGCCACGCCGGGCGTCATCTGCGCCGTCCTGACCGCCGACTGCGCGCCGGTGCTGCTGGCCGACACCGAGGCCGGCGTTGTCGGCGCCGCCCATGCGGGATGGAAGGGTGCGCTGGGCGGAATCATCTCCTCGACTGTCGCGTCGATGCAGGCGCTCGGCGCCGAACCGCGCCGCATGGTCGCCGTGGTCGGCCCCTGCATCGCCCAGGCCAGCTATGAGGTCGGCGCGGACTTCCAGGAACGGTTCGACCACCACGACCCCGG
>NZ_JAKFEB010000101.1:0-8233 GCF_036677305.1 Brevundimonas sp. | reverse complement strand
CTCCGCCTGCGCCTCCAGCGGCGGGCCCTCCCAGAACCGGTAGACGGTCCACTGGCTCTCGAGAAAGGCCGTCAGCGGCGCCAGATGCCGCTGCATGATCAGTAGGGCGGGGCGGTCGGTCATGCGCCGACACTAGTCCACTCGCGCCCAATGAAAAACGGCCCCCGGATCGCTCCGGGGGCCGTTTCGGGATCAGCGCCCGAACTTCTGGAACTTGATCCGGTGCGGGATCAGGCTCTCGACGCCGAGGCGACGCTTCTTGTCTTCCTCATAGGCTTCGAAATTGCCCTCGAACCATTCGACGTGGCTGTCGCCCTCGAAGGCGAGGATGTGGGTGGCCAGACGGTCCAGGAACCAGCGATCGTGGGAGATGACCACGGCGCAGCCGGCGAAGCCTTCCAGAGCCTCCTCGAGGTTCTGCAGCGTCTCGATGTCCAGGTCGTTGGTCGGTTCGTCGAGCAGCAGCAGGTTGCCGCCCGTGGCGAGCGTCTTGGCGAGGTGGACGCGGTTGCGCTCGCCGCCCGACAGCTGGCCGACCTTCTTCTGCTGGTCGCCGCCCTTGAAGTTGAACGAGCCGACGTAGGCGCGGGTGTTGATCTCGCGCTTGCCGACCATCATCACGTCGGTGCCGCCCGAGATGACTTCCCAGATGGTCTTGTTGGGCTCCAGATCGTCGCGGCTCTGGTCGACATAGGCCAGCTTGACGGTCTCGCCGACCTTGATCGTGCCGGCGTCGGGCTGTTCCTGGCCGGTGATCAGGCGGAACAGGGTCGACTTGCCGGCGCCGTTGGGCCCGATGACCCCGACGATGCCGTTGGGCGGCAGCTTGAAGGTCAGGTCCTTGAACAGCAGCTTGTCGCCATAGGCCTTCTCGAGGCCCTCGGCCTCCAGCACGACATTGCCGAGGCGCGGGCCGGGCGGGATCTGGATGACGGCGTGGGTCTGGGCCCCGCGCATGCTCTCCTGCTCGTCCACCATCCGCTCATAGGCGGCCAGACGGGCCTTGGACTTGGCCTGACGGGCCTTGGCGCCCGAGCGGACCCATTCCAGTTCGCGGGTCAGGGCGCGCTGGCGGGCTTCGGATTCCGACTGCTCCTGCACGACGCGCTTGGTCTTGGCTTCCAGCCAGCTGGAATAGTTGCCCTCGTGCGGGTGGCCCTTGCCGCGATCCAGCTCCAGCGTCCACTTGGTCACCAGATCCAGGAAGTAGCGGTCGTGGGTCACCAGGATGACGCAGCCCGGGAAATTCTCGAGGTGGTGCTGCAGCCAGGCCACCGACTCGGCGTCGAGGTGGTTGGTCGGTTCGTCGAGCAGCAGCATGTCCGGCTTGGACAGCAGCAGGCGGGCCAGGGCCACGCGGCGCTTCTCGCCGCCGGACAGGTTGGTGGTCTCCCAGTCGTCGGGCGGGCAGCGCAGGGCGTCCATGGCCATTTCGATGCGGCTGTCGATGTCCCAGACGTCGCCGGCGTCGATCTTCTCCTGCAGGGCCGTCATCTCGGCCATCAGCTCGTCGGTGTATTCCTCGGCCATTTCCATGGCGATGGCGTTGAAGCGGGTGACCCACTGCTTCTCTTCACACCAGGCCTCTACGTTCTCGCGGACGTTCAGGCTGTCGTCGAGCTGGGGCTCCTGCTCCAGATAGCCGCGCTTGATTCCGTCGGCGGCCCGGGCCTCGCCGGAGAATTCATGGTCCAGGCCGGCCATGATCTTCAGCAGGGTGGATTTACCGGAGCCGTTGACCCCGACGACGCCGATCTTGGCGTCGTTGTAGAAGCTCAGCCAGATGTTCTCGAAGATCTTCTTGCCGCCGGGAAAGGCCTTGGTCAGGCCCTGCATCTGGAAAATATATTGCTGCGCCATGAGGTGCGGTGCGCCCTGTCGTTCGAGGTGTAGGGGAGGTTGGCGCGGGATGTAGCCGCCCTCTGCAAAGAGGGCAAATGAGGCGGGAATGGTCGCGCCTTCTGCAGTGATCTGAAAACTGCAATCCGGGATCGGCATGGGCCGCTGAAGCCGCCGTTCCGGCGGTCCCCGAGGCCGCCTACTCCAGCCGGATCGGCCAGAATCCCCCCGGCGTGGAGTCGGGATCGGGCAGGTAGCGCGCGCCGAGGTAGGAAACCGCCAGCCAGAGCGAGGTCCACAGGCCCCACATCACCATCGCCAGGGGGATGTCGGTATGGGCGTCAGCCGCGGCGTCGACCTGGCCGATCAGCCCGACCACCGCAGCCGCCAGCGCAGTGGCGTAGACGATGACGCGCGACCAGGACTGACACGCCAGCAGGGCCGTGGACCCGATCACCAGCAGGGCGCCCGTCAGCAGCCACGGAAACTGGGGCACCCACATGCCAATGATCATGTGGAAGCCGCTGTACAATAACAGAAGCACGCCGGTGGCGCGGGGGACGAGCATGGCGATGTCGATCGAAAGAGCAGGGCGAGCGCCCTCGACACTGCGACAACAAGCTTTTCACAGTCCTAAGCCAAAGGATTAACGCGGCGACGCGCAGCCCTTGCGCCGCTCACGGGCGAGGACCGCCCGCTACAGTCTGACGGTTTTCAGCCGCAACGCGTTGGAGATGACGCTGACAGACGACAGCGACATGGCCAGGGCCGCGATCATCGGCGAGAGCACGAGCCCAAGGGCCGGATACAGCGCCCCCGCCGCCAGCGGCACGCCCAGGGCATTGTAGCCGAAGGCGAACCACAGGTTCTGGCGGATATTGCGGACCGTGGCCTTCGACAGGGCGCGGGCGCGGACAATGCCGTTCAGGTCTCCCGACAGCAGGGTCACGCCGGCGCTCTCTATGGCCACGTCGGCGCCTGCGCCCATCGCCACCCCGACGTCGGCGGCGGCCAGGGCCGGGGCGTCGTTGACCCCGTCGCCCGCCATGGCCACGACCCGCCCCTCGCGACGGAGCCGCTCGACCACGGCGGCCTTGTCGGCCGGAGACACGTCTGCCTCGACCGCGTCGATGCCCAGTTGCGCCGCCACCGCGCGGGCCGTGGTCGCATTGTCGCCGGTCAGCATGACCAGCTTCAGGCCCTGGGCGTGCAGGGCGTCCACGGCCGCGCGGGTCGTCGGCTTGATCGGATCGGCGATGGCGAAGGCCCCGGCCAGGAGCCCGTCGACGGCCATGAAGATCACCGTCGCTCCGTCGCGGCGCTGAGCATCCGCGACGTCGGTCAGGGGCGCGGCGTCGACGGCGTTGTCCTTCAGAAAGGCCGAGGAGCCGATCAGGACCCTGCGGCCCTCGATCACCCCGACAACGCCCCGACCGACGGGACTGTCGAATTCCTCGGCGCTCGACAGCGCAAGCTCCCGCGCCTCCGCCGCCTGGATCAGCGCCCGGGCCAGCGGGTGTTCGCTCGACCGTTCCAGCCCTGCGGCGAGGCGCAGCAGGTCATCGTCGGCGAAGCCCGGGGCCGCGTGCACGGCCCTCAGGGCCGGCCGACCCTCGGTCAGGGTGCCGGTCTTGTCGACCACCAGCGTATCGACCTTGCCGAAACGCTCGAGCGCCTCGGCGTCGCGGATCAGGATGCCCGCCTGGGCCCCGCGGCCGACCCCGACCATGATCGAGATCGGCGTGGCCAGACCCAGGGCGCAGGGGCAGGCGATGATCAGCACGCTGACCGCGGCCACGAAGGCGAAGGCCAGGCGCGGCTCGGGCCCGACCAGACTCCACACGACGAAGGCCGCCGCCGCGACCACGACCACGGCGGGCACGAACCAGGCCGCGACCCGATCGACCAGCCGCTGGATGGGGGCGCGGCTGCGCTGCGCCCTGGCGACCAGATCGACGATCTGGGCCAGCAGGGTGTCGGCCCCGACCTTTTCGGCCCGCATCACGAACGAGCCGGTGGCGTTCAGCGCGCCGGCCACCACGGTGTCGCCCGCCGCCTTGGCGACAGGCATGGATTCACCGGTCACCAGCGCCTCGTCCACGGACGCGCGGCCCTCGACGAGGACGCCGTCGACAGGGATTTTCTCGCCCGGCCGGACTCGCAGGCGGTCGCCGACGGCGATGTGTTCGACCGGAATCTCCTCGTCGGTCCCGTCGTCGCGAACCCGCAGCGCCTGTTTCGGCGTCAGGTCCAGCAGGGCGCGGATGGCGTCAGAGGTCCGCTCGCGCGCCCGCAGCTCCAGCAACTGACCGACCAGCACCAGGGTGACGATCACCGCCGCCGCCTCGAAATACAGCGGCGCCTCGCCGTGTTCGCCGCGGAAGGCTTCGGGAATGGTCCCCGGCGCGATCACCGCCGCGGTGCTGAAGGCCCAGGCCGCCAGCGTCCCGAGGGCGATGAGGGTGAACATGTTCGGGTTCCGCGTCCGCACCGAGGCCCAGCCGCGTTCGATGAACGGCCACCCGGCCCACAGCACCACCGGCGTGGCCAGGGCGAACTGCATCCAGCCGTTCCAGCCCTGCGGGATCGGCAGGCGGAGGCCCAGCAGATGGGAGCCCATCTCCATGACGAACAGCGGCGCGGTCAGGACGGCTGCGATCCACAGGCGACGGGTGAAGTCTGCGATCTCGGGATTGGGACCCGTGTCGGCGGTCATCACCTCGGGCTCCAGCGCCATGCCGCATTTGGGACAGGCGCCCGGTCCGACCTGGCGCACCTCCGGGTGCATGGGGCAGGTGTAGACGGCCCCGGGCGCCGCGGGCTCCGGTTCCGCTCCGCCCGCCCGCAGATAGCGGTCCGGGTCAGCGACGAATTTGGCCCGGCAGCCGGCCGAGCAGAAGTGGAAGGCCGCGCCCCCGTGCGACGCGTGATGGGGCGTGGCGGCCGGGTCGACGGTCATGCCGCAGACGGGATCGATCGCCTGATCCGGCCCGCCGGCGGCCGGTTCGATGGGGACATGGGTCATGGCGTGCTTCCCTTTGCGCCCCTGGATCCGCCTCAGGCGTAGTTGAAACTGATCGAGATCCGCTCGCTCTTCGCGGCGTTCGGCGGCACCTCGTGGCGCAGCCAGCTCTCCCACATCAGGATCGTGCCGGCCCGGGGGGCCAGATAGACGAAGGGCTTCTCGCCCTCGGGCGCGTCGGCGTGGACGCCGGGACGGGCCATCATCATCGGCAGGCGCGGGTCTTCCAGCTTCAGGGCCGAAGCGCCGTCGGGCACCTCGACATAGACCGTGCCGCTCAGGAAGGCATGGGGATGGATGTGTCCGCTGTGCCCGCCGCCGGGCTTGAGGATGTTGATCCACAGGCTGTCCAGCCGCGGTTTGCGCGCCAGATCGAAATTCAGCGCCTTCGCATACAGCAGGGCGTGGCGGTCCAGATGGCGTTTCAGTTCGGCGAACTCGGGCATCCGGTGCGGCAGGTCGGACAGCGAGCCGTAGGAGGTGTAGCCGCGATAGCCGTGTTCCCGGCACCAGGCGCGCCCGGCCTGATCCTCGGCGGCCAGCATGCGACAGGCGTCGGCCAGACCGGCGTTGAAGGCGGTGAAACCGGGACCGGCGGCCAGCGAGGCCTCATAGACCTGGGTGACGAAGAGGGGGCGCAGGGACATGGCCTCCCTTACCCCACAGGCGGGCGGATCAGAACCCCAGCGCCGCCTCGCCCCTGAGGATCGCCTCGGCCTCGGCCGTATGCTTCGCCCCGCCGCGTTCGTGCAGCACCAGGGGCGGCAGCAGCCGCAGCGGGGCCTTGCCCGTCCTGATCGCGCTGACCAGGACCCGCTTGGCCGGCTCGTCCGCATACGGATGAATGCCCCGAAGCGCGAACGATCCCGCCTTCTCTCCCAGCAAGGCCAGCAGATCGGCCAGCCGGTCGGCGCGGTGGATGACCACCACCCGCCCGCCTTCGCGCACGCCCTTCAGCAGGAAGTCCGTCCATGCCCTGAGCCCGTCGTCCGCCATCCACGCCCCGCGCTTGCCCGGGGCCGGCGCCCGCAAGGCGCCCGGGTCGTCGAAGAACGGGGGATTGCTGATCGCCCAGTCGAACGGCTCCAGCCCCATCGCCCGGAACCCCGCCGCCACATCCCCCGCGACGATCGTCGCCTTCGCGCCGTTCAGCGCCGCATTCTCACGCGCCAGCGCGGCCATGGCGGGATCGCGCTCGAGCCCCGTCAGGACCGCGTCGGGACGCCGCGCGGCGATCTGCATCAGAACGGCGCCGGCGCCGCAGCCCGCCTCCAGCACCCGCTGCCCCGGCGCGGCCTCCACGGCGGCGGCCAGAAGCGCCGCATCCATGCCCGCGCGGTAGCCCTTCGCCGGCTGGCGAAAGCGGACGCGGCCGCCCAGCAGGGCGTTCTCGACGATCTCGACGGCGTCGGATTGAGAGGATGTGGCGGTCACGCGGCTTGACCCTTCATGGCCCGATCACCATTGTGCGCCGCATCGCCGCCCCGCAAGGCGGCGGCTGGATTTTCCGGTGCGATCCTCCCCCCGCGCCGCGCCGAGTGAGTTTTCCGTTGGACGCTGTCGTCGCCGCCGATCCCCGCTCGAAGGGAGACGTCGAACCGCTGGTTCGGCTGGCGAAGGGCGACATGGCGGCCGTCGACGCCCTGATCATCGCGCGGATGCAGTCCCAGGTGCCGGTGATTCCGCTGCTGGCCGACCATCTGGTCAGCGCCGGCGGCAAACGCCTGCGGCCGCTTCTGACCCTCGCCGCCGCCCGCGCCTCGGGCGCGACGGGCGAGATCGACGCCGCGGTCAAGCTGGCCGCCGCGGTCGAGTTCATCCACACGGCCACCCTGCTGCACGACGACATCGTCGACGGCTCGGACCTGCGGCGCGGAAAGACCGCCGCCCACCTGATCTGGGGCGCGCCGTCCAGCGTGCTGGTCGGCGACTTCCTGTTCGCCCGCGCCTTCGAGCTGATGGTCGAGACGGGCCAGATGCGCGCCCTGGGCATCCTCGCCACCGCCTCCAGCGTCATCGCCGAGGGCGAGGTGCTGCAGCTGACCCGCGCCCACGACCTGAATCTGGACCAGGAAACCTATCTGCGGATCATCTCGGCCAAGACCGCCGAACTGTTCGCCGCCGCCGCCGAATCGGGCGCGGTCGGGGCGGGGGCCGGCGATACGGCGGTGCAGGCCCTGCGCGACTATGGAATGAACCTCGGCCTGGCCTTCCAGCTGGCCGACGACGCCCTCGACTACGGCGGCCTGTCGGAAGATCTGGGCAAGAACGCCGGCGACGACTTCCGCGAAGGCAAGGTGACCATGCCCCTGCTGCTGGCCGCCGCGCGCACGCGCGGCCGCGAGGACGCCTTCTGGGACCGCACCATCAACAAGGGCCAGCGCACCGGGGACGACTTCCGCCGCGCCCGCGAACTGGTCATCGGCTCCGGCGCGGTCAGCGCGACCCTGGCCGTGGCCTGTGAATACGCCGACGCGGCCAAGGCCTCGCTGGCGGGTCTGCCGGCGGGAGAATGGGTCGACGCCCTGGAGCAGCTGGCCGATTTCGCCGTATCTCGCGCGGCCTGATGATCCTGACGCTGCTGTCCGTACTGGCGATCCAGTCTGAGCCGCGTTTCACCATGAGCGCCGAGCCGGGCGATCGGATCGTCGCCGAGGTTTTTCGCTTTCCGGACGGCGTGACGCCTGAGGCTGTCGACGGTCTCCTCGGCGGCGCCATCCGGAGCGCGGACCGCACTGAAGATTTGCCCGGAGGTCGACGCGTTCGGATCATTGCGGCGGCCGGTGCGACCGGCGAGCGAATAGTGGTCGTGGCTCCGATCAATGAGGGAGCGGACCGCATTGATCACGTCTGCCGCCTCTCGCAGCAAGCCGATGGCGGGATCGACAATGCGCCGCGCGCGATCTCCTGGTGCCTGACCTTCATCGGAGGCCCCGCCCCGACGATCGACCTGAGCGGTTCGACCGACTTTCGCTAGCGCAGCGAGGCGCAGAAGCGCTGGATGCGGCGGCAGGCTTCTTCCAGCACGTTCTCCGAGGTCGCATAGCTGATGCGGAAATAGGGGCTCAGGCCGAAGGCCGAACCCTGCACCACGGCCACGCCCTCGGCGTCCAGCAGGGCGGTCGCGAAGGTGTCGTCGCCGTCGATCACCGTGCCGTCGTCCGTCTTCTTGCCGATCAGGCCCTCGATCGAGGGATAGACGTAGAAGGCGCCCTCGGGCGTGGCGCAGCGGATGCCCGTCGCCTGATTCAGCATCGACACGACCAGATCGCGCCGCCGCTCGAAATGAGTCGCCCGCTCCGCGATGAAATCCTGCGGTCCGTTCAGCGCCTCGACCGCGGCCCACTGGCTGACCGACGACGGGTTTGACGT
>NZ_JAKFEB010000100.1:0-9847 GCF_036677305.1 Brevundimonas sp. | reverse complement strand
AGCTTGAGGTTCGACAGGGGGCAGACCGTCAGCGTCATCCGCTCGTCGGCCAGCCGCTCGATCAGCCGCGGGTCCTCCATCGACCGGTTGCCGTGGTCCATCCGGTCGATGCGCAACACGTCCAGCGCCTCCCAGACATAGGCGGGCGGGCCTTCCTCGCCGGCGTGGGCGACGCGCTTCAGCCCCATCTGGCCGGCGCGCTCGAACACGTGCCGGAATTTCGAGGGCGGATGGCCGACCTCCGAGGAATCGAGGCCGACGCCCGCGATCCGGTCCAGCCAGGGCTCCGCCGCGTGGAGCGTGTCGATGGCGGCGGCCTCGTCGAGATGGCGCAGGAAGCACAGGATCAGTTTCGAGCTGACGCCCAGCTCGGCCTCGGCGGTCTTCATGCCCGCCAGCAGGCCGTCGGCCGCGACGCTGAACGGCAGGCCGCGGTCGGTATGGGTCTGGGGGTCGAAGAAGATTTCCGCATGCCGGACATTGTCGGCGGCGGCCCGGCGGAAATAGGCCAGGGCCAGGTCGTGGAAGTCCTGCTCGGTCCGCAGCACCTCGGCCCCGGCGTAATAGATGTCGAGGAAGTCCTGCAGGTTCGAAAAATCATAGGCCGCGCGGACGGCCTCGACGCTGTCGAACGGAATGGAGACACGGTTTCTCTGCGCGAACTCGAACATCTGCTCGGGTTCGAGGCTGCCCTCGATGTGGAGGTGCAGTTCGGCCTTGGGCAGGCCGGCGATATAGGCGTCGAGCGACATGGGCGGCTCCCGGAAACAGGCCTCCAGTCTAACCTACATCCGGTCCGGCGTGTCGATTCCCAGCAGACGAAGGGCCGTCTCCAGCTGGTCCAGCGCCGCCTTCGACAGCGCCAGCCGCGAACCCCGCGTCGCCTCGTCCGGCGCGATCAGCACCGGGCAGGCGGCGTAGAATTTCGAGAAGCTCTGCGCCAGCCGGTAGGCGTGTTCGGCCACGACGTGCGGCATCCGCTTGTCGTAGGCCTCGGCCACGGCCTGCGAGAAGGCGTCCAGCGTCAGGGCCAGATCGCGTTCGGCCGGTTCGGCGATGACGATCGGGCCGGGCGCAGCGCCCTGGTCCGCGCCCTTGCGCAGCAGGGATTTGATGCGCACCGCCTGGTACAGCAGATAGGGTCCGGTCTTGCCCTCGAAGCTCATGAAGCGGTCGAGGTCGAAGACGTAGCTTGTGGTCCGGCTGTTCGACAGGTCGGCGAACTTCAGGGCGGCCACCGCCACCTTGTGGGCGATGGCCTCGAACTCGGCCTCGCTCAGGTCCTCGCCCAGATGCGCCTCGTGCAGGCGGTCGCGCGCCTTCTCCACCGCCATGGTGATCAGGTCGTGCAGCTTCAGGACGCCGCCCGCGCGGGTCTTGAAGGGCTTGCCGTCCGGGCCGTTCATGGTGCCGAAGCCGAGGTGGTCCAGCGATCCCTCGGCGGCGTAGCCTGCCAGATAGGCCGCCCGGAACACCTGTTCGAAATGCTCGGCCTGCCGCTCGTCGACGACGTACAGGATCAGGTCCGGGTCGATCGCCTTCCGCCGGTCCAGGATCGTGGCGAGGTCGGTCGTGCCGTACATGGCCGAGCCTTCCGAGCTGATGACCAGCAGGGGCGGGGGGCTGGGGGCCTCGATGACCGAGCCGTCCGCCAGCTTCTTCTTCCGGGTCTCGCCGGGCCGGGCGACGTGGACCACCCGGGCGCCGTCGTCCTCGACCAGCAGGCCGGTCTTTTCCAGGTGGGCGATCATCTCGGCCATGACCGGATCGGCGTCGCTCTCGCCGTTCCACAGGTCGAAGGTCACGCCCAGGGCGCCGAATTCGCGTTCCAGCGCCGTGCGGCTGACGGCGACGAAATGGGCCCAGAGCGCGCGGTAGCCCGGGCGTCCGCCCTGAAGCTCGGCGGTCGCCTTGCGGGCGCGGTCGCGGAAGCCCGCATCCTCCTTGGCCATGGCTGCGGCGGCGGGATAGAGGCGCTCCAGATCCTCCAGCGTCACCGGGCTTTCGGCCGGGAAGGGACCGTCGCCCTCGGCCAGGAAGCCGTCGGCCCTGCCCTCGTCGCCCACCGCGACGATCAGCAGCCCCATCTGGAAGCCCCAGTCGCCGAAATGGGCGTCGCCCCAGACGGTGTCGCCGCGGAAGCGGAACAGCCGCTTCAGGCTCTCGCCGATAATGGACGAGCGCAGGTGGCCGACGTGCATCGGCTTGGCCACGTTCGGTCCGGCGAAATCGATGACCACCTTGCGCGGCGCGGCGACCGTCGAGGCCCCGGAATGATCGGCGTCGGCGGCGACCTCGGCGGCCCGCGCCGACAGGGCTGTGTCGGCCAGCTTCAGATTGATGAAGCCCGGCCCCGCGACCTCGACCGAGGACAGGCGTGCGTCGCCGGCCAGCCGGTCGGCGACCCGGGTCGCCAGTTCGCGCGGATTGGCCTTCAGCGCCTTGGCGGCCGCGAGGGCCCCGTTCGACTGGAAATCGGCCAGGTCAGGGCGGTCGGAGGTGGTTACGCGGGCCAGCGAGGGCTCCACGCCTTCGGCGGCGAAGGCGGCCCCGACCGCTTCGCCCAGGACAGTTCTGAGGTCGGTCATTTACTGGGCCGGGGGAGGGGTGGTCGGCGCGGTTCCGGCATTGACGCGGAACCGGCTGCCGGAGCGGTTGAACTCGGCCATCTCCGGCGTGACGTCGAAGCCGACCAGGATCTCGAAATGGTCGCCGCTGGTCGTGGCGGTGGCGCGCGGGATCACGACGGTCTGATCCTGGGTCATGGTGGCGGTCTGGCCGCCGTCGAAGTCGACCGGGAGATCGAAATATTCCTTGGCCAGAATGGCCCGGTTCCGCTCGGTCACGGCGATCCAGTAGCGATAGGTGCGGCCGTCGCCCTGGGCCTGCGGCCCACGGCCCAGGTTGAACAGGATGCGCATCTCGACCGTGATGGGGTCGTCATTCATGTAGCCGCAGTCAGAGACCAGGCCCTCGATCTCGCCCGTGTAGCCGACGTTTGCCGCGGCGACCCGGTCCCCGGTCAGTTCGACGTAGCGGGCCGCGTCGTACAGGATCTTCACATACGGGCAGGGGCCGGCGGCGGCCCGCTCGCGCAGCGGCGCGATACGCGCCGGCCGCGGCTTGTCTTCCTGCTCGCCCGCTTGCGCCTGGTCCTGACCGGGACGGGTGGTCTGGCCCGGCCGGCCTTGCTGGCCGGTCGAATACTGGGCGTTGGCGGCCGTCGGCACGGCGACCGTGATCGCGGCGGCAGCGAGGGCCGAGGCCAGGGAAACCTTGAGGACGCGACGCATGCAGTGGTCTTCCGGAAACGAGGAGGTGCGGCGACAGCCCGACGCCCGGGCGGCACGCTCGCCGCTGATAGCGGCTAAACCGAGGCGCGGCAAACCCGCGCGCGCGGAAACCCCGACCGTGATGCAGGTGGCGGCGAGGGCCTCGAACGACTAGGTTCCGGCCATGACCGTCCACGCGCCCATTCACCCGGCCGACAAGCGCCCCCTGACCGTGCGTCTGGCCACGCCGCGCGGCTTCTGCGCGGGCGTCGACCGGGCCATCCAGATCGTCGAACGGGCCATCGGCAAGTACGGCGCGCCGGTCTATGTGCGGCACGAGATCGTCCACAACCGCCACGTGGTCGAGCGGCTCAAGGCCATGGGCGCCGTCTTCGTCAAGGAACTGGACGACTGTCCGGACGACCGGCCGGTGGTCTTTTCGGCGCATGGCGTGCCCAAGTCGGTCCCGGCCACCGCGCGGGCGCGGGACATGCTCTACCTCGACGCCACCTGCCCCCTGGTCTCCAAGGTCCACGTCGAGGCCGAACGCCACCACGCCGCCGGCCGCCACATCATCCTCATCGGCCACGCCGGCCACCCCGAGGTCGTCGGCACCATGGGCCAGCTGCCGCCGGACGCCATCAGCCTGGTCGAGACGGTCGCCGACGCGGAAACCTTCCAGCGCCCCGGCGACGCGCCGCTCGCCTATGCGACCCAGACGACCCTGTCGGTCGACGACACCAGCGAGATCCTGTCGGTCCTGAAGCGCCGCTTCCCCGAATTGCCCGATCCGCACAAGGAAGACATCTGCTACGCCACGACCAACCGCCAGGAGGCGGTCAAGCGGCTGGGCGCGGGCTGCGACCTGGTGCTGGTGGTCGGATCCGCCAACTCGTCCAACTCCGTGCGGCTGGTCGAGGTCGCCCTGCGCGCAGGGGCCCGCGACGCGCGGCTGGTCGACGACGCCGACAAGGTCGACTGGTCCTGGCTGGACGGCGTGTCGACCCTGGGCGTCACCGCCGGGGCCTCGGCGCCGGAGCGACTGATCGAGGAGCTGATCGAGGCCGTCCGGGTCCGGTTCGACGCCACGGTGATCGAGGACGACGGAGAACGCGAGACCGTCGCCTTCAAGCTGCCGCGCCTGCTCACGGCTTGATCGGGCCCGCCGGCGCTCTTGCGCAAGCGGAGCCTTTGGCCTTGGCTGGCGTTAACCCGGACCCAACCGTGGAGCTTCCATGCGCCGTCTTCGCAATGCCTGCACGATCGTCTCGACCCTGGCCCTGATCGCCGCCGCCGGCTGCACCCAGGAAGCCGAGGCCCCGCCCGCCGCCCCCGTTGAGCCGGTTCCGGCGCCGGCCGCGCCTGTGGGAACGCCTGTCAGCTATGCCTGCGAGAGCGGCCAGTCGGTCGCCGTCGGCTATCCCGACGCCTCCACGGCTCAACTGACCTGGAAGGGCCAGACCTATGTTCTGCGCACGGTCCAGGCCGCCTCCGGCGCGCGCTTCACCGGCTCGGGCATGGAGTGGCAGACCGTCACCGCGGACGGCCGGGAAAGCGGGACTCTCAGCCGCCTCGGCCCCAATCAGGATGTCGGCGTCGCCGTGCTGGAACGCTGCAGCCGTCCGTCGTCGGGCTCCGTCGCGCCCGGACCGGTTCCGACGTCCGAAACCGTGGCCGGCGGACCGTTGCCGCCCGCAGCCGTTCCCTGCAAGGGACCGCAGCTGAAGCTGTCGGCAGACGGCGGAGACGCGGGCATGGGGCACCGGGTCGCCATCGTCGGCGTCCAGAACGTCGGCGCCCAGGCCTGCAGCCTGACCGGCTATCCGACCGTGACGCTTCAGGACGCCCGCGGCCGCAATCTGACGACCGTTCGCTCGGAACAGAACCCCGGCAGCTATCTGCGTTCGGGCCAGTCTCCCGCGCCGGTGACTCTCCAGCCGCAGGGCAAGGCGTTCTTCGACGTGGCCTGGACGGTGGTGCCGAACGAGGCCAAGGGCGAAACCGCCTGCCCGAGCGCAGTCCGCATCCGGGCGACCGCGCCCGGCGACACCTCGCCCGCGACCCTGGCCCAGGCCTTCACCCCCTGCGGCGGGCGAATTCAGATCAGCCCGTTCCGGGCCGTCGCTGAACCGGCCCCGACGCCCGCAGCGTGAGCCGCGCGTTCGGCGGGGGTTCAAACGGCGGGAAAAACGGCGTAGCGGAGCGCCCATGACAGCGACCTTCTACGACCGCGTGCGCGCGGAACTCGCCGACATCGACGCCCAGGGGCTGACCAAGCCCGAGCGGATCATCGCCTCCCGTCAGGGCCCGGTGATCAGGGTCGGCGGGCGCGATGTGCTCAACTTCTGCGCCAACAACTACCTCGGCCTCGCCGGCGACGAGCGCGTGGCGCAAGCGGGAATCAGGGCCCAGGAACAGTGGGGCGCCGGCACGGCCTCCGTCCGCTTCATCTGCGGCACCCTGGAAATCCACAAGGAGCTGGAGCGGTCGATCGCCGACTATCTCGGTTTCGAGGATGCGATCCTGTTCGCGGCCGCCTTCGACGCCAACGGCGGCGTCTTCGAACCCCTGTTCGGTGCCGAGGACGCCATCATCTCCGACAGCCTCAACCACGCCTCGATCATCGACGGCGTGCGGCTGTGCAAGGCGAAGCGCTACCGCTTCGCGACCTCCGACATGAACGATCTCGAGACCCAGCTGAAGCAGGCCCGGGCCGACGGCGCGCGCGAGATCATCATCGCCACCGACGGCGCCTTCTCGATGGACGGCTATATCGCGAAGCTGAAGGACATCCGGGCGCTGGCGGACAAGTACGACGCCCTGATCATGGTCGACGACTGCCACGCCACCGGCTTCCTCGGTCCGATGGGTCGCGGCTCCTACGCCCATCACGGCGTCGAGGTCGATTTCGTCACCGGAACCTTCGGCAAGGCGCTGGGCGGGGCCATGGGCGGGTTCATCTGCGCGAAGGCGGAGATCGTCTCCCTGCTCAAGCAGCGCGCCCGGCCCTATCTCTTCTCCAACGCCCTGGCTCCGGCGGTCTGCGGCTCCAGCATGGAAGCGATCCGCATCGCCGGCGGCGACGAGGGAGACGCCCTGCGCAAACAGCTGTTCGCCAACGCGGCCCGCTATCGCGCCGCCATGACCGGGGCGGGCTTCGACCTGCTGCCGGGCGAGCACCCCATCATTCCGGTGATGCTGGGCGACGCCAAACTGGCCCAGGACTTCGCCGCCCGGGCGCTCGAGCTGGGCGTCTATGTCATCGGCTTCAGCTTCCCGGTCGTGCCCCGGGGACAGGCGCGCATCCGCACCCAGATGTCGGCGGCGCACACCTTCGAACAGATTGATCAAACGGTCGCGGCGTTCACGACGGCCGGACGCGAATTGGGAGTTATCTGATGGCGGACACCATGAAGGCCCTGGCCAAGACCAGGCCGGGCATTGGCCTTGAGCTGATCGACGCGCCGATCCCCGTCGCGGGTGACGAGGATGTGCTGATCCGCGTCAAGCGCACGGCCGTCTGCGGCACCGACATCCACATCTGGAACTGGGACGAGTGGTCCCAGAAGAATGTCCCCGTGCCGATGATCACGGGCCACGAGTTCGCCGGCGAGATCGTCGCCATCGGCAAGGACGTGGATCGCCGCCTGAAGATCGGCCAGCGCGTTTCGGCCGAGGGCCACGTCATCGACCTGAACTCGGAAGCGGCCCGCGCCGGCCACTTCCACCTCGACCCCGACACCCGCGGCATCGGCGTGAACCGTCAGGGCGCCTTCGCCGAGTTCGTCGTCGCCCCGGCCTTCAATGTGATCGAGTTGCCGGACGACGTGCCCTATGAGATCGGCTCGATTCTCGATCCGTTCGGCAACGCCGTGCATACGGCGCAGCAGTTCGACCTGCTGGGCGAGGACGTGCTGGTCACCGGCGCGGGCCCCATCGGCATGATGGCCGCCGCCGTTGCGCGCCACGCCGGCGCCCGCACCGTGGTCCTGACCGACATCAACGACTTCCGCCTTGAGCTGGCGCAGAAGGTCGCGCCGGGCGTTCGCACCGTGAACACGACGAAGGAAGACCTGCGCGACGTCATGCACGAACTGGGCCTGAAGGTCGGCTTCGACGTGGCGCTGGAGATGTCGGGCTCGCCCATCGCCTTCAAACAGTGCGTCGACACCCTGATCATGGGCGGCGGCATGGCCATGCTGGGCATTCCCTCGAAGCCGATGGAGACCGACTGGGGCGCCATCATCCTCAAGGCTCTGACCATCAAGGGCGTTTACGGGCGCGAGATGTTCACCACCTGGCGCAAGATGCTGGGCCTGCTCAAGGCCGGCCTCGACCTGACCCCGCTGATCACCCATCAGATGAGCTACGAGCGCTTCGAGGAGGGCTTCGAGGCCATGCGTTCGGGCCAGTCCGGCAAGGTGGTTCTGAACTGGGACAAGGCGGCCTGAGGCCCAGCCCATGTCCGGTGCGATAAGGGCCTTTCTGGAAGGCGAGGGTCCGGACGCGAGCGGCCGGACCCTGTTTGACGTTCTGGCCATGGACAACGCCGCGCTGGAGCGGAACCACGACTTCATCCAGTGGCTGTTCCCGCTGCGGGAGCCGTCGCGCGCCGTTCCGGACGCGCCGGTCCTGACGGACGCCGAGGTCGAGGCGATCCGGGAGTCGGGCATGGCCCAGTGCGCCCTCGCCGCGGCGACGGACCGCCTGCATGCCTTCTATCGCGACACCCACGACTGGCTGATGCCCAACGACCACAACCATCTGCGGATCACGCGGATCATCCGCTCGCTGCGGCTGCTGGTCGGCGACGAACAGGCTGACGCCTTCCTCGCCGCCATCCTGTCGCGGGTCGAGGCGACGCGGGCGCCGGTCAGCGCCCGCAGCCGCGGATACTGGACGACGGCCTAGGCGGCCGCCGCCGCCGGCTTGCCGCCGGTCGCCCGGAACACGATCACGGCGAAGGCGACCATGCCCAGCAAGACCAGGGTCGGGCCCACGATCATCAGGATCGGCACGACCGGCATCAGGCTGGCGATGGCCAGCAGCTGGATGGTCAGGCCGATCATCATGACCGGCAGGCCGATCACGGCCAGCGCCAGATGGACCTTCGGCAGCCAGCCGGCGGCGGCGTCCGGAAAGACGCGATAGAAGAGGCCGTACAGGAACATCGAAACCCAGCCGAGCAGGTTGATGTGCGCATGGACCGGCGAAACGATGAAATTGTGCGTCGCCCCCATCCAGTAGCCGAGCGAAACGCCGAGCACGACGAACAGGACGCTGAGACGCAGAAACGTGTTGGACATGGATCCCTCCGACAAAGGGCGATTTCGTAAACCGCCGTTTTCCCCGAATCCTAGTTACAACGTCGTCAGGTCAATGTCCTGATCAGGGCCTTCTCGAATCCCGCGGTGTCCGCCCCGGGCAGGGCGGCGGCCAGTTCGCCGCTCTCGAAAAGTTCGAACACCTTCGGATGCACGTAGGAAGACCGGCACACCGTCGGCGTATTGCCCAGCAGGCCGGCGACCGCTTTCACGCAGACGGTGATCCTGCGCTTCGCCTCGGTCGGAGTGGCCGGCGGGTCCATGTCGCGCAGGGCGCGGGCGGCCGAGACCGTCCCGGCCCAGGTGCGGAAATCCTTGGCCGAGAACTGATCGCCCATGGCCTCGCGGATATAGGCGTTCACATCGTCAGAGGTCAGGACGCTCAACCGGCCTTCGGCGTCCCGGTATTTGAACAGCTGCTGGCCCGGCAACTCGCGCAGGGAGCGGACCACGGTCGCGAGGCGACGGTCCCTGACCTTCACCTCATGCTCGACCCCGCTCTTGCCCTTGAAGGCGAAGGTCAGGGCGGTCCCGTCGACGTCGAGGTGCCGCTTGTTCAGCGTCGTCAGGCCGTAGGAACGGTTCTGCTTCGCATACTGGGCGTTGCCGACCCGGATCAGGGTGATCTCCAGCAGGCGCACGGCCGTGGCCAGGACCTTGTCCCGCGACACGCCCCGCTTGTTCAGATCGGCCTCGACCCGCTTGCGCAGCCGGGGCAGCGCGCGGGCGAAGGCGGGCAGACGCTCGAACTTGGTCTCGGCGGCGTGGCTGCTCCAGCCGTCGTGATACCGGTACTGTTTCCGGCCCCTGGCGTCCCGGCCTGTCGCCTGGATGTGACCCGAGGCCCGGGGGCAGATCCAGACCTCCGTCCAGGCCGGGGGAATGGCCAGCGCCCGGAGGCGCGCAAGCACCGCTTCGTCCCTGATCAGGGTCCCGCCGGCGTCGTGGTAGCTGAAACCCTTGCCCGAGGCGGTGCGCCGGATGCCCGGATGCTCGTCGCTGCAGTAGGTCAGGCCGCGCGGGACCTCGGTCGGATCGGCGACAGTCACACCCCGACCTCGCGCAGGATCTGGCGGAGACCATTGATCCAGTCGCGGGCGTCGTCCCCGCCCCACAGCATCCAGGCGATATAGCCCGTCGAGGGCTTGTCCGCGTCGCCCCAGCGGCGGGCGCGCTTGTCCACGGCGTGGCGGGCGAAATAGCTGTACATCGACTTGATGTCCCGGTCGCTGACCAGCCCGCGCTCCATCA
>NZ_JAKFEB010000099.1:0-3857 GCF_036677305.1 Brevundimonas sp. | reverse complement strand
GGCGCTGCGGGCCGGCGCCGCCGAGGCGGACCTCAGCGCCGCCGCCGCCCGCGCCCGGTCGCGCGCCCACGCCGTTTCCTGCGGCGATCCTCAACTGGCGACCGCCAAGGGCCGTGTCGACGACGCCTTCGCAGGCTGGCTGCGCACGCCGCGCATGACCTTCCCGGGCGAGCGCGCGGCCTGGACGGCCAACCGCATGCGCTCCGTCGGCGCCGGCTGGCGGCTGCAGCAGACCTCGGTCGTGGGCGCCTCGCCCGTCGCCTTCGGCTATGCGGGGCCAGGCGAGACATCGGATCTCGTCGCCGTGGTCAGTTTCGTCGGACGCTCGCGGCCCAACGCGGCGCGGATCGTGCTGCGCGATCCGAACAAGGTTCCGCGCGCCTGGCTGGCCGGAGACGGCCTGGTTCCCGCCTCATCGCGCGCCAGTCTGTGGGCCGCGAATGTCGCGCCCGCGGCCCGCGAACTGTTGGCCGAAGGCCGTCGGTCGGGCGAGGTCTGGCGCTTCCCGGCCTCGGCGGCCGCCGCGCTGGAGCGGCTGGATCCCCGCGAGACCTTCGCCGTCGAATTCCATTTCCGCGACGGCAGCGTCGCCACGGCCAGGTTCGAGGCCGGCGATTTCGCGGCCGGCCGCGCCTTCCTGGCGATGGGAATGCTCTAGGGCTTCAGGCCCCGTTCTTCATCGGCATCGGAATGATCTCCGCGCCCTCCTCCGGAACCGGGGCGCGGGCGACCAGCGCCACGGGCAGGCGAACGGTCACCGCCGTCCCCTCGCCGAGCGTGCTGTCGATGCTCATCCGACCGCCGTGGAGCTCGGCGAAGGCGCGGACGAGGGACAGGCCGAGGCCCGTGCCCTGACGACGCTGCTCGATCTCGCCGGCCTGTTCGAAGGGCCGGCCGAGGCGGCGTACGTCCTCCGGCGCGATCCCCACGCCGGTGTCGGCGACGACGACCTCCAGATAGGGGCCGATGGCTTCGACCGTGACGGTGATCGTCCCGCCCGGCGGCGTGAATTTCACCGCATTGGACAGCAGGTTGAGGGTGATCTGTTTGAGGGCCCTCCGGTCCGCCGAGACCTCGACGGGATCGCCGGGCAGGACGCCGGACAGGCTGACGCCCTTGTCGTCGGCGTTGACCCGGACCAGCGCCATCGCGGTCGAGACGGTCTCGCGGGCGTCGAACCGCTCCGGCGTCAGGGTATAGCGTTCGGCCTCGATCTTGGCGACGTCGAGCAGGTCGTTGATCAGGTCCAGCAGATGTCCGCCGGCCTGATGGATGTTCCCGGCGTATTCGGCGTAGCGGTCGGGCAGGGGGCCGAAGATGCGCTGGCGCATGATGTCCGAGAAGCCGAGGACGGCGTTCAGCGGCGTGCGCAGTTCGTGGCTCATATTGGCGAGGAAGCGGGTCTTGCCGGCCTCGCGGGCCTCGGCCTCGTTGCGGGCGACCTCGAGGCCCAGTTCGCGGGCGTACTGCGCGGTGCCATCGAAGATCTGGGCGACCAGCCGCGGGCCGGAGGCGTCGTCGAGCCTGCGGACAATCATCTGCGCCCGGCGGTCCAGCGCCATGCGCGGCGCGAACAGGGCCGCGCCGTCCTGGCCTCCCATGGCCCGCTCCATGGCGCCCAGGACGCGAGGCCGGTCGGGCGCGTGCACCGCCGCGACAAGGCCGCTCTCGAACAGGGGGTCGACGGGCAGATAGACGGGCGGCGCGCCATAGGCGGCCACGACCCGCCCGGACGGTTCAAGGACCAGCATCAGGCCGGGTTGGGCGGCCAGCAGGGTTTCGATCCGGGCGGCGTCGGCCTCGGCCGTCTCGAGCCGCCGTTCGCGTTGGCGCCATGACAGACGTACGGCCAGGGCCGCGGCGCCCGCCGTCAGCAGGGCCGAGATGGCCGCCAGCGCGGGAAGGTGGGGGCCGGGTCCGCCCAGCCCGGCGGACAGCAGGCCGGCCACGGCGGCGAGGCCTACGGCCAGGGCGCCGGCCTGGACCGGCCGCGTCCCGCCGAGGGCGATCCCCGCCGCCAGCGGCAGGAAGGTGAAACCGGTCAGGGGCCCGGTAAGGCCGCCCGACAAGGCGGCGGACAGGAAGGCGGCCAGGCCCCAGACGCCCAGCAGCATCATGCGCTCGCCGGCGCCGTCCCGACGCAGCAGACCCAGACCCGTCAGGCCGGGCACGACCATGGCCAGCACGCCGTAGAAGACCGGGCCGTCGAGGCCGCCGATCCACCGTCCGCCGAGCGCGAGCAGGGCGGCGGCCACGGCCCAGCCCGCATGCCAGGCGGCCAGCGCGGGACGATCGCCCCGGTCAGGGTCGTTGGCGGGTCTCGGGTCTGGGGCGGCGGACTGGATCAAGGGCGCGTCGGGAGAGGCCGGGCGTTCCGGCGGCCGTCCAGCCTAGCCCCGCCGGTGAGTCGTCCAAAGCACGCACGCGTTCCAGGCGACTGACACGCCCCGTCGCGACGCCTTTTCCGGGGGACAGGTCGCGAGGTTGTCGTTAACGGCGGCCCGGCCTATTTGCCGCGCATGACACCGCATGCCTCAATCGACGACACCCTGGCCGAACTGGTGGAGGAGTTCGACCTCCTGGGCGACTGGGAAGGCCGGATCGAATACGTCATCGAACTGGGCAAGGCGCTGCCGGCCCTGCCGGACGCGGATCGCCTCGACGCCAACAAGGTGCCCGGCTGCGCGGCCCAGGTGTGGCTGGCGGTCCGCCGTCGGGACGACCGCCTGACCTTCCTCGCCGACAGCGACAGCGCCCTGTCCAAGGGCAATATCGCCTTGCTGCTGAGGCTGTATTCAGATCGCCCGCCGGCCGAAATCCTGGCCTTTGACGCCCGCGCCGCCCTTGACCGACTGGGCCTGCCCGCCGCCCTGACGCGCCAGCGCGCCAACGGCCTCAACGCCATGGTGGGCCGGATCCGCGACGCCGCGGCGGCGGCGGTTCAGAAGTAGTAGCCGGTTATCGTCATGGTCGGTCGCTGGTCGGCCGGCTCGGCGACCTCGACGGACAGGCGACGCTCGTCGGGCCGGGGCGTACGGCGTTCCCAGCGCCGGGGATTGTCCGGCGAGAAGGACCAGCGCTCGGGATCGCCGAAAGCGCGGCGGCCCAGGTCGGTCAGTTCGCGCGCGCTGGCGTGCCGGGACGACATGGTGCAGCTGGCGGCGTAGACCGACGTATCGCCCTGCTCGTGCGTCCCCTCCTCGATGCGGATGCGCCAGTTTCCGTCATTGGAGATCAGATCGATCTCCGACGCCCAGTCGTCCAGGGGCGCATTGTCCCCGACGGGCCGACGGAAGCCGAGCTCCCGCGCGGCCTTGATCGACTTTTCGAAACTCTTGCCGCGGGTGGCGTAGGGCAGACAGACCTCGGTGAGCGTGCGGACCACCAGCGGTTCCTGCGCCGGGGCAGGGCTACTGATCAGGCACAGGCTCGCCGCTGCGAGGCAAACAACAGACTTCAACTTAATCCCCGGTTCGCCGATCCACTGGGAGTGATCGGCCGCATATGAGACGCCGCGTCGCGGTGCGCGGCTCGATGGGTCACCCTTAGGGCCGAAGCCGCCCGGGCAATAGTTACGAGCCTGTAACGTGCGGCGGTGCGCGCTCCGTCGGTCAACCGATACGATAATGGTCCGCGAGGGCGGCCAGGCCGCTTTTGAGCAGCGCCCTGCCGCGCCGGCGGCCGAGGCCGAGGTCGCGTTCCGCCGCCTGCAGCGCCGAGGCGCGGATGCAGATGGCCTCGACCATCCCGCGTGCGGGTCCGCAGGCCAACAGCGCCGCCTCGACGCGGGCTCCCGCCGCCATCGCCGATGCGCCGGGCCCGGCCCGGCCGGGCGCGTCGCCGCCCGCGCCGGCGCG
>NZ_JAKFEB010000098.1:0-9844 GCF_036677305.1 Brevundimonas sp. | reverse complement strand
GCGTAGACCTGCTGTCCGCCCTCGGCTTCCCAGAGCAGGCCGACACGGGGCGCGAACCAGTCGAAATCCTTGGCGTCGCTGCGCGCGGCGTTGAGGTGGTCGTCATAGTCCCGCGTGGCCCGGCCCCAGGCGCCGCCGGCCACCAGGGCCAGGGCGTCGGTCACGAACAGCCGACCCTCCGCAAAGACGTCGATCGCCGTCGCCGTCTGCAGGTTGTCGCCGGTCAGGGCGCCGCGCGCGCCGGCCAGATTCTGGAAGGTGCGGCCCTCCAGTTCTCCGTGACGCAGCCAGGCGCCGAAGAACAGATCGGCGCGGCGCGACCCCAGCTGGCCGGTCCAGTCGAACCGGCCGAAGGCGCCCGTGTTGCGGCTCTGCTGGTCGATCACCACCGAGATCGGGTGGTCCAGATCCTTGACCGCGGCGTAGACGCCGCCGTCGAACGACCAGGCCTCGTCCAGCCGCCAGTGGGTCTGCAGCGAACCGCGCAGGGACGTCATGTCGCGGCGATAGTCGCGCGCCACATTGGCGGGCGCCGCCATGGTCGGCCGGGTCAGGGCGTCGTTCAGTTCCAGGGCGCCGGGGATCTCGTTCTGGATATCGGCCGCGCTGAGCAACAGCCGGACCTCGCGATCCTCGCCGAAGCGCCGCCCCAGATTGAGCGACAGCCGCTCGGACGATTGTGCCGAATGGTCCCGCCAGCCCTCGGCGGCCATGACGGTGGCGCCGGCCCACAGGTCCCAGTCGCCCCATTCACGGGCGATCTCGCCGTGGGCGCGGGCCGTGCCGAACGAACCGCCTTCCAGCCGGATTTCGTTCCGGGCCGGGGCATTCCGTCCGGTCGGCGTGTTCAGCTCGATCGCTCCGCCCATGGTCGCGCCGCCGAAGCGCAGGGCGTTGCCGCCCTTCCAGACCTCGATGTAGCGCGCGCTCAGGAGATCGATCTCCTGGAAGTCGCCGAAGCCGTCGGCCTGGTTGAACGGCACGCCGTCCTGGGCGATCACCACGCCGCGATTGTGCGCGGAATTGCCGATGCCCGAACCGCGGATCGAGAGGCGGACCTCCTCGCCCCAGCGCTTCTGCGCATAGACGCCGGGCACGCTGTGCAGGGCGTCGCCGAGGTGGCTGGCCATGTGGTCGGCGTATTGTTCGCGGCTGACGACGGCCACGGCGCCGGGCGTTTCCTGCGCCGCGAACCGGGCGGCCGCGGCGACGCGCGGATTGAGCGGATCCGCGACGGCCGTCACGATCACGTCCGAAAGTTCAGCCGGGTCTTCCGCCGGGGCGGGGTCGGGCGCCGGGGAGGACGTGAAGGCGGCCTCCGGGATGGGGGCGAGCGCCAGGAGCAGGGCGGCGGCGGAGGCGGAGGTGGCGAACATGACGGCAGGCTCTGGGGTCGTTTACAGCCCTGATCGGGCCGCCCCCCAGATCGGCCGATCGCCCGACCCGGACTTTGCGCCAGCGCAAGGCGAAGCCTCCGGAATTATACGCGGCAATGACGCTGCCCTGGCCCGCCGGCGGACCGGATCATTGCGGAAGGCTACGGGGTTTTCCTGAGGTGTCTTCAGCGGGGCGGCGTGGTCTTCAGGTCCGGTTCCCGCCCGGGTCCGCAGGGATCCACCCGCCCGGCCGCAGGGGGATGCGGAGTGATCCATGCGGACGAGAAAGACGATCCTGGTCGAGCTGCTGTTGCTGCCCGCGAATCTGGTGTGCGATCACCTCGGCCTGACCGACCAGCACGAACGCGGAATGATGCGAATGCTGGTCAACATGTGCCTCATTTCGGGGCTGTCGGTCGTGGTGTTCTATGTGCTGTGGAAGGCGCTGGCCTGAACAGGGCGCGCATTCCGCCGCTGTCATCCTGACCCGTGATTGACCTCGGGTGTTGGTGGCCGAACAACACCGTTGAAGGCCCGCAGACGAAAGACCCCTCGTCTGCGGGCCGCTTGCGTGACGACGCCATTATTGAGCGGCTTGCACCCGAGACGAAGAAGGCGGGTAAACACGCACACAACCGGCGGGACTGTGACACAGGGACAGTGGAATCAGCGTGTCTGCCTCTTCTCGATGCTCAAGGCCGATTTGAATCATTACTCGATCGGCTGTCAGAACGTGCCGGTTATTGCCAGGAGAAATGATCTCCAGAGTATCGACAATCTTCTTCTCCATATCGATTCTCTCAAGGCTATCCGATTTAGGAGGGTATTGCTGATCCAGGCGCCATACCTGCGTCGTTGTACAGCCACCCAATAATGCCGTTGCCAGCGTCCCGACGACAAGATTTCGGATCATAGGTCCGCACCGAAAATCTTGTCCCACTGACCCATCACTCCCGAGACGTCGATGGGATCGTAGTATTTACCCGCGTCGGCTCCCCAGTTCGGTCGGTGTACGCGGGCGCCGATCAGGCGGATCGTCTCGGGATCATCTTCGAGAACAAAGCCTTCTTCGGTCGCCCGGTACTTCATATGTTTGGCCGTTTGACTGCCGCGGCCGCCGAAGGAGAACCCGCCCCAACTGAACGACGCGCCGCCTGAAACGTGTGATTCCAGCAGACTCCTGAACTCGCTGCTCGTCTTCACTTTGATGACCGTGCCACGCGCCATGATCAACGATGTCGGATATGCGCTCAGAAGCCCGTTCGGTCCCCAGTACTGGGTCAACTTCCTGCCGACGGTTTCAAACAGGGATTCCTGGAACCAGTCCCCGCGATCGATCGGGACCTCCTGGATCCGTTTGAATCCGACATCCCAACTGAAATGCTCCTTCTGGGTAAGCTCCTCCAGCTTGCGAGCCGTACCGGAGCCCCTGCCGCCGAAGCCGCCCCAACGGGCCTTTCCCTTGACCTTCCATGTTTTTTCGACTCGGTCGTACTGCTCGGATTTCGTGTCGAACGTTCGCTCGAATTGTCCCGTGTCCCGGAGAAACTCCTCCAGATCGAACAAGGGCCATTGCGGCCGCAGCCAGCGCCATGCGGCGATGTGCGAAGGTTCTTCGTAGTATGCGCTCGGCGGCAACTGTACCTGGTAGCCCCGATCATTGAACCACGAACGGGCCTTGATGAGGTCCCAGAACTCCCGGGGCGTGTTTTGCCGAAGAACCGCGCCGACACGCGCGTTGGCGACCTCAACCATCGTCCTGAGGCGGTCGAGCTCTTGGGAATAGCCGTTCTCACGCTCCCAGATGACCCGCCGCCCGTCGCGTTCCTCCGCGGGAATTTGCGGCTCGATGTAGGACCAGAGGCCGTCGATATGCGCTTGTCGGGACTGGAGTTCCCGTTGGGCGTCCTGCAGCTCTTTCTGAGCGGCCTGGTATTCGGGTTTCGCGGCAGGATTGACTGCATTGATCAGGATACGGTCGAGATCTCCCAGAAAATTCCCGTACATGGCGTCGAGCTTTCTTGGACGAGCCATCGGGTTCGTCGCGCGATCGCCATCCTCGGTTTCGCTCGCTGATTCATCGACGGGGAGAGCCGGCGACACGTAGTTCACGGCGTTCGCCAGCAAGAACAGATTGTAGCGAGGCTTCGCTGTTACGTAGGGCAGCAGGGTGGCCAGATTGAATAGCTGGATTTCTCCCACCGGCGTTTGACCGGGGACCTCAACGAGGCTTTTGACGACGCTCAGGTAATGCCCCCAGGCGCGCTGCTCGATGGTGTCTTCGGCTGTGAGCGCGTACTTATCGATCCGCATGGCTTCCTCCGTTCGGATGCTGAATGGGAAAACCATGCGCGTCCGGGGACCGATCGTCCGTGACGGCCATCACGCTCCGATTGTGCGGCGGCTCACTCTCTGGCAGCGTGCCCGTGGGAGGGAACGATGGACGAGGGGGAAGGCGGACCCGCGCGGTATCGGGCCTTCATCAGCTACAGCCATCAGGATGCGGCTGAGGGCCGCCGCCTGCATCGGCGGCTGGAGCGGTATGTGCTCCCGAAACGGCTGGTCGGGAGGATCACGCCGCGAGGCCCGGCGCCGCGCCGGCTCGGACCCATCTTTCGCGACCGCGAGGACCTGCCCGCCGCCGACAGCCTGAGCGCCGAGGTCCGAGCCGCCCTGGCCGGTTCCGCCAGTCTGATTGTGGTCTGTTCGCCGGCCGCCAGGCAGTCGTCATGGGTCGCGCGGGAGGTCGAGCTGTTTCGCGCCCTGCACCCCGATCGGCCGGTGCTGGCCGCCCTGATCGCGGGGACGCCGGCGGAAGCCTTCCCGGACACCCTTGTCGACGCAGCGCGCGAACCGCTCGCCGCCGACCTCCAACCCGCCGGGGACGGTCCCCGGCTCGGCTTTCTGAAGCTTGTGGCGGGCGTCGTCGGCGTCGGTCTGGACGAGTTGGTTCAGCGCGACGCCCAGCGGCGGCTGCGGGCCGTGACGGCCGTCACGGCGGCGGCCCTGGCGGGGATGCTAGTCATGACCTTGCTGACCGCCACGGCCATCGGAGCGCGACGGGAAGCGGAACGGCAGCGCGCCGAAGCAGAGGGAATGGTCGAGTTCATGCTTACCGATCTGCGAGACAAGCTCGAAGGCGTCGGTCGGCTTGATGCGCTGGATGCGGTCAATGCGCGGGCGCTGAAATACTATGAGGGCCAGGACATCGATCGCCTGCCTCCGGATTCACTGGAGCGGCGCGCGAGGGTGCTGCTGGCGATCGGCACGGATCTCCAGACCCGCGGTGAGGCCGACGCGGCGATGCGCCAGTTCGAACAGGCCCGACGCACGACGGCCGCCCTGCTCGCCGCCGACCCGGACAATCCGGATCGGATGTGGGCCCATGCCCAGAGCGAGCAGGCCATCGGCGTCATTGCCTTCGCGCGTCAGCGCCAGGACGAGGCCCGAACCGCATTCGAGGCCTATCGTGATCTGGCCGACAGGCTGGTGGCGCGCGATCCGGACAACGCCGTCTACCTTCGCGAGGCCGGTTTTGCGCGGGGCAACCTGTGCAGTGTCGCTCTGGCGGAGCCGCCCAAACCGAAAGAAGCCTTGACCGACTGTCGTGTCGCCCTCTCCCGCATGCAGGCGGCCGTCGCGGCGACAGCCGACCCCGACGCCTACGCGATCGACCTCGCCAATCGGCATGCCTGGCTGGCCGACGCGTGGCGTGCAAACGACGACAACGGCAATGCGCGAGAGCATCGTCTTTCCGAGGAAGCGATCGTGCGCCGGCTCACCACGAAGGACCCCGCCAATATGGAAGTGCGTCTACGCTGGGTCGCGGTTCAACGAGCGCTGGCGGCTCTTGATCTCGCCGACGGTCGTCCGGATTTGGCGCGCCAGCGGCTCGAGACTTCACGAAACGCTGCGGACGCCATGGTTGCGCATGAGCCGGCCAACGAACGCTGGGCCGCCTTGCGGCGCAAGATAACCGACAACCTTGATTTACTGGACCAGATGCAGAGGGAGACACCGCAATGAACGGTTTCGAGGAAGATCAGTCGCCCCCGGAAACGGGGTTGCGCCTCGCGACGAAGATGGACGCCTCCTGGAAGGCGATCGAGATCATCTACACGCGTTACACGCGGGACCCCGCGGACCCGACAAAGGTAATCTCCTCACCGGGCAGCTATGTAGTTTGCCCGGGGAACGAGCCCCAAGCCGGTCTTCGCAAATTCCTGAACAGCCGACTCAATGACGAAAAGCTTCCACCTCCCGTCTGTACCCGGAAGAAGCACTGCAAGGACCCATTGAAGACCAAGCCGTTACCGGTCGACATCTACGTGGGTGTTCCCTCCTACATCGTCATAGAACTGGACAAAGACACCGGTTGGACGTTCCGCAAGAACCATCCGGGCATCACCGCGGCGGCCAACTATGGCAACGCGAACGGAGCTCTCCGACACGTTCGGCGAAACGTTCCGGACGACGGCCCCAATGGCCCGACGAGCGACGACTGCCGGATCATTTATTTCAGCGCGACGCAGCGAGAGGAATTCGAACACCAGAAATTCCACTGCCATATCAATTTCGGCAGCCTTGCAGCCGACCCTGTGGCGATCGATCCCGACATTCCAAACGACGGCGGCAAATTCCCGATCCATGACGCGAGCCCGTGCAACGGAGGGCGCTGCGGCTATCCCGAGTGCGACGGAGTGGAGGAGACTTGACACCCTCCCCTCCCCCCGTCCTGCCGACCATCATCGCCCTCGCCCGGTCCGGGGCCCTGGATCGGGCGAGGCGACTGTTCGACGAGGCCGGGCTTTCCGCCGTGACCGACGACCCGGCCACGCTCAGCGTGCATGGCCGGCTGCTCAAGGACGAGGCGCGGCGGTCGCCGGAGGCGGATCGCCCGAGGCTGTGGCGCGAGGCGGGCGACGCCTACGCCCGGGCCGCGGATCTGAGCGGTGCGACCTATCACCTGATCAACGCCGCCACCCTCGCCCTCCTGGCCGGCGACGGTCCGACGGCGGAAGAGCGCGCGCAGCGGGTCCTCTCCAAGCTGGACGCCGGGGATACGGGGCCTGAGACCCCCTATTACCTGGGAGCGACGCGGGCCGAGGCGCTGCTGTTGCTGGGCCGGACCCGCGAGGCTCAGGCGGCCCTGGAGGCCGCCTGCCGCCTGGCCCCCGAGGCATGGGAGGACCATGCCTCGACCCTTCGACAATTCAGCCTGATCCTGGAGACGCTCGGCGCGGACGCCGCTTGGCTCGGCCCGATGCAACCGCCCCGCAGCCTGCATTTCGCCGGACATATGGGCGTCGTCGACAGTCCGGACCTGCGGGCGCGCATCGACGCCATCCTGGCCGAGGAGCGCATCGGCTTCGCCTGGGGCGCGCTGGCGGGCGGGGCCGATGTTATCGTGGCCGAGGGGGTGCTGGCCCGGGGCGCCGAACTCCATCTGGTCCTGCCCGCGCCGGCGGCTGTATTCCGCGCCGAGTCGGCGGCGCCGCTGGGAAGCGACTGGCCCCGGCGGTTCGATGCGGTTCTCGCCCGGGCGACCAGCGTCCGGGTGGTGGAGCCGGGGCTCGCCGCGACGACCATGCTCCACATCCGCCTTGCCGCCGAGATCGCCATGGGAAGAGCGGCGATGAAGGCCGCGTCGCTGGCCAGCGAAGCCGTCCAGCTGCTGCTGACCGATCCCGAAAGCGCCACCAGCGCAACAAGTCTGATCGGCGGCCAGTGGCGTCGAAGCGGGCGCCGTCAGGCGCAGCTGGACCTGCCTCGGCCGCCCGCCGCCGACGGCCGGGCCCGGTCGCTTCCAGAACGCCCTCGGGACGGCGTTCTGGCGGCCCTGCTGGCGGTAAGCCTTGATGAGCGGACAGGCGGAGATATTTGCGCGGCGCTCGGGCGCGTCGCGGAAGTGCTGGCGGGCGCTTCTCCGCCGCTGACGACGCCGGCGTTTGTCGCCAACGTCCTCCATCTGGCCTTCCCCGATCCGGCCGCCGCGGCCGACGCCGCGAACCTGATCAGCCGGGAATTCGGGTCCGACGCGCCCCGGATCGCCGGTCACTACGGAGTCGCACAACTGGCCAGGAGTCCTTTCGGAGACGGGCCCATGCTCTTCGGATCGGGCGCCGGCCTCACGTCTGACCTGCTGGTCTCCACGCCGGCGGGGGCCATCCACGTGACTGAAAGCTTCGCGGCCGCCCTGAACGGCTGGACGCCCATGACCGGAGGCGAATGCCCCTACGTCGGCGAACTGTCGGCGGCGGGAGAGACAATCCCGTTGTACGCCCTGACGAGAGCCGCCCCCTAGACCACCATCTCCTCCAGACGCTGGCCTGCGACGATGACGAGCGCATCATTGTCGCGGCGAACGATCCCGCGCCGCTCGAGAGCGTTGACGGCGCGCGAGACCGTTTCGCGCGTGCTCTGGACCCGGACGGCCAGGGCGGCGTGTACAGGAGCCGGCCGGATCGTTGTTCCGTCGCCGAGCCGGGCGAGCCGCAGAAGCTCGGCGTACACCCGGCCGGGGGCGGAGAGCGTGGTGCGGTCGACCATTCTCATGCTGGTCGCGCGCAACTGGCCCACCAGCGAGCGGACAAGGAGCAGCGCGAGCGACCCGTGGCGCTCCACCAGCAGGACGAAGTCCGCGGCCGGCACGCAGGCGGCGCTGGTCTGTTCGGCGGCGACGACCTCCGCCTCCAGCGGCCAGACATCGGCGGCCGCAACCGCCCCGAAGAGATCCCCGGCGAAATATTCGTGCACCAGCACCATCTGGCCGTCGATCGCATAGACCAGGGCCTGGGCCCGGCCCGCCGTCACGAGCCAGGCGTGCCCCAGCCGGTCGCCATGGCGGAGGATCAGGGCGTTCGCCGGATAGTCCCGGGCCACGGCGTGCGCCGCAATCGCCTCCGCCACGACCGGAGAACATCCCAGGGCGGCGCGAATGAGCTCCTGAAGTTCAGTCGCACTGCCAGTCATGGCGCTCCACCGGACGAGGAGCAGGAAGACTCCCGGAAAACGCCGGCCGACGCAAGCGATCGGACGCCCTTCCGCCGCTCAGCTCCGGTCGCCACTCAGGTGAGCGACGAATAGATCAGCGTCTTCAGCTCGCGGCGGATCGGATAGAGCAGCGACGGGCTCAGTTGCGTCATGAACACCATGTGCAGCTTCTCGACCGGATCGACGAAGAAGGCGGTCGTGAACATTCCGCCCCAGTAGAATTCGCCCGCGGAGCCGGGGATCATCGCCCTTGAGACATCCTCGGTCACCGCGAAGCCCAGCCCGAAACCGACGCCGGCGTTTGTCGTCTCGCTGAAGAGCGACCGGGACAGGCTCGACAGGTCCGATTTGCCGGGCAGGTGGTTCATCGTCATCAGGTCGAGGGTCTTGCGACCCAGCAGCCGCGCGCCGTCGAGTTCGCCGCCATTGGCCAGCATCAGGCAGAAGCGGTGATAGTCCAGCGTTGTCGAGACCAGTCCGCCACCGCCGGACAGCAGTCTTGGCCGGCGCAGCCACATGCTGGATTCAGCGCGGTCGTACATCACCCGCCCGAGAGACGGGCCGGCCCAGGCGTAGCAGTCCGTCAGGCGGTCGGCCTTGTCCGCCGGCACCGAAAAGCCGGTGTCGTGCATCCTGAGGGGCGCAAATATCTTCTCGGCGAAATAGCGGTCGAGCGGGAGGCCGGACACCCGCTGCACCACGGCCCCGAGGACGTCGGTCGACTCCGAATAGTTCCACGCCTCGCCCGGAGAAAATTCGAGCGGCAGCCGGGCGAGATCGCCGACAAACGCGTCCAGATCGGCCTCGCCGTGCCAGTTCTCCGGCGGCCCGGCGTTCGTCTTGCCGGCCCGGTAGGCCGCATCGACGTTGCCGCGGTTCTGGAAGCCGTAGGTCAGCCCGGAGGTATGGCGCAACAGGTCGAGCATACGCATCGGCGCATCCACGGGCCGGGTGACGAACGGCACGCCGGCGCCGCCGCCGTTGTAGACGCCGACATCCCTGAACTCAGGCAGCACGTCGTGAACGGGGGTGTCCAACGCAACCAGACCCTGCTCGACGAGCATCATGAACGCGACCGACGTGATCGGCTTGGTCATGCTGGCGATACGGAAGATCGACCCTTCGTCGATCGGCTTGTCGGATCCCTCGCGCGCCGCGCCCTGGCTGCTGAAATGGACGATCTCTCCATTGCGGCTGACCAGGAGCTGCGCATGGGGCAGCTTGCCCGTGTCGAGGTAGCGCTCCTTGAGAAAGGGCGCGAGACGATCGAGGCGGGCGCGATCAAGGCCGTGCTTTTCGGGTGCTTTCGTTTGCATCATTCTTCCCGCACTCGTTCCAGCCCCGGTTTCGTGATCGGCCATCGACCGTTAGCGACATCTGACGGCGCCGGTCCATGAGGAACCGGGATTACGCCTGCCGAAGATGAAATTTTCCGGTGCGCCGCTCGTCCGGCGCCGGGGCGGCTCGATCGCCGG
>NZ_JAKFEB010000097.1:0-2014 GCF_036677305.1 Brevundimonas sp. | reverse complement strand
GATGCTGAACGCCCGCCGCGCCGAGGCCTACGCCCTGAACGCGCTCGAGATCGAGCCCCTGTCGTTCGGCGAGACGCCGACGACCTTCATGCGCGCCGTTGCGGATGAAAGCCGGCGCGGCCTGTATCCGCGCGGCTTCGTCGGCGAGCAGCCCTACTGGACGCTGGTCGGCATCGACGGCGGCGGCGAGAGCGCCCTGATGGGCGAGGACGGCGCGATCGAACTGCGCCGCGGCGGCCCGTCGATCGAACCGTTCGTGCTGGACAACGGGAGGCTGACGACCTGGGCGGATGTCGAGATCAGCCAGAGTCTGGAGGACGGGTATCTGCCGATCCCCACAGTCACATGGAAGGCTGACGACTGGACGCTGGAGGTGACCTCCTTTGCGCGCGGCGAGCCGGGCAAGGGCGATTTGTTCGGTCGTTATGATCTGACCAACACCACCGCGAGACCGCTGACCCTTACCCTGGCGCTCGCGTTCAGACCTTTGCAGGTCAACGGTCCCGTCCAGTTCCTTACGGTCCCCGGGGGCGTCAGTCCGATCGGTCAATTCGAAGTCCAGAACGGGCGCATCCTGATCGCCAATGGCGGCCCTTCGGCGACCATGCTTGGAGACAGGCCGGATAGCATCGTCTGGTCCGCTTTCGATGAGGGCTCGAATCCGCAGGCCCTGATTGCGGCAAATCGAAACCCCGCTCCGTACGACGGAACGTTGTCCGACGCTTCAGGTCTGGCTGCCGGAGCCTTCCTGTATGAAGTCACCCTCGCGCCATGGGACACCCGCACGTTCGGCTTCGTTTCGTCGCTCGATCCGGTGCACAACATCAGCGAGATCGTCGGCGGCGACAGTTCAGCATCCGCCATCCTCGTCCGCGCCCTGAGCGAAACGGCCGCCTCATGGCGCGGCAAACTGGACCGCTTCGACCTGACCCTGCCGCCCCAGGCCCAGCGCATCGAGGACGTCATGCGCTCGTCGCTGGCCCACATGCTGATGTCGCGGCAGGGACCGATCCTCCAGCCCGGCACCCGCTCCTATAACCGCAGCTGGATCCGCGACGGCGCCATGATGGCCGAGGGGCTGAACCGGCTGGGGCACGCCGACCTGTCCGCCGACTATCTGCGCTGGTTCGCGCCGCTGGTGTTCGACAACGGCAAGGTGCCGTGCTGCGCCGACAGCCGCGGGGCCGATCCCGTGCCCGAGAACGACAGCCACGGCGAGTTCGTCTTCCTCGCCGCCGAGACGTATCGCTACACCCGCGACGAGACCCTGCTGCGCGAGGTCTGGCCGCAGGTGCAGGCGGCCATCGGATACATGGACACCCTGCGCGCCTCGACCCGGACGGCGGAGTTCCAGGCGGCGGACAAACGCCACCTGTATGGCCTGCTGCCTCCGACGATCAGCCACGAGGGCTATTCGGACAGGATCGCCTACAGCTACTGGGACGACTTCTGGGGCCTGCTGGGCTATCGCGACGCCGCCTTCATCGCCGACACGCTGGGCGACACGGCCGCCGCCGCCCGCATCCGGGCCGCCGAGACCGAGTTCCGCACCGACATCATGACCTCCATCGAGGCGACGGCGCGGGTGCACGGCATCGACTGGATCGCCGGCGCCGCGGACCGGGGCGATTTCGACGCCACCTCGACCACCATCGCCCTGTCGCCCGCTGGCCTGATCGACGAGCTGCCGCAGGACCTGCTCAAGGCCACCTTCGACAAATGGTGGGCCAATTTCACCGCCCGGCAGGAGAACCGTCAGGCGTGGAAGGACTACACCCCCTACGAGCTGCGCAATGTCGGGGCGATGGTTCGTCTGGGGCGCCGCGAAGACGCCCTGCGCGCGCTCGATTTCTATTTTGCCGACATGCGGCCGCGCGCCTGGAACGGCTGGGCCGAGGTGGTCGGGCGCGACGAGCGCGAGCCCCGCTTCATCGGCGACATGCCGCACGCCTGGATCAGTTCGGACTACATCCGCTCGGCCCTGGACCTGCTGGTCTATGAACGCGACCGAGAC